>CAMWKV010000034.1 GCA_947174915.1 uncultured Porphyromonadaceae bacterium | reverse complement strand
CACCAACAAGATCGACAACCTCACCTACGCTATCGACGAAATCGGTTTCTCAATCGTGCAAACATTTGCCGCTACTCACTGATCCCCGTTTATCTTAGTGTAACTTCCAAACTGTAAAGGTAAATATGGGAAAAGTAAAAATTAAAAGAAAAAGCACACTCATCGACATGACCGCGATGAGCGACGTGACTGTTCTTTTGCTTACTTTCTTCATGTTGACTTCTACCTTCCTGCAGAAAGAACCCACCATCGTATACACCCCCTCTTCAGTATCCGAAGAAAAGGTGCCTATGAACAACCTGGTGACCGTTCTGGTATCATCGGCCGACAAATCCGGCAAGCTCGATGACCCCACTGTCGCTGAAGGTAAACTCTTCATCTCGTTCACCGGCGATGCCGACTCGACTCTGTCCAGCGAAAAAATCCGCGGACTCATGCTCGACGAAGCTATCTCCGTCTACAACGACCAGCACAAGAACAATCGCATCGTCCTCGACGAAAACCAGAAGGCACAGTTCCGTACCACCAACATGATCGGTGTGCCCTTCGCGTCGCTCCCCAAAGTCCTGTCTATGTCTGTTACCGAGCGCGACAAATTCCTTGGCGACATGACAAATCCCGAAGTCGGCATTCCTATCGACGGCAACAAAAACCGCGATGGTCGCCTCAACGACTTCCAGATTTGGCTCAAAGCCATCTACAACGTCGCTCAGCGTATCAACAACGACCAGACCGAAGGTCTGACCCCCGAAGAACGAGCTCAGGTATCCAACCTCTACACCGCACTCATGCGTAAGGGCCAGGGTATCGCCATCAAGGCCGACAAGGACACCCCCTTCACCACCGTACAGCTCGTATTCGACAACCTGCAGACTATGAAGCTCAACAAATTCAGCCTCATGACTGCTCTCAAATCCGAAAACGAACCCACCAATTAATTAAAGACCCATGGCTCAAATAGAACAATCATCGGGCGGCGGAAAAAAGAAAAAAGGCGCCCAGAAGAAGATGTCTATCCATGTGGACTTTACGCCCATGGTGGATATGAACATGCTTCTGATTACCTTCTTCATGCTTTGTACTACGATGATCAAGTCGCAGACCCTGCAGATCGTTCTTCCTACCAACGAGGATGTGAAGAAAGAACAGCAGAGCCAGGCAAAGCAGTCGGAGGCTATCACACTCATTCTCGATACCGAGTACAACGGCGACAAACCCCGCGTTGACGCCGAGACAGGTAAGACTATCCACAATATCTACTACTACGAAGGTATTGCCGATACCACCTTCTCTACCTCCAAGTATCTCCAGAAAGAGCAGTTCATCGGTAACATGAACCACGAGGCTCAGGGTATCCGCAAAATCCTCCTCAACAAGAACAAGGAGGTTATGGCTGAATACACCAAGCTCAAGGAACAGTGGAAGAACAAGGAAATCACCAAGGAAGAATTCGAACAGGCTGCCAAGAAGAACGCTTCTGACTCCCTTAAGACTCGTCCTGTTGTGGTGATCAAGCCCGGTCCCAACACTACCTACGAAGGCCTCATCAATGCTATCGACGAGATGAACATCAACCAGATCTCTCGTTACAGCATCGAGCTCCCCACTCACACTGACACTCTCCTGCTCAAGCACTTCGAGCAGCAGTCCGGTGAGACTATCATTCGTCCTACTATCCGCACCAACTCCCGCGCTGCTGCTCCCGCCGCTGCCGAGGAGGAAGAAACTAACTCTTAATCGCAAAAAGCAATGGCAAAAGACGTAGATCTTACCTCAAAAGAGTGGCGCGATATAGTATTCGAAGGCAAAAACAAGGATTTCGGTGCCTATAAGCTCCGCGAATCCTCTGTAGCGCGCCACACAAAGGCCATCACCGTGGTCCTCATCTGTTTGGCTGTTGTTCTCGTTCTCCTTATTCTCTCCGTCAGCGGTGTATTCTCCAAGCCTGAAGAGGAAATGATTGTGGCTACCACAACTCAGGAGATTACCACCCTCGACAACGTAGAGGAAGAAGAGGAAATCGAAGAGGAAGAACAGTTCCAGATGCCCGAACCTGAAGAAGTTGTCGCCCCCGAAGAAGTTGCCAATCAGCAGCGTATCACCGACCTCCTCATCGTGGAAGATGATAAGATCGAGGAAGACAAGCAGGTGAAGAACCAGGAAGAAGTACTCCAGAACGAAGCACAGGCCGGTGCCATCGACGTTACCGAAGGTACCAATGACCTCAACAAGATTGCCATCAAGGAAGAGGTAATCGCAGCTCCCAAGGTTGAGGATGAACAGCCCATGAACATCGCCATGGTAGAACAGAAGCCTGAATTCCCCGGTGGTGAAGCCGAAATGTACAAATGGCTCGGCAACAACATCGTTTATCCTTCCGCTGCCTCCGAAGAAGGCATCCAGGGTCGTGTTGTAGTAGAGTTCGTTGTAGGCAAGAACGGTGAAATCACAAACGTTCGTGTAGTTCGTCCCCGTCACCCGGCTCTCGACAAAGAGGCTGTCCGCGTGATTAAGTCGATGCCCAAGTGGATCCCCGGCCGTAACAACGGTCAGCCCGTGAAGGTAACCTACACACTCCCTGTGACCTTCAAGCTCCAGTAATCCCATCCCATCTGATAAGCCAAGAGGGTGAGTCACAAAGACTCACCCTCTTGTTTCATTCCTACCCGCCGAAAGAATGTGTTGCGAATAACGTAGGGACGCTCCATGGAGCGTCCGTCAACATGGCGGAAATGAGCCGATCGGCCGTCGCGCCATGGAGCGACCCTACGTCAGGGGAGCTATTTTTGTCAAGTGCACTGACGAAGCGTGGCTCGCCCCCCTCTGCGTTCCTCTGCTCCTCTGCGCTTCCTCTGCGTGAGCCAAATCCTTGAAAGGAGCGACACAGAAAGGACGCATGAAGAATTAGTCTCACGCAGAGGGCACGCAGAGGAGCAGAGATACGCGGAGAGGTTTAAATAAGTATGAGTTATGAGTGATGGGTTATGAAGTAGGGGGTGGCGCATAATGACGTAGGGTCACTCCATGGAGTGACCGTTTCCGGGCTACAACCAGCTGACTTTCAGGCGACCATATACCTTGTTGGCGGTCGCTCCGTGGAGCGACCCAACGTGAGAGAAGGGATTGATTTTATGGCGCTTGGTAGCCTTCGTTATCTTCCGTTCAGTCTTCGGCGATGAAGCGGGCAACGGAGTCGGTGTAGTTCGGGTCGATGATAATATCCGCGGCGGCGCGTACTTCCGGAAGGGCGTTTGCAACGGCTACGGCGATGTCGGCTATCTCGAACATCGGCAGGTCGTTGAGACTGTCGCCGAAAACAACCAGTCGGGACGCACCTTCCTCGTCGCATAGGCGCTCCACAGCGCCGGCCTTCGAGATGCCCGGAGGGAACACTTCGAAGTTCCACACATGCGGATTGAAGATGTCGGGATAGCAGCATACAGAGCAGTCTGTGACGTCCCTGAAGGCCTCGGCAGCGGGACGAATTTTCTCCTCATCGCCCATAGCGTAGAGTAGCATGGTAGTTGATTCACCGCTGTCGTCAGCAGATGTACTGTGGCCTCGGCCAAGGGAGGCTGCGCGTGATGGGGCAGGGGTGCCGAGGTGGAAGCGTTTAAGCTCAAGACCGCGGCGCTCGAGATAGAAGGATTCTTCGGCCTTATTGAGGACTTTCGCTGCGTGGTAGACATCGAGACTGCGGCCATCCGGTGCCATCGTATAGACGAAGGGATGGACGTCGTGTGTGCGGCAGAATTCGAGTGCGGCGAGGACGTCAGCAGCAGGCACAAAGTGTGGGTCGCGGAAGGTGTCGAGCGTACGCAACCAATAGGCCGTGCCCGTCATCACTACCGCCGGAGGAGTGGTGTAGGTATTCGCGAGTAGTGGCACCACAGTAGCAGGCGTGCGCGCTGTGGCGACGGTTATCTTGGCTCCTTGGCGGCTGAGGCCGCTGATTATTTCGGATGAACGGGAGGATATGCGACTGTCTGTGCCCAGGAGGGTACCGTCCAAGTCGCTTACATATAGGGTGTCTTTTCTCATTTTTACTTTAGCGGGTCGACTGTCGAATATAGACGAAGGCTGCGAGTTTACTTTAGCGGGTCGAGTGGTGCGCCGAAGCGAAGGCTGCGGGAGCTGGAGAGGCTGTCGAACATCACGGTGTACTTCTGGCGAATACCGTCGACGACAGAGATGGTGCCGACACCGAATACCGGGTGCTCCACGCGGTCGCCGACGGCGAACGCTCCTTTCTCGGTGGCTCCTGCCATGGGCGGTGCTATTGCCGGCATGGCAGGCAGAGCCCGCGGTATGTCGAGATTGTCGAGCCCCAGTTCGTAGATGAATCGCGAGGGTGTCTTGGCGCTTCTGTCGTGGGCGAAGCCCTCGCTGTCACTGATGAAAAGGCGACGGCGGGCGCGTGTGACAGCGACGTAGGCCAGGCGACGTTCCTCCTCGATGTCGTCGGGTTTAGACGAACGTTTTGTGGGGAATACACCCTCGTTCATTCCTATGAGGAACACCGTGTCAAACTCCATACCTTTGGCTGTGTGGACAGTCATCATGCGTATGGCATCCTCGTCGCCGTCCTTGTCATCGGGATTCGATATGAGAGCGGCTCGCTGGAGGAAGGAGTCGAGGGTAGCCTCGTCGTCGTGACCGGCCTCCTCGATGGCGCGTTTGAGTTCGGCAAGATTGTCGAGACGCTCCCATTCGCTGAGACCGCGCAGCATCTGTTCGTAGCCGCTGTCGTCGAGGATATGCTGCACGAGGTCGCCGAGAGCCATGCGGCATATCAGCGTGCGTCCGTTCTCTATGGTGGACACATACTGCCGCGCCTGAGTGCGAGCAAGCTCCGGAGTACCGAGAAGTTCGAGTAGCGAGTCGTAGAGACTTATGCCGTGCCCCTCGGCGTTGGCCTGAATTAATTCGAGTGTCTTGCGCCCTATCTTTCGCGAGGGCGTGTTGACGGTGCGGAGGAAGGAGATGTCGTCAGGGCGTATGAGCATGCGCAGATATGCCAGGACATCCTTAATCTCGCGACGGGCGTAGAAAGCCACGCCGGAGTATATCTTGTACTTGATTTCTTCTTTGAGCAACGCATCCTCGACGGCACGCGACAGATGATTGGCTCGGTAGAGGATGGCGATATTGCTCGCCGCCGTGCCGTCGTTGATGAGGCGTCGTATTGCCCCCGCCACCCAGCGAGCCTCGGCCTTCTCGTTGCGGGCGTGGTACATGAGGGGCTTGGTACCGGCGGGACATTGCGGCCGCAGGTCCTTGGGATAGCGTGCAGTGTTGTGGCGTATGAGGGCATTCGCCGGGGCGAGAATCTGCGGTGTGCTGCGGTAGTTGTCCGCGAGCACTATCGTGACAGCGTCCGGGAAGAGCTTGTCGAAGTCGAGGATGTACTCTACCTTCGCTCCGCGCCATGTGTATATGGTCTGGTCGGGGTCGCCTACGATGAAGAGATTGTGGTGTCGAGCGCTGAGGATAGTGGCTATCTCGTACTGGCGGCTGCTCACGTCCTGGAACTCATCCACCATCACATACTGCATCCGCTCCTGCCACTTGGCGCATATCGAAGGCGACGTGGTGAGGATATGGTGGGCGAAGATGATGAGGTCGTCATAGTCGAGGGCGTAGGCCTTCTTCTGCTCGTACACATAGCGATAGTATATCTCGGGCAGACGGTCGGCGGCGGCAAGGTTTGTGTTGGCCTCCGGTAGCCTGTTGGATAGCGTGGTGATGTTAGCCACATAGCCGTCGAGGCCCTTCTGCATACCGATGTACTCTATGGCACGACTGATGGGGAGGTCGCGTAGAGTGATGCCGAGGTCGTTGTAGACCTTCTGGAGCACCGAGCGGCGGTCGTCCTCGTCGAGGAGGGTGAAGTTCTCGGGATAACCCAGGAAATGTATATCCTCGCGCAGCATCCTGGCGCACCAAGAGTGGAATGTACACACATACTGCAAGTCCACATCTCCGAGGGCGCGTCGTATGCGCTGCTTCATCTCCATGGCCGCCTTGTTGGTGAATGTGACACAGAGCATGGAGTCGGTATCGATGCCCATCAGGTCGGCCAGATAGCAGTATCGGGCAGTAAGGGCGCCGGTCTTTCCCGTACCGGCGCCGGCAATGACGCGTACAGGCCCCTCGGTGGTGCGTACGGCATCGAGTTGTTCGGCGTTAAGCCTGTTGAGGTAGTCCATCAATAGCGGTTACGATGATACTCAGAGGTGCATCAGGCCGGGTATAGGTTGTAGAACTCCGCGAATGCCTTCACTGTGGCTTCGTGGTCGAATACGGAAGCCGTCTCGCAGGCCGAGTGCATGGCCCATACGGGCGCACCCATGTCGACGCCGCGGAGAGGTAACTGCGACGTGAGGATATTGCCCAGCGTGGAGCCACCGGCGCTGTCACTGTGGTTGACGAAAGTCTGACAGGGTACTCCGGCACGTTCGCACACAGCCATGAAGGCCGCCGAACTGTCGGCGTCGGTCATATACTTGCAGTTGGCGTTGATCTTGACGCAGGGGCCGCCGCCGAGGAGAGGGTGATTCGTCGGGTCGTATTTCTCGGGGTAGTTCGGGTGGAATCCGTGTGCGTTGTCGGCCGAAATCATGAACGAGCCTGCTATGGCGCGCATGAAGTGGCTCTCGTCACCGCCGAGGCAGAGGGTGATACGTTGTAGGATATTGCGCAACACGGGCGAGTGGGCACCCTGCTTCGTGCCGGAGCCCGTCTCCTCGTTGTCGAACACGGCGAGGACGCGCGTGTGCACAGAGGGGGCATCGGCACTCTCGAGGAGCGCCGTCAGACCGGCATGCACCATGCTCAGGTCATCGAGGCGCCCGGAGCATATCATGCTGTTGTCGTCACCTACCACGGTGGCTTTCTGGCATATATTGAGGCCGAGCTCGTAGTCGAGGATATCGTCGGGGTCAACGCCGAGCTGGATGGCGGCGAGTTCGCGTATGACGTCGACGGAGTTCTGCTGCTCGAGGGCTATCACCGGCAGCATATCTTTCTGCTTTGACAGCTTGTTGCCCTCATTCACCTGGCGGTTGAAGTGTATGGCCAGATGTGGAATGACGAGCAGCGGTTTGGCGAGGCGCACCAGCCGCATGTCGGGATGCAGCGGGTCGTCCGAGCGCAGGGCCACGCGTCCGGCGATACCGAGCGGACGGTCGAACCAGGTGTACAGTATCGGACCTCCGTAGACCTCAGTGTTGAGGCGTGTACCCGCTTCGCCGGGCATCTGGCAGTGCGGTTTGATGCGGAATCCGGGGCTGTCCGAGTGGGCGGCGATGATGTCGAAAGGAGCTGCCGCACCGCCATCGCCAACGACGAAGGCGAATACCGCCGAACCGTTGGCCATCACATAGCGCTTGTCGCCGGGCTTGAGGGCCCATGTGGCGCGCATGTCCAGATGTTCGAAGCCCTGCTTTTCGAGGCGCAGGCGTACGGTCTCGGCGGCCCAGAAATTCACCGGCGAGGAGTCAAGGAAGTTACAGAGGTCGTCTATGAGTGTCATTCTTCAGATTGGAGTACTTTGGCCTGATAGAGGCCGTTGGCAGTGCGCAGGGCGCTGCAGATGGTGTCGGAGAGATATTCGTGGAAGCGCGATTTCATGTCGCTCATCACTTCGGGGGTGTTGTAGTCGGCTATCTCGGCCATTGTGGCGGCGAAGTCGGCCATGGACTGATAGATGTCGGCGAGCTGTTCCGAGAGTGACACAGCGATGGGCGTGTCGCTGTAGCGCATGTCTTCGGACTGCGTGTCCAGATACATATCGTAGTCGCCGAGGATTGCCGCCAGACGGTTGCGCAGTTCATCATACTGCTCCTCGTCCATCGCGGCGGCTATGGCGCCGGATTCGTATTCGTCCCAGTCCTCAGCGCCGAGACCTTCGGGGCGGATGGTGAGCAGGGCGGTGTAGATGGGTGGCAGCAGGCGCAGGACGTCGCCGAGAAGGTCGTGCCCTCCGCCGGGGACGGCGGCGGCAAGGGTGCGGACATAAGTCACAGCAAGGGCTGTGAGCTGGAGGCTCGGGGTATTGGGTGTTTCGCTCATGGACGATACAGTTTGTTGTCGTTGATATATTTCCAAACGCCTGCGGGGAGGAAGTAGTTCATGTTCATTCCCTTCGTTATTGCCTGGCGTATGAATGTGCTCGATACATGTATCATGGGCGCGTCCACCACTTCGAGGCCGTCGACATGCTGTATATCGACGGGGTAGCCGGGACGCAGGTACACTATCACACCGTACTCGTCGAGGATGCGCTGACCGTCGCGCCACTTGTCGAAGATGCGCCAGTTGTCGCTGCCTATCACCACTTTGAAGCGCTTGTCCGGATAGCGATCACGCAGCACATCGAGGGTGTCGATGGTGTAGGACGGCCGCGGCATGGACAGTTCGATATCGCAGATGTCTATCTGCTCGGCACCGCGCGCAGCGATTGACAGCATGGCCAGACGCTTGGTGTCGGGCAGCAGCTGTGCCGGGTCTTTGACGGGGTTGCGGGGCGACAGTGTGAGCCACAACTGGTCCACATAGCCCCACTGAGTGAGGTACGAGGCCAGCATCATGTGGCCTATATGGACGGGATTGAACGAGCCGCCGAATATTCCTATTGTCTCCATCTCAGATGTCGTATATCATGCGCCGGTGAAGGCTTCGATGAGGTTGCGGGTCTGACGGATTGCTTCGTCGAGGCGGTCGTTGACGATGATGCGGTCGAACTCCGGCGCGCGCGATATCTCGTAGGCCGCGCGGTCGATGCGTACGTCTATAGTTTCGGGCGACTCGGTGCCGCGGAATTCGAGGCGACGGCGCAGCTCCTCAAGGCTTGGCGGCTGCACGAAGATAGTGAGGGCACGGTCGCCGTAGATGGATTTCACATCGAGAGCACCGTTGACATCAAGGTCGAGGATGATGTTGAGCCCCTGGCCTGTGATGCGGTCTACCTCCGAGCGTAGGGTGCCGTAGAAGCGACCGGGGTATACTTCCTCGTACTCGACGAACTCACCTTCGACGATGGCATCGCGGAAGGCCTCTTCGGTGAGGAAGTAGTAGTTGACCCCGTGCGCCTCGCCTTCGCGCGGCGGACGAGTGGTGGCCGATACGGCGAAACCGAGATTGAGGTCGCCGGCGGCGGTGAGGGCGTTGATGATAGTGGATTTGCCACAGCCGGAGGGCGCTGCCAGCACTATGATGCTGCCTTTAGCGCCGCCGACGGGGGCATCGAGGGATTGATATGCTTTTTTCATTACTGGTGGGCTGGTCTGAGGAGATCGTTGACGGTCTTCACGGGGTTGAAAGTCGAAGCGGGTACTTCGACGAATACGGTGTTCCAAAGGCTCATGGCGCCGTTCCATAGTCCGGGGAGTTCCAGGGCACGTAGGTCGCGGCCGCTGAGGGACTTCTGCGAGATGAAGCCGGTGGCGTGGTCCACATATTGACGGAGGTCGTAGCGGCTGCCGTCGGCGCGCTTGAGGTAGCACACGAGGTCGACGGGATTGAAGTATCCGGCCTCGGCCATCATCTTCTGATTCTCGGGCTTGCTCAGGTCGATCTGTGTGGACTCAAGAATCTGCGGCGATACGTATGAGCCGTCCGATGCCCAGGCATTGTATGGGCCGCCGCCGGGTTCGCCTTCGTTGCGCACCATGCCGCACACGCGCAGGGGGCGGTCGAAGATGGTCAGCAGGGTATCACGACGGTCGGCGAGGCTGCGCGCCGGGTCGAGGGCGGGTGTGCGCATGAACAGCACGCCCTCTACGAAAGCTGTAGCGGCGGCAACATTCTCCTCGGTGGGATTGGAGGCGAGAGCGGAGACGAACTGCTCTATGCGGTCGCGCACAAGCAGGAGCAGACCGCCGATGAAACGTTTGTAGGTGATGGTGTCGGTGCGGTGGGCGTCCGATACCACATTGTCGATGTTCTTGATGAATACTACCGAGGCATCGATATCGGTAAGGTTCTCAATGAGAGCTCCGTGGCCGCCGGGACGGAACACGAGGCGACCGTTGTCGTCGCGGAAGAGCTCATTGTCGGGTGTCACGGCGATGGTATCCGTCGAGGGCTTCTGCTCGCTCACGCTCACATCGTACTTCACGCCGTAGCGCTTCTCCATGGCGGGTATCACCTCGGCGAGCTTCTTGTCGAAGAGGTCGTGGTGCGCTGTGCTCACGGTGAAGTGCAGGCGCACATGTCCACCCTTCGAAGCGGCAGTCTGTGCTCCCTCGGCGAGCTGTTCCTCGAGCGAGGTGCGTACGCTGCCGTCGTCGGTGCGGTGGAAGGCCAGCAGAGCCTTGGGCAGCGAACCGTAGTTGAGGCCGTCGGGGAGTATGATGGCGCCGATGAGGTCTTTGTGATGACCTTCGGCGGCGAGTTCCTCGGGAGTCTTGCCATAGAGCTTGGCGGTGACGGCTGCGAGGTCGTCGTAGAATGCGAAGTCTTTGATATGCGTCACTACCTGTCCGGCCGCAGTATCTTCGGCGGCGATGGGTTCGGAACCGTTGACGAAGGCGAAGAGGTCCTTGAACATGCGCGAGGCGGCGCCCGACGCGGGAACGAATTTCAGCACGTCACCGCCATCGTCGAGGAACTTGCTCCAGCGCGCCTGAGCGGCGGCAGTGATGTCATCGTCGACGGGAAGGATGCCGTTGCCTACAGAAGATGGCGAGTCGATACGGAGATATGGGAAGCCGGTACGGAAGCTGTCAAGCTGCTTTTCTACAGCGGCTTCCGAGATGCCTTTCTCTTTGAGTTGCTCAAGATCGGCCGGGGTGAAGGGGGTGGACATATATGGTATGATTTTAGATATTATCGCGATGTGATGAAGGGTGCCGCAATACCACTGGATGAACCTGCATACAATGCACAGCGGCTACCGCTTCAAAATTACAAAAAATAGAGAGAAATGACAAATCTTCTTCGGAGAAATTGTCCCCGGTCTCCAACCTTAGTTAACGCCGCTTAGAACGGGTAGCCGATGGCGAGGTGGAATGCGAGTGAGGAGCCGAAGTTGCGCATGTTATAGTAGCCGTGCTTACCCGTATCGTAGGGAGCATGGATGCCTATACCAAGGTCGCCGCGGAGTACGAGCATGCTGATGTCGAATCGCAGACCCACGCCGGTGCCCAGGGCGAGGTCGCGCAGGAAGGTCTTGCCCTGCAGCGTGCCACCGGGACGCATGGGGTCGTCCTTGAGGAGCCACACATTGCCGGCATCGACGAAGGCCGCGCCGTGTAGCGGACCCGCGATGGGGAAGCGGTACTCGACATTGGCCTCGAACTTGAAAGTACCCGTGCGGTCGAAGTAGTCGTCGGGCTGTCCCGGCATGCCTCGGTAGCTGCCCGGACCTATAGAGCGCACGGTGAAGGCACGGATGGAGTTGGCGCCACCGACGTAGAACTGTTCGGCGTAGGGTACCTGGCTTGAGTTGCCGTAGGCGTGGGCTGCACCGACGGCCACACGGCTCACTATCCACTGGTCACCGGAGGTGACGCGACGTCCCCATACGAGCTGGGTCTGACCCTTGACGAACTGCGAGAAGGGCGTGCCGAAGAGTGTCTTCGAACCGCGCTTGCCGCAGGCCTCATAGATGGCCCAGAATACATTGCCGGCTTCCTGGACGGTGAACTGCCAGTTGAGCGTATTGTTGCTGCCGAAGGCGCGGTCGTAGACGTAGGTATATGCCATCTGGGGTATGAACTGGCTCTGGAAACTCTGCGCCACTGCCGGGTTGGCGGCCATGATAGAGTCGAATTCGGCCGTGGTATGCATCAGTTTGGTGTAGGTCAGTTTGAAGAGTGTCAGGGTGTTCGACACATGGCGGCGCAGGCGCCAGTCGTAGTTGACGGAGGCGTTGAACTGTGCCATCTTGAAGTAGTGCGGGCGGTTGAGAAGGTCGGCATTGAGCTGGAAGCGGGTCCAGTTGAGCTGATAGCGGCTGCGGGGGATGAACTTCGGTGCGAGCAGACGCGGGAAGGCCAGCGAGCCGGTGATGCCTACCTCGTAGGAGTTGAACACGCCGCCTTTGTTGTTGCTGCCGGTCTGCCACTCGTAGCTGCCGGTAGCCTTGACGGAGAGTTGCTCGCCGCCGCCGAAGATATTCTTGTTGGTGACGCCGAAGGATAGTCCGGGACCGATGTAACTATTTGACTTCGAGGAGGCATTGACTTCGAGTGACATCTCCAGCGGAGTGTCGAATGTACAGTACACGTCTACGTTGAGGCGGTGAGCGTCGCGTGCTGTGGTATCCGGCATGGCGTTGATGTCGATGCTGTTGAAGATACCGAGTCGGGCGAGGTTGGCTTGCGTACGGTTCATATTACGCACCGAGAATTTGCGTCCGGGACGGAAGGTGAGGCACTCCTCGATGGACTTTGTGCGCAGTCGCGACGGCATCATCTGAATGAGGGTGGCGCGTCGTAGAGCTATGGTATCGGGCAGGCCGCCGCCCTCGCGACGTGCCACATGGACGGTGACAGTGCCTGTAGTGTATGGCGTAAGGGCGAAGGCGGGGATGTTGGACGCAAGGGTGAGACGCAGTTCTATCTCGCCGGGATAGGCTATCGAGTCGGCGAGGTATTCTATGTACTCCGGGCGGAAGAAATAGTAGCCGTGGTCGCGGAGTACATTCGTGATGCGTGTGCGGGCAGTGCTGAGCGAGTCCACGGCGTAGCGGGGACGCACGGCGGTGAGGTACTTGTCGGTGCGGGCGATGGAGTCGATGAGGGCTCCGAGGGCTGTGCTGTCCGGTAGCATCTCTACGTTGCGGATGGGGTAGCCGGGGCCGGGGGTGACCTTGTAGAGCAACTTGGCCTTGCGCTTGTTGCGTCCCTGCACCAGCTCGTAGGTGGCAGTGCCGCGGAAGTAGCCGTTGTCGTCGAGTATCTGTTCTATCATGTGCGTGCGCACCTGAGGCCGCACGTCGCTCACCAGGACGGGCTCTTCGACAAGTTTCTCGTAGAGCCAGTGGCGGAAACCGTGCTCGGGGTTGGGCCAGTTGTTGTACACCCACAGGCCGAGGGGGAATGGGTAGCGCCAGTTGAGCATCTTGATGTAGTTGTTGGGCGCTACGTTGACAGCGGAGCCTATGGCGCTCTTGACTGCCGACGGCACTTTCATGGAGTCGGAGGGTGCGATGTCGACTTTCTTGACGCCCGTGTAGAGTATCTCATCTTTTGGCAGGCGGCGTGTGGTGGAGCACGATGGCAGCATCATTGCCGCCATCAGGGCACATAATATGATGATGTGGTAACGGGCTTTCATAGCGAGTCGGACTGTTTGGACTGTTCTTCTGCTTCGGTTGCCTCGGATTCTTTGGCGGCCTCGGCAGCGGCTTTCTTGGCAGCGGCTTTGGCTTTCTGAGCAGCTTTTTCTTCTTCAGCTTCCTTGAGGATTTCGGCGTCGTGTTCGTTGGCACGCTGTATGCGTCGGCGCACCACACCTACGGGGATGAACATGTCGCCGAGGCGCTGTAGCTTGCGGGTGTATACGAAACCGACACCTGTCTGTGTGATTTCGCCCTCGAGGATGCTCTCGTAGCCTGTGTGACGGAAAAGGCGTACGTACATCGAGCGCGTATCGTTGAGGAAGTACTCGAAGGAAATATCGTTGATGAGGTTCTGCGAGAAATTCTCGTCGGCATTGGCGTCGGAGGTGTAGTTGCCGCCTACTACTATCTTGAAGCGGTCGTTGAACAGGCTCTTCGACACCTGATATGAGTAGCTCATGGTGGACGATGTGTTGCCGTCGACGGTGCGGTCGTACTGATCGATACCGAAGGAGAGGTCTACACCCTTGATGTTGTTGGCGGCCCAGGAATTGACCTGGCTCTCGAGGAACGAGAACAGCGGGTTGCCGGCGAGCGAGGCGTTGCCCTTGGTGCCGGGACCGGTGTAGATGTTGTAGAGGAGCATATTCATTGCCTGGTTGGCACGCTGGTCGGGGCTCATGGCGTCGAGTTCGTTGGCTACGGTGATGTCGTCGTCGGTCTTGAGGTCGAAGGCAACGTTCATCTGATTGAGTGTACCGGTTACAGCGAGGAGCACGTCGAAGTTGACCAGACGCGAGTTCTGGCCGGACTGTGTCACATTGGCTTTGAGGACGTCCACGGCATGGATGTTGAGTGTCGGGTTCATCATCTCGCCGGTGAAGGCTACATAGCTGTCGCTGTCGAAGTTGAAGAGTTTCTCGGACATGAACGGCGGGGTATAGCGCACGTAGCCCTTGTCGATGTTGAGGCGGCCGGTGAGTCGTCCGTTGTCGAGCGGCGTCATGGCGTAGGTAAGGGTACCGTTGGGTTCTACCTGCACGCGGTTCTGACCGTTGGCGTTGAGGTAGACGTTGAAGATCGAGCCCTGCTGGATAGTGAGTCCGGCATCAAGCACCAGCGCCAGGGAGGTCGGCGCTATGGAGTCGGCGGCAGCCACGGCGGCGCTGTCGGTGAAGTTGACGAAGCGCACCATGTCTTGTTTGGATTGGTCGGCGAGTACCGATTCGGCATCGGGCACGATGTAGGTTACATTTGTACCGGAGTTGACGCTGAGGTCGGCGTTGACGGTCATGAAGCTCATTGAGCCTTGGGCGTTGGCCTTGAGTGTGACGTAGGCTTTTCCGAAGATGTCGGCACCCTTGGCGGCACGCGAGCTGTTGACTATCATCATGTTGTCGGCATCGAGAGCGAGGTTGACCTTGGCATTGGCGAGGTCGCTTATGTCTACAGTACCGTTGACGGTGAGCGGTCGGTCGTTGCAGCCGGTGATGGCGAAGTCGGAGAAGGTGACAAGGCTGTTGGTGACGTCGATGGGGTTGGTGGAGAAGCGGTAGGGAGTGCCTGTGAGTGCGAGTGTCACGGCGGTGCTGTCGAAGTCGAGAGTACCGTTGAGGATGGGGTGGGCACCGTCGCCTGTCACCTTGAGGTTGCCGTTGAGCATACCTTGCAGGCGTCCTACAGTGCTCGGGATGAAGGGGTTGGCGGTGGCCAAGGGGAAGTGTATCATCTTCAGGTCGAGCAGCATAGGCGATACGGCAGTGCTGTCGTTGAGGGCACCGGAGAGGGTGATAGTCTTCTTGCCGTCCACCATCACATCGGCGTCGGCATGGACTGTGCCGGATGGCGTGGTGGATACGTTGAAGTTGACGAGGAAGTCGGCCACGGTCTCCTTGCCGTAGAAGAAGTCGGTGATGCCTATATCGCCGTTGCCGGTGAGGATGCCTTCGTGATTGTTGAGGCGCATGTCGGCGTTGACGTTGCCGCGGATTGGCGGTGCGAAGGGGTTGACGGCAATCCAGTCGGAGAGGTGGATGTCGCTGAGTTTGATGATGAGGTCCTCCTGGTTGTGGGCATGGCTGTCGTGTCCTTCGCCTTCCTCGGTGTATATGTCGAGGGCACTGTTGCCGCCGGTCATGTGGAGATTGACGTCGATGTGCTTGGAGGGGAAGGTATAGGAGATGAAGTTGGAGTCGTTGGCCTGCCACTGTTGATATCCGATGATGGGATCGGTGGGACGTATGTGGAGAGTGATGGTGCTGTCGGCGGCGGAGGCTTCGGCAGCGAGTCCGAGGTCGAAGCCCACGACGTTCTTGATATTCTTCTGCTTGAGGGCTATAGCGGCGGTGTTGCCGTCGATTTTGCCTGTGAGAGCTACGTCGTGCCACTGATCCATATTGCCCGGATTATTGAGCATACCGGCTTTGAAGTGCAGATGGTCGTGGTGCTGACCGGCGTTGATGTACAGCGAGTCGAGACGCATGCTGCCGGTGTCGAATCCTCGGGCAAAACCATTGAGCGACAGTGTGCTGTCATTGTTGGCGAAGAGTCCGAAGTCGCGCACGGACATCTTCGATGGCGCCAGGATGTCGTTGACGAGGTTGGAGCGTCCGCCCACGACATCGAGTGCGAATGGCGGCAGAGCCATAGCGAGGCTGTCGACTTGCAGTTCGTAGCCGCTTATCTGTCTGGCCATTTCCTCGGAGAATCGTGAGAAGGATGCTGTGAGGCTGTCGAGTGTGGCCGGTGTTGTGAAGGTGGCGGTGAGGTCGCGGTTGCGAAGGTCGACGGAGGTGATGCTGTCGGCAGCATGGAAGTTCGCCGTAACAGCGTTGAAGCCTATGGTGCCGGAGTGGCGTCGGAAATAGAGGTCATCGAGCACCACCTTGGCGTCGATATCGTTCTTGCCGGGGCCTATGGTGGCGTCGGCGTTGAGGGAGATTTCGAGGGATGCCGGTTCGGTGAATAACTTCAGCGCGTAGAGGTCGATGTAGTCACCGTCGACGGATGCCGTCCAGCGGTAGGTGTCGCCGGTGAGATTGCCTTCGGCCTTGACATCGGCGGAGATAGCGGGGTTGTCGGCAGTGGCGGTGACGGTGGCATTTCCTCCGGCTACATGGGCTGTGGCGGTGATGCCGTCGAGCACGGTACCCTGGTATACGGCGTGTGTGACGGAGGCTTTGGCGTCGATGGTGGTAGATGCTTTGAAGGGGTCGTAGCCTGTGCCGGTGGCAGTGATGTCGGCGGTGACGTCGCTAACACCCATCAGGGGCATGAAGGCCTGCACGGGGAAGGAACGCGCTTTGACGTTGACATCATAGTTCTCGCGTCGACCGTTCCAGCGGGCGTCCAGGGCCAGCGAGCCGGCTCCCGTGCGTGCTGTCAGCAGCCCGTCGAGGATGCCGGAGTGCATGTTGACATGGCCGCCGAGGGTCATGGGCGGTATGTTGATTGATGAGGCGGTGGCAGGGTCGAGCATGGCGCGCTTGAAGCTGTTGACATTGCGGATATTGCCGTTGATGTCGAGCTTGCATCCGAGTTCGTCGGGGTCGGTGAGATTCTCCACGGTGCCGTGCAGTCGCATGGACACGCAGTTGTTGAGGGTGAGTACTATCTGGTCTACGTCGAGGTGACCCATTGTGCCGTCGGCATCGGCGAGCAGCAGGATATCGTCGGGCGAGGGGATTGCTGCGAAGTAGGGCATATAGAGCGGGAACATGCGGCTCATATCCTTCGGAGCGAAGGCGCCGTCGAGGTGCAGCTCCACGGGCAGCGTGGGGTCGCTCATCATATCACCCATGCCGAGGCGTCCGGAGAAGGCGGCTTTTGTGCCTGTGGGTGTGGTGAGATTGACATCCTTGAAGGCCAGTGCCACGGAGTCAATGTCGAGTTCGCCGGCGATATTGAGGCGTACGCCGCAGCGCTCGGTGCCGCTCAGGGTGAGGGGCACGCGGACAGTGGTGGCGCGGTTGTAGAAATGGTCAATGTCGAGTCCGAGGCTGTCGACGTCAATGTAGGCGAAGTCGAGGCCGGGGAGTGGATGTACGCCGGCGGTGGTGTAGAGTGCGCGGCCGCCGTCGAAGGCTATGGTGTCGATCTGTACCGTCCACGGCGCTGCGGCGGAGATGCTGTCGGCAGCAGGCACGGCGGCGAGGAGTGGAGCGCAGGCGGCGACGGTGGCACTGTCCGGCGCTATGTAGCGTACATCGAGGCCGTGGCCGCCGAAGGAGCGCAGGTCGATACTCTGGCGGAGCATGTCGATGGTGCCTCCGGCGAGTGTGCCATGAGCTATGTGTGCGCTGAGGGTGTCGATGCTCGGAAGCATGCGCATGGTGTAGCCGAAGTCGTCGAGCGCTATATCGCCCACGCGGATGGTCATCTGCTGCGGAGGAGCGGCAGGTGTGGGCGGCATGGTGTCGATATTCATCATCATGGCCAGACGACCGCCGGTGATAGCGCCGTGTTGGAGGTTGATGTCCATATCGCTCAGACGTACGGTGGCCGGTTTGAGGCCGAGGCTGTCGGCATGGATGGTCATGAACATAGCGGAGTCCGGTGCGCCCATGCGATAGTCGACCCCGGTGAGGGCTGCACGGTCGATGTGGACACGTCCGGCAAGGAGTGGTAGCACGGCGGCGTCGAGGTCGGCGCTACGGGCAGCTACGAGGGTGTCGCCGTCCTGACGGATGCAAAGCCCGTCGAGACTGACAGAGAGAGGGAAACGCAGCCGGAAGCGGTCGAGACTTATCTGCATGTCGCCGCTGCTGAAGCGTTCTACCACAGCGCGACGAGCCGATTCCTGCGCCCAGTCGGAGTAGACAAGGCCGAGGATGCCTGTTACAAGTAATATCAGCGCCAGGAGCAAGGCTCCGAGCACTCGTAATATTTTGAAAGCTATCGCAGAAGGTCGCACGGCTGTGTGATGAATATTGTGTGATGAATTTGAGGTGATTGTGTGACGGCGGCTATTTGATGACGGACACCTTCACACGTGTGTTCTTGAGTTTGTGGGGCGATACGGCGGCTACTACCTCGGCGGCCTTTTCGGCGGGGACGGCAACGTAGGCGCTGTGGTCCTTGAGGTCGATGCGACCTACCTCGGAGGGACTCAGACCGCCGCGGGCTATCATGTAGCCGGCTACGTCGCCGCGTGATATCTTTTCTTTGCGGCCGGCGTTGATGTAGAGTGTGGTCGTCGGCGTATGGGGTGTATCGGATGGTGGAATGTCGGCGATGTCGGCGGCACGGGCGTCGATGAATTCCGGCACGCTGTCTTTCTCGGACACTATGGTGAAGGACATGCCGTCGGCTCCCATGCGTCCGGTGCGGCCGTTGCGGTGAGTCCACACCTCGGGCTGAGGCGGCAGGTGGTAGTGCACTACGGCTGCTACGTCGGCTATATCGAGGCCGCGGGCGGCGAGGTCGGTGGCCACCATGAGGGGGCACGAGCCGTTCTCGAAGAGTATGAGGGCACGTTCGCGCAGGTCCTGGTCGAGCCCTCCGTGGTAGAGGCATACGTCGCTGCGGCGACGGCGGAGGTGCTCATATACGCGGTCGGCGGACTCGCGGTGGTTGACGAAGACGATGGTTCGGCGGTGACCGAGAGCGTCGGTGAGGGCGTCGAGGGTCTCGAGTTTGTCGGGCGACGGACTGTCGATGCGATAGTTCTCGATGGCGGGCTGCTGCTCGTCCTGCTTGCTATAGTCGAGGGTGCGGTCGACCATACCGACGAATGCCGGCACTTCGCCCTTGGTGGCGGAGGTGAGGACAGTAGTGCGCACGCGGCGGCAGCAGCGGAAGATGCGCTCCATGTCGTCGGCAAAGCCGAGTTCGAGGGCCTTGTCGTACTCATCCACCACCAGTACCTGTGTAGCGTAGAGGTCGAGACGGCGGCGGTTGATGTGGTCGAGGATTCGTCCGGGTGTACCCACCACGATGTCGGCGCCGGCGGAGAGGCTCTTGGCTTCGGTCTCGAAGGAGTGGCCGCCGTACACGGCGGTGGTCTTGTACTTCGGCGAGGCGAGGGGTCGCAGAACGTCGAATATCTGAAGGGTGAGCTCGCGCGTGGGAGCTATGATGAGCGCTACGGGGG
>CAMWKV010000033.1 GCA_947174915.1 uncultured Porphyromonadaceae bacterium | reverse complement strand
ATCTAACATTAAGTACTATGTGTAAGAACACAAGAGCCGTCCGCGAGGATAGCTCTTGTTTTTTATACACCTGAGTATGAGAATATTATGAGTAAGGTGCGGTGAGAGGGAATCACCGATGGATTATCAAATGGGAGATTTTGTTGTGTTGATGGTAAATTTTTGCACCTAAAAATTTGGAAGTAACGAGCAAAGTGTCTAAATTTGCATCATAAGTCTAACCAATCATTTGTTTTTTATGAGGCACCTTTTACTCCGAATGCTTCTGCCTGTACTTGCAGTGCTTTTCCCGCAGTTTGTTACTGCTGCGAATTATCGAGTTGACATCGACGATGTGTCGCGCGTCACTCTCTACGTCGGTGACACCGAATACACCGACGCGGTCAATGGTCTTAACAATATTGATATGGGCGGCGAACGCTACCTGCGCGTTAAGACTAACGACGGCATCCTTTTCACCGAAGTAACATTCGTAGATGAATGGTACAATGAAGAAACGTCGTGGCTTGACCGTGTTGCCACATTCGAGGACGGCACCCAGTATATCGACCTCTATTCAACCTTCCCCGAGGACGAGATGTTCCGCATCCGTACCTCAGGTGCCACAGAGGCACGTTCGGCGTCGTTCACCCTCACAGTCGACGATCCCTCCGCCATCGTGCTCCAGCGTAAGGCGCAGCCTGTAGAACTCACTGCCGGCGAGAACACCGTTAAGTTCGACCCCACTACCGAGGCCACCATTGATATTCTGACAGTGTCCAAGCCCCTCTACAGCGTGACACACAACGGCACGCCCGTGAAGAGCGACTTCCGCTATACCATCACCGTTGCCGACGGCGATGTCGTTGACGTCCAGGCCAAATATCCCGATATCGATTGCCTCGTCACCATCAACGTGACCGGCGGCGGCGCTTCCGACTTTATTGCCACAATGGACATTGATGGCAAAGCGGCCTTCAACTGGGATAAGCCCTTCACTGTCAAGGCCGGTACCGAAGTGACCCTCACCGGCAGAACTACAGAATATGAGGTGCTCAGCTTCACTATCAACGGTGTGTCGGCAATGTTCACCAACCCCACCACTATCTTCGTTGACCGCGATGCTACTCTCGACCTCTCTGTCCGCCGCTATGCCTCCTTCGATATGACAGTCAATATCGACGACCCCTCGCGCGTTCATGTATATCGCGGCTACAGCTACAACGGTGACGAGCTCGAACTTCAGGCCGGCGACAATGTAGTGGAAGTGACCCGCAACACTCCCATCCTCAGCATTGTACCTGCCGAAGGCTGCTATCTGAACACCATGAACATCGACGGCTACAACTACGAGCCCTACGAGCTCCAGATAGCTCCCGTGATGGTAGGTTCGCTCACCGACGATGATGTCCTCACCATCACCACGGCCACTATCGTACGCGATAAGAAAGCTATGGTGTACGTCCACAACCTCGGCTTGGTGACAGATTACTTTAAGTTCAAGCGCGGCGACCTCTCTGATGTTGCCATGACGGAGGGTTACAACGCTCTGCCCTTCTACGAGCGTGACAATGCCTTCCGCATCGAAACCGGTGCTCCAGTCGATGCCGTCGTATATCTCAACGACGAAGTGATAGAGCCGCAGCCCGGTGGGTTCACCTATGCTCCGAATCTTGCTGACGGCGATGTGGTCAAAGTATTCTTCGACTTCGCTCCCGGACTCCACGACGTAGAACTCAGTGTGGCAGCCGAACTCGCCGACGGCGTGCAGGTGACTAAGGACTACATCCGTCCCGTTCAGTGCGGCACAGTGAAAGCTACCACCCATACCCGCCTCACCATCGCCGGCCTCAGCGACACCCGCAAATGCCTGGTGAAGATTGACGGTGAAGAATACGCCGAACTCAACGGTAAGGAAGAGGTGGAATTCACTGTCAGCGACAACCATAAGATTGAAGTGACCGAGCGAAGCGGTATTGCCGAGGTCGCTGCAGATGCCGACGTTGCTGCCGAGTACTATACACTTCAGGGTATCCGCCTTAGCGAACGTCCTGCCGCCGGCACCTACATCCGCGTGTCTGCCGTAAAGGCCACCAAAGTACTGGTGAAGTAATATATTACGACAAATCTTGAGACAGTCTTAGTGCCTCATCATACACAGGGTCGCTCCTTTGGGGGCGGCCCTGTTTCGTTTGCGACATCCGGATATTGACACAAGCTACTTGAAGCAGATGGAAATTTTGAGCCGTGCGAACCCTTGTTTATGTACTGTATGGCGGAAAATGCGTAACTTTGCAGTCGTATGGCAGATATTTCACAGATACAGTCGGGCGAACCCTTATCGTTCCGCCGTCAACTCGCGCTGACAGCCAAGTTGTCGGTGCCGGCTATCATCGCCCAGCTCTCCACTATCCTTATGCAGTATATCGACGCTGCCATGGTGGGGCGCCTCGGCGCGGATGCCGCAGCGTCGGTGGGCCTGATGAACAGTAGTCTGTGGATGTTCTGGGGCGTGTGCAGTACCATTACGATGGGCTTCTCCGTACAGGTGGCGCATCGTCTTGGCGCCCGCGACAACTCCGGCGCCCGCACCGTTCTCCGTCAAGGCATCGTTGCCTCCGCTCTCGCCGGACTCATCCTGGCTCTCATCGGTGTGGCTATAGCGCGCCCTCTGCCAGTGTGGCTCGGCGGCGATCCGGAGATATGCGGCGGCGCCTCCCTCTACTTCGCCATCTTCGTCGGCGCGCTCCCCGTGCTCGCCATGAACTATCTCGGCGGCGGTATGCTCCGATGTGCGGGCAATATGAAAGTACCGGGCCTGCTGAGTGTGGCCATGTGCGTGCTGGACGTCGTGTTCAACTTTTTTCTCATCTTCCCCACCCGCGAAATATCCCTCGGCGGTATCACTATGACTATGCCCGGCTGCGGTCTCGGTATCCTTGGCGCGGCCACGGGTACTGTGGCGGCAGAATGTCTGTGTGCCGGTGCCACTATGTATTGGCTCTGCCGCCGACAGGAGGGTCTTAATCTGCTCGGCGCCGAGGCACGCAAGAGTTACCGCCCCACGCGCCAGGTGCTACATCGCGCCGCCAGGATAGCCGTCCCCATGACGGTTGAGCATATCGTGTTCTGCGGCGCACAGATTACCATCACCATCATAGTGGCGCCCCTCGGTGTAGTGGCTATCGCGGCGAACGCCTTCGCGGTGACTGCGGAGAGTCTCTGCTACATGCCCGGCTTCGGTATCGGCGAGGCTGCCACGACGCTTTGCGGACAGTCCTACGGCGCGGGCCGCTACGACCTCGTACGCCGTTTCGCCCACCTCACCACAGGTCTCGGCATGCTGGTGATGGCTGTGATGGGTGTGATAATGTACGTCTTCGCAGAGCAGGTGATGGCATCGATGACCCCTGTGCCCGAAATCGCCGCCCTCGGAGCTGAAGTCCTGCGAATAGAGGCCTGGGCCGAACCCATGTATGCGGCCTCAATCGTTGCATACGGCGCCTTCGTAGGGGTAGGGGATACCCTCATCCCGGCGTCGATGAATTTCGGCAGTATCTGGCTCGTACGCATCCCCCTGGCGGCCATCCTTGCGCCGACGATGGGTCTTAGGGGTGTATGGGTGGCGATGTGTGCCGAGCTCACTTTCAGAGGCTTGATATTCCTGGTACGTATGCGTTTCGGCAAGTGGCTCAAGCCCGGCCGCACTCCCGAAGCCGCCTCGCCGGTCGAAGAAGTGGCCTGATACCTTAGCCTCCCCCGCTGTTAACTAATAGGAGAACGGGGTATTAGCCCCCTCCGGGGTTAACAAATATAGGGGAACGGGGTCTTAGGGCAATAATTGTCGCAATGCAACGTTAATGCTATGATGAAGTATCTCAAATACATATTCGTAGTACTTACTGTCGTGGTGACAACGCTCACCGGCGCGGCTGCCCACAACTTCAACGACAAGTTGCTCAACCGTCCGTATGCCGATCAGCGCGCGTGGCACCTCGGCTTCTCTGTGGGTGCCTTTGTATCTGATCTATCGTTCACTCACAACGGTCTTATCACCGACGACGGTCAGCAGTGGCGCATCGACCAGCCGAACTATCAGCCCGGATTCTGCGTCAACGGCCTCTTCGACCTTCGATTCAACGACTATTTCTCGCTGCGTGTCACGCCGGGTATGTACTTCGGTAGCAATGACATTACCTTCGTCGACATCAACGGCGACGGGCGCGAGCGACAGAACATCAAGCGTACCCTCGTGGTGCTCCCGGTGGAGATGCGATTCTCCGCCCTTCGCTACCGCAACAGCCGCCCTTATCTTGTCGGCGGCGTGATGCCCACCTTCGATGTCGGCAAGAAACGCTCCGACATCCTGCAGCTCAAGAGTGTCGACACCTACCTCACAATAGGCTTCGGTTGCGACTTTTATCTGCCTTATTTCAAGCTCGTGCCCGAGCTGAAATTCTGCTTCGGTCTGAGCGACATCCTTAAGCACGACCGTCCCGACCTCGCCGACGATCCGAACAAGTTCAAGTTCACACAATCCCTGTCCAAGGCCGCCTCGAAGATGGTAGTGCTGACATTCTATTTCGAATAATCCATGCGACGCATACTCACTATCCTGCTCGTCCTCAGCGCCGTGCTGACAGCCGCCGCGCAGAACGACCTCAATATCACTCAGTACTACGCCGCCCCCACGCTCTTCAATCCCGGCGCCACGGGCAATACCGACGAGCTCCGCATCCGTGGCGGTGCCCGTCTGCAGTGGCTCGGCGTCGACCATGCTCCGCAGGCATTCCTCGGCGCGGCCGATATGCCCTTCAAGATAGGCAGCAAGCGCATCGGCGCCGGCGTGGTGATACGCCAGCAGAGCGAGGGCCTGTACCACAATTTCTCGCTCGGTGCACAGGGCTCTTATAAGTTCCGCAAGTTCGGCGGCATTTGGAGCGTAGGTATCCAGGTAGGCTTCTACGACCAGTCGTTCAAGGGCTCGGAGGTGTATCTGCCCGATGGGGACGACTACCACCAGGGCACCGACGACGCCATCCCCACACAGGACATCCACGGCACCGCCGTCGACTTCGGCGCCGGTATATGGTACGAGCATCCCAAGTTCTACGCCGGCCTGTCGGCCACGCACCTCACATCGCCCAAGGTGACGATGAACAGCGAGAGCGCCTCCGGCGGTAGCGAGACTTCCGGCGAGCGTCGCTTTGAATTTCAGGCCGATAGAATACTATATTTTACTGCCGGAAGCAATATTCCAATAAAAAATACGTTATTTGAAATAATGCCTTCAGTGCTTGTGAAGACATCATTTACCTTCACCACCGCCGAACTTATGGCGCGCGTGCGCTACCGCAAGTTCCTCAGTGCGGGCATAGGCTACCGTTGGGACGACGCTATCGTCGCCACCATCGCCGCCGAGGTGAAGAATTTCTTCATAGGCTACAGCTACGACTACTCCACCGGAGTCATCGGACGCGTAGGGGCAGGTACACACGAACTCTTTGCCGGCTACAGCCTCAAGCTCAACCTCGGCGACAAGAACCGCCACCGCCACAAGAGCGTGCGTATAATGTAAACCAGACACCCTCACCGCCATAGCGGACTATTATCCAACATTGATATGAAACATACAAGCCACATATTTCTCTCCCTTATCGCCGGAACTCTGCTGGCCTCCTGCGCCGGTGGCGGTCGTTCGTCGGCCGGCGGCGAAGTAACAGGTGTAGGCGGCACCTCATGGGCCGAACCGACACCCTATGGTATGGTGCTCGTCGACCGAGGTTCTATGAAGGTCGGGGTGGGTAAGGCCGACTCCCTCTGGAATCTCCAGGCCAACGCCCGCGGTATCTCCGTAGACGGATTCTGGATGGACGAGACTGAAATTACCAACGGCAAGTACAAGCAATTCGTTTTCTGGGTACGCGACTCTATCATCCGCGAGCGCCTCGCCGACCCCGCCTATGGCGGCAACGAGGACTTCAAGATTGAAGAAGACCGCGAAGGCAACCCCGTCACCCCGCACCTCAACTGGAACAAGCCCATACCATGGCGCAACCCCAATGAGGACGAGCAGCGTGCCATCGAGAGCGTATACCGCACCAACCCCATCACAGGCGTGCGCGAGCTCGACCCCACTCAGCTCAACTACCGCTACGAGGTGTACAACCACACCGAGGCAGCCCGTCGTCGCAACCGCCTGGACCCCAAGCGTCGCAACTACAACACCGACCGCCCCGTGCCTACCGATGTGCCTATGATATCCAAGGATACCGCTTACATCAACGATGAAGGCGAAATCGTACGTCAGACTATCTCCCGCGGCCTCACCGGCGACTACGACTTCCTCAATACCTATATTGTGAATGTCTACCCCGATACCACCGCGTGGATCAACGACTTCGAGAACGCCTACAATGAGCCCTATGTGCGTATGTACTTCTCGCACGGCGGCTACAATGACTATCCCGTAGTGGGCGTGAGCTGGGAGCAGGCCAATGCCTTTGCCAACTGGCGCACCGACTTCCTCCGTCGCTCGCTGGGCAAGGAGGGTATCTACGTGGAGCCCTACCGCCTGCCTACCGAAGCCGAGTGGGAATATGCCGCACGCGCCGGTGTCGATGAGAATATGTACCCCTGGGACGGCGACCTCACTATGAGCGACGACAAGGGATGCTTCTACGCCAACTTCAAACCCGCCGAAGGTAACTATGTCCGTGACGGTCATGTGATTACATCACGCGTAGGTACCTATGCTCCGAATGATTTCGGCCTCTACGATATGGCCGGCAACGTGTCCGAATGGACTTCGACAGCATATACCGAGAGCGTAGGCCGCCTCACCTCCGACCTCAACCCCGAGTATCGCTACGATGCCGCCGTTGAGGACCCCTACAAGATGAAGCGCAAAATCATCCGTGGCGGTTCGTGGAAGGACGTGGCACACAATGTACGCTCCGACCTGCGCATGTGGGAATACCAGAACGAGCAGCGTTCATATATCGGCTTCCGCTGCGTGCGCACGCAGATAGGCTTCGCCAAAGGCCAGAAACAGAACAAAAAACGATAACACCCTACACATAATACTTTGATAATGGGAAAAGTACAGACATATAAGCGCGGTATCTCCGCTTTTATCAGCAGTGATAAGGGTCAGCGCTTCTTCAATTTTGCCTACTCCATCGGCGCCGCAATCGTCATCTGGGGTGCTCTTTTCAAGATTCTCCACCTGCCCGGCGGCAACGCCCTCCTCTCCATCGGTATGGGTACTGAGGTGTTGATGTTCGTCCTCACCGCTTTCGACAAGCCCGAGCAGTCCTACAAGTGGGAGAAGGTATTCCCCGGCCTCAAGGACGGCGAGGAATGTGATCCTATCACCGGCGGCATGGGCGGTGGCTACATAGGCGGTGCCTACCCCGGTGGCGCACCTGCTGCAGGTGGCTATCCTGCTGCTGTCGACGGTGTTACTGCCCGTCGCGCCGTAGGTGTGCCCGACAGCGTCGAACTCACCGCCGACCAGACACAGGCTCTCTCCGACAGCATAGCACGCATGTCGGCGGCTGCCGATGCCCTCACAAATATGGCCGACCTCGCCGAGGCTACACACCGCTACCTCGACCGCATGGAAGCCATCGCCTCCGATATGGAGCAGCTCCATGCCACCACCGAGGCGCTCAACAATGTATCGACCACTCTCCTGCACAGCTATCAGGCTATCACCGAGAACTCCGAGGCTATCAGCCAGAGCAGCACCGGCTATGTAGAGCAGATGCAGGCCCTCCACCACAACATCGGCGGCCTCAACGCTATCTATGAGCTCCAGCTCCGTTCGGTATCGTCGCAGATCGACGCCATCGACCGTGTCAACCGCGGTATCAAGGACATCCGCGATATGTACGAGAAGAGCGCCGGCCAAAGCGTACGCTACTGCGAGGAGACCGAGAAGATGGCTCGCTACATGCAGCAGCTCAACTCTATCTACGAGCGCATGATATCCGCCATGACGGTGAATATGTACCGTCCCGGTATGCACGTGGACATGGGCGCTGTGCCCGTCAACCCCGCAGCTGCACAGGCTACCGCTCAAGCTACAGCCCCCGTGACGCCTCCGGACTTCACTCAGCAATGATTTTTACACCGACTCTAAACCTACCTATATATAATGGGAGCAAACAGTAACAGGCTTACTCCACGACAGAAGATGATCAACCTGATGTACATCGTCCTCACGGCGATGCTGGCACTCAATGTGTCAAGCGACGTGCTCGACGGTTTCACTCAGGTGCACGAGGGCCTTTCGCGCTCCAATGCAAACTACGGCCAGCGCAACGGGGCTATCCTCTCCCAGCTCAACAGCCTGGCAGAGAAGAATCCCGACAAGGCCGTAGCATGGCGCGACCGTGCTCTCGAGGTTCACTCCAACACCGACGCACTCATCTCCTATGTGGATTCGCTGAAACTCCTCATCGTGCGCAAGGCCGATGGCAGTAAGGGCGACCCTGACAATATCCTCAATCGCGACGATCTCGAAGCCGCAGCCGTGGTGATGCTCTCGCCCGGCAATCAGCTCGGCGCCAAACTCCGCGGACGTGTCGATGACTATGCGGAGTATGTATCATCATTCATCCCCGACAGTGCCAAGGTGAGCAACATCCATGAGGCGCTCTCTACGGAGCCCATCGTACGCAGCGGCACTCTCGCACCACAGCAGTGGGAGGAGGCCAAGTTCGAACAGCAGCCTGTAGTGGCTGCCGTGACTCTCCTGAGCAAGCTGCAGTCCGATATCCTCTACGCTGAGGGTGAAGCGCTTGCATCGCTCCTGTCGCAGGTGGATGCCGGCGACCTTCGAGTGAACCAGACCAGTGCATACGTCATACCGCAGTCTCGCCTTGTGATGCGCGGCGGCAAGTACAGCGCCAATATCGTCCTCGCTGCAGTGGATACCACCCAGCGTCCCCGCGTATTCATCGAAGGTCGAGAGCTGCAGGGCTCAACGGGTCTCTACGAAGTACCCACAGGCTCTACCGGCAACTTCTCCTACAAGGGCTGGCTTGAGGTGACAAATCCTGATGGCACCGTGACACGCGAGGATTTCAACTCATCCTATACCGTCATAGAGCCTATGGCTACAGTGTCGGCCACGATGATGAACGTCCTCTATGCCGGTATTGACAACCCCGTGAGCATCTCCGTGCCCGGTGTGTCGATGGGTGACATCTCTGCCACGATGACCAATGGCACCCTCACCCGCCAAGGCGACAGTTGGATAGCTCGTCCCACGCAGATAGGCAAGGACGCCACCGTGACGGTGACCGCACAGATGGACGGTCGCGCCGTGACGATGGCCGATACGAAATTCCGCGTGCGCAAGCTACCCGACCCGACACCCTTCATCGCCTACACCGATGCTCAGGGCAATGTAGAGCACTATCGCGGCGGCCGACCTATCGCCAAGGCTATGCTCCTCGCCGCCAACGGCCTGCAGGCAGCCATCGACGACGGTCTCCTGGATACTCCTTTCGCTGTGGAAAGCTTCGAGACGGTATTCTTCGACTCGTCCGGCAACGCTATGCCGGAGGTAAGTGCCGGAGCAACCTTCTCGCAGCGTCAGAAACAGCAGTTCCAGCGCCTCTCGCGCGGCAAGCGCTTCTTCATCTCCCGCATCCGCGCCAAGGGCCCCGACGGTACCACCCGCGACCTCAGCCCGATGGAAGTAATTGTAAATTAATCAGTAACACCCTCCACCATGCATACATTTCTCAAAACCGTACTTGCCGCTATCGGCCTGCTTATTGCCGGAAGTGCTGTCGCTCAGAACGAGGGCGGCTCGGTAGTACGTCGTCGCAGTGACCGCGACGCGCAGAAGTCTCAGTCAGGGCCGCAAGTGACCCAACGAATGCAGAGTTTCTACTCCGACACCGACGAGTCCATCAGCGATGCCGACCGTCAGTGGATGAGGGTGATATACCGCGCCATCGATCTCAACAAGGACAAGAATGCGGCCCTCTACTATCCCGAGGAGCCCATGGAAGGCCAGGAGAATCTCTTCCGCATCATCATGCGTCTGCTTGCCGACAACACCATCCCCGCCTATGAGTATCTCGACGGACGCGAAGTGTTCACCGACCAGTACCGCATCAAGACGCGCGATGTACTCGACCGCTTCTACATACCTCACACCGACGCCAAAGGCTCTACGGAGAAGAATCCCCGTTTCGTCATCGACCCCTCCGATGTGCCTGCCAATGAGGTACTCAGCTACTATGTGGTAGAGCGCTGGGAGTATGACACACGCCACAACAATCTGCGTCCCGTCATAGAGGCCATTTGCCCCGTACTGCATCGTACGGGCGACTTCGGCGGCGATGCCCTCAAGTACCCGATGTTCTGGGTGAAATTCTCCGACATCCGTCCCTATCTTGCCGCGCAGCAGATTTTTGTCGACGACAATAACAATCTGCCCACATGCACGTACGACGACTTCTTCACCCTCAATATGTACGATGGCGACATCTACAAGACCCGCAATCTGAAGAACAAGTCGATGGTACAGCTCTATCCTGACCCTGACAGCCTCCAGAAGGCCCGCGACAGCATACAGGAGCAACTCGACAAGTTCGAGGACAAGCTCTGGGTGCCCACGCGCGAGGAGGTACTTGCCGCTAAGGCAGCCAAGGAAGCGGGCAACGACTCCACCGCTGTGGTGGAGAAGACTACCGACAAGACGTCCACTACCCGCGCCACATCACGCTCCACCAAGCGTGCCGCCAAGAAGCCCAAAGAACCTAAGACAAAGGAAATCAAGAGCTCGACCAATACCAACGCCGAGCGCTCTGTCCGCCGCCGCAAGCGCTGACAGATAGCGGCGGCTCTTGCCTGATTACTATTGTGAATGTAATCACCGACCTTCGCAACCGAGCGCTGTCGCTGCTCAAGAGTTTCTACGGCTACAATGACTTCCGCCCCGGTCAGTATGAGGTGGTGGAGGCTCTGGCCGGTGGCCGCGATGCACTCGTGATAATGCCTACCGGCGGCGGCAAGTCGATATGCTATCAGTTGCCGGCGCTGCTTTTCCCGGGCCGTGTGGCGGTGGTAGTGTCACCGCTGATAGCCTTGATGCAGGACCAGACTATGGCTCTGCGCGCCAACGGCATACCCGCCGCGGCGCTACATTCCGGACAGGACGATGCAACAAACCGTCGCATCATTGACGCAGCCATGCGTGGCCGACTACAACTGTTATACATATCCCCCGAGAGGCTACTGAGCGACTGCGAGATGCTCGAACGGTTGCCTCTCAGTCTTTTTGCCATCGACGAGGCGCATTGTATATCGCAGTGGGGCCATGATTTCCGGCCTGACTATACCGCTCTGTCCGCGCTGAAACTCAATTACCCGCAAGTTCCCATAGTGGCGCTCACGGCCACCGCCGATGCCGCCACCCGCGAAGATATCGTGAACCAGCTCGGACTGAAAGAGCCCTACCGCTACATCTCGTCCTTCGACCGCCCGAATATATCGCTCACGGTGATACGCAATCCCGCCCAGGGCGAGCGTCTCAAGACCATCGTCCGCCAGGCCAAGCGCAATCCCCTCGATGCCGGGATTGTCTACTGCCTGTCGCGAAAGAATGCGGAAAGCGTCGCCAAGCAATTGGTGAAGAAGGGAGTGAATGCCGCGTGCTATCATGCCGGCATGGACACACCGTCGCGCGACAGGACGCTCAAGGCCTTTCTCTGCGGCGAAGTGCAGGTGATGTGTGCTACCGTAGCCTTCGGCATGGGTATAGACAAGAGCAATATCCGCTGGGTCATTCACTACAATATCCCCTCGAACATAGAGAGTTACTATCAGGAGATAGGTCGTGCCGGCCGCGACGGTATGCCGGCCGAGGCGATAATGTTCTTCGTCTACCCGGACCTGGTGATACGCCGCCAGTTCGCCGATGCCACGACGCAGAAGAATATCAACCACGACAAATTACGGCGCCTGGAGGACTATATCGTCACGCCCATGTGCCGCCGCCGGGTGCTCCTCGACTATTTCGGTGAGAAAGCCGCCTGCGACTGCGGCAACTGCGACAACTGCCGCAATCCCATAGGCCGTTTCGACGGCACGATTGTTGCGCAGAAGGCTCTCAGCGGCATCAAGCGTTCCGGTGAGACTATCGGTGCCAATTTGCTGGTGAGTCTGTTGCGAGGCACCATGAGCACCGCCGTGCGCGATGCCGGGCTGCACAGGCTGCCTACCTTCGGTTGCGGTGCGGATGTGACAGCCAACGACTGGCAGTACTTTATCCGTCAACTCATCATCATGGACTATATAGCCGTGGCCGACGACGGGCGTCTGTCGGCTACAGAGAAGGGTATGGAAGTGCTCCGCGGACGGCTCCGGGTAGAGTTGTGTATGCCGGAAAGCGGACGTCCTGCGGCGGCCGCCAAGCGCAAGCCAACCGCTATCATTGCCGACGCCGACGAACAACTCACCACGCAGCTCAAGATACTCCGTTCGCTACTGGCGAAGATGGAGCAGAAGCCTGCATATATAGTATTCTCAGATGCTACGCTGGTGGATATGTCGCGCCGCCGACCCCTCGATATGGAGTCTTTCCTTCAAGTGCAGGGCGTGGGCGATGTCAAGGCCAATCGCTACGGCGAAATATTCATGAACGTCATCCGCGCCTTCCGCGACCTCGGCACCTCACCGGCCGGCAAGGTGGGCAAGGATGTACTGCTACGCTTCAACGCCGGACGTGCCGTGCAGGAGATCGCCGACGAGCTGCGCATCACCCCGGGGGCCGTACTGCGCCACATGGCAATCCTCATCGACCGTGACCTGATAGTCTATTTCCACGACATCATTCCTTTAGAAGTCTATCGCGCCATATCTGATATGACCCGGACAAAGACGAAGGAAGAGATAGGTCTCCTCTATCCCGATGGACAGGCCGCAGTGGCATTTGCCATCATGCGGCATTTCGAACGTTGGAACTCCCGCCGCCCCACCACCCCCTGGCCCAAATAACCACCATATAGAGTGTAGCGATATATATGTAAAGTATACAGGCCGTGTCAAAGTGGGTTGACACGGCCTGTGATGTGTATGTGGCTTGGGTTTACTTGGCGCAGAGGTCTACGTTGTCGCCCATGGCGATGACGTGGGTGAGCTTGAGGTCGCGGTCCATGATGATGATGTCGGCGTCCTTGTTTTTGCTGATGCTGCCCTTGCGGTCGTATACGCCCATGATGCGTGCGGGAGTCTCGGATACCATACGAGCGGCATCCGCCAGAGGTATCTCGGCTTCCTTGACAGCTACGCGGATGAGGCGGTCCATGGTGGCGCAACTGCCGGCGATGGCAGAGCCGTCCTTGAGTTTGCATACTCCGTTCTCTACCATCACGCGGGGGTCGTAGGACGAACCGTCGGGCGATTCGGTGATGGAGAGGGCGTCGGTGATGAGGCACATGCGCTCGGTGCCCTTGACTTTGTGGACGAGTTTGACCATCATGGGGGGCACGTGGATGCCGTCGCAGATTACTTCGACGTTGAAGCCGTCATTGAGGTACACGGCTTCTACGGTGCCTTCGTGCTTGTAGACGCCCACTTTGTGGTTGCCTGTCATGGCGTTGTAGAAGTGTGTGGCGAGGTTGTAGCCGCTCTTGTAGGCGTTCTCTACGTCGTGATAGTTGGCCTGTGTATGAGCCAGTGCTGCCACTACGCCTTTGGAGGTGATGTAGCGGCCGAATTCGTCGGCGCCGGGGAGCTCGGGGGCAGCGTCCCATCGCTTGATGCAGGGGAAGTCATTGACGAGCGAGATGTACTCCATGGGATCGGGGTTGCGGATGATCTCGGGGAGCTGTGCGCCGGCCATCTTGCCGTTGAAGTAGGGGCCTTCGAGGTGCAGACCGAGGATGCCGCTCTTGGGGTCTTCCATGAGTTCGGTGCACACCTTGGCGGCGTCGCGTATCATCTGATTTGTCGATGATGAGAGAGTGGGGTAGATGGAGGTGGTGCCGTGGCGACGGTGTGCCATTACGGCGGTCTCGAAGGCTTCTTTGGTGCACTCCATGAAGTCGCAGCCACCGCCGCCATGTACATGGAGTTCGATGCCGCCTGGGAGGATGTAGCCGCCTTCGGCGTTGATGGTGTTGTCGATATTGTCCTGTATCTTGCTGTGATTGAGGACTTCGACGATTTTGTCGTCTTCAATCATTACCGAGCCGCCGTGAATCCATCGGCCGTCGGCGATGAGGACGTCTCCGTTATAGATTTGTGTTCTCATGCTGTATTTTGTTTTGTATTGCTACAAAGTTACTGTTTTCTTGTGGGATAAGCAAATATATGGGTAAGGGCGTATATGTAATGATATAACAAAAGGATGCGTCAAAAGTTGACACATCCTCTTGTATGGCTTGTAGTTATGAATATTACATGTTCATACCGCCGTCGACCTGAATCACCTGGCCGGTGACGTAGCTGGAGAGGTCGGAGGCGAGGAATGTAGCGACATTTGCGATGTCCTCTACCTGTCCGCCGCGGCGCAGGGGGATTTTCTTCACCCATTCGGCGCGTACGTCGTCGGGGAGCTGGGCTGTCATGGCGGTCTCGATGAAGCCGGGGGCGATGGCGTTGGCACGGATGCCGCGTGAGCCTACTTCCTGAGCGATACTCTTGGCGAGGGCGATGAGGCCGGCCTTGGAGGCGGCATAGTTGGACTGACCGGCATTGCCGTGGACACCTACTACGCTGGCCATGTTGATGATGGAGCCGGTGCGCTGGCGTACCATGATGGGGAGTACGGCGTGGATGAAGTTGAAGGCGCTCTTGAGGTTGACAGCGATGACGGCATCCCACTGGGATTCGGTCATACGCATCATGAGGCCGTCCTTGGTGATACCGGCGTTGTTGACGAGGATGTCGATGCGGCCGAAATCGGCAACTACCTGCTTGACAACTTCTTCGGTCTGAGCATAGTCGGCAGCGTTGGAGGCATAACCTTTGACCTTGACGCCGAGTGCGGCGATTTCAGCCTCGGTGGCTTTGCCGTTTTCGTCGATTACGAGGTCGGTGAATGCTATATTGGCTCCTTCCTGAGCAAAACGCAGGGCAAGGGCTTTGCCGATGCCGCGGGCAGCGCCTGTGATGAGGGCCGTCTTTCCTTCGAGTAGTTTCATAGTGTACAAGTACAAGTATGTGTTGAATGTTTATTTCCTGCTGCAAAGGTACTTATTTTCCATCATACCCGCAAATGTCAGGATAAAGTAGTATCTTTGTACATTCAAAATTCTTGTTTATGAAGTTTATTTCGTGGAATGTCAATGGGCTCAGAGCCGTGATAGGCAAGGGCTTCGCAGATATTTTTGACAATATGCAGGCGGATTTCTTCTGTCTGCAGGAGATTAAATTGCAGGCCGGTCAGGTGGACCTTGAGTTCGAGGGCTATCGCTCCTACTGGTGTTATGCCGACCGCAAGGGTTACTCCGGCACGGCTATCTATACGCGTCATGAGCCGCTCAGTGTTACGACGGGCATAGGCGTGGACTGTCACGACCATGAGGGCCGCGTGGTGACGCTGGAGTATGACAAGTTTTTCCTGGTGAATGTATATACGCCCAATTCGCAGGACGAGCTGGCGCGTCTGGACTATCGCATGGACTGGGAGGCGGCTTTCCGCGAGTATCTCCTGGGGCTCGACAAGCGCAAGCCGGTGATTGTATGCGGCGATATGAATGTGGCTCACAAGGAGATAGACCTCGCCAATCCGAAGACGAACCGTCGCAATCCGGGCTTCACCGACGAGGAACGCGGCTGTATGTCTCAGTTGCTTGAGGCCGGATTCGTGGACACCTTCCGTGAGCTTCATCCGGAGGCGACGGGAGCCTACAGCTGGTGGAGCTATCGCGGCCGCGCCCGTGAGCGTAATGTGGGCTGGCGTATTGACTATTTCCTTGTGTCAAAGTCGCTTGTGCCGGCTATCACAGAGGCTTGTATCCATCCCGAAATCGTCGGCTCGGACCACTGCCCCGTAGAGCTGCAGCTCAGTCTGTAGTCAGATGATGCGGGCTTTGTAGCCTTCGGCTGTGAGGAAATCGAGCACGGCCTGACGGCGGTCGCCCTGGATGAGTATCTCGCCGCCTCGCACAGAACCGCCTGTGCCGAGGCGGCGCTTCATTTTGGAGGCTAAGTCTTCGACTTCGTCGTCGGGCATGGTGAATCCGCAAACGATTGTGGCGGACTTGCCGGCTCGGCCTTTGCGTTCGAATACTATGTCAAGCCGTCCCTGAGCGTGCGCTTTTGTAGTACTTGTATTGTTCTGTGGCTCAGCATTTTGTTCGGTAGAGTCGGCGGCATAGCCGTCGGGCATGAGGGCGGCGAGACGGGCGCGCCAGTCGTCGGATTGAGCTTGTGACATTGTCGGTAGTATGGCTGATTAGTGACGATTGAGAGGGTCAGTGCTGATGAGTGTGCGTGCAGAGGGAGTCCGACTCGTAGTCGGGGCAGTCGTCGTAGATGGTGAGACTGTCGGCGTCGATGTGATAGACGTTCGACACGGCTTTGAGGAGTGCCATGCTGGCACGGTTGCCGATGTCGACGCTGCTTATGTATGCAGCCGTGGAGTCGCTGTCGCGGGATGCGGCGATGTCAAGGACGTTTACTGCCAGGGCTACGTTGCCGCTATAGTCCTGCTGCACTTCTGCGAGGTGCATGAGCAGGAGCGAGAGGCGGCACAGGCGGTCGACGCTGAGTTCGTCGAGGTCGCCGCCGGCAAGTAGTCGGTCGGCAATGTCCTGAGCCTGCTCGTATTGTCCGGCGTCGTAGGCTTCTTCGGCATAAGTAATGCTGTCGGCAGGGCTGTGGCTCTCCCGACAGGCTGTGGCTATGCTCAGAGCAATAGCTGATGCTATGAGCAGTGTTTTGAATTTCATTCGCTGTTTATTGTACGGGCGACGGAGGTGTCTGTGTCTCTGCCTCAGGAGCTACAATCTCCTGACGGAGGCTTTCGCCGTCGGCATTCTGCCAGTCGGCTTCACCGGGAGCATCGGCCTGAGCTTCGGTTATTTCGTATTGCTCTGTCACATTGTCTCCGGCCGGGGTGTCGACGTGGGTATTGCTGTCGAACCATCCGATATAGTAGAGCGAAGCAATAGCGATGGTAGCTACGATAAGTCCTACGATAATCCATGCCCAGAGGCCGGAGTTCTCTTTCTTGTTTGTGCGTGCCATAGTGATGTAGTGTTACGTGTTTTAATATGAATTAAAAACGTCACCGGCGCCCGTTTGGTTTTATCGCACTTACAGATTGTTGACCTTGTCGCAGAAGTCGTACATAAGCAGAGCGGCCTGTGCGAATTCGGCACCCTTGTCGCCGGCGCTGCCGCCGCAACGGTCGAGGGCATCCTGCTCAGTGTCGACGGTGAGGACGCCGAAGATGACGGGGATGTCGCAGTCGCTGTTGAGGAAAGCGTTGCCCTGGGTGACGCTCTGGCATACGTAGTCGAAGTGGGGTGTGCCGCCGCGGATGCCGCCGCCCAGGGTGACGATGGCGGTGTAGTAGCCTGTGTCGACGAGTTTGGAAGCGGCGAAGGTGAGTTCGACGGCGCCGGGTACTTCGAAGATGTCGATCATGTCGGCTTCAATACCGGCGGCTTTGAAGGTGGCGACGGCGCTGTCGAGGAGTCGTTCGGTGATATGGCTGTTCCACAGGGTTCGCACGATGGCTACGCGCATGTCGCGAGCGATAGGGAATGCTGTGACGGGTGCATTGTCTTGGCTGCTCATAGTATATAGGAGGAAATGTGCTTCGGGCCGGGGCCGTCGGCGGATAAGGAGTTCGGTTGGGAGAGGTCGGCTGTTTCGGAGCCCAGGCGGACGGCGCTGCTCAGAATGTCCTGACGTAGCTTGTCCGAGCCGAGGTCGAGGTTCTCGTCGGCGACATCTGCTATGGCGTCAACTATTCCTGCTGTCGCTCCGGCGTTCCACATCATAGTGTGGGCATCGGAGGGGATAGCAGCGGAGGTGCTGTCGCCGTTGCAGAAATAGTTGATGGTGCCCGCATCGGCATCGACGTTAATCATGTCACGGCAGTAGAATGATATGTGCTTGGCATAGCAGTCGGCTGCGTCGGAGGTGCCGAAGATATGCTGCAGGTCTTTATTGCGGGTGATGATGAGGTGGGCTATCTCCATATTCTCGAGTATCTCGGGCATGACGCGTGTGATACGTGCCTGCTGCTGAGGCAGGAAGCCGGGGAGATATATCATGATGGCCTTACGCTCAACGGCATGTGCGAGTAACTTGCTCATGCGCTCGCGCATGCGGCGGTCGATGGCGTAGTGCCCACCGAAGAGCACTATGTCGCCCGGGTCGATGCGGGGCCAGATGATGTCAAAGGCTTCCTCGGGGTACTGCTCGTAGCGGGTGAGGGAGGGGAGGGCGGCGGAGCTTGTAGCGGACGGAGTGGCTGCTTCGGAGGGTATTACCGTGACGTTGAGGGCTGTGCGGCCGTCGGTATAGCGGTCGACGCAACGGACGTCCACGCCGGCGCGTTCGAGGAATCCGACAATGATGTCACCCACGGGGTCGGCTCCGGTGTCGGTGGCCATGATTACCTGACGGCCCTTGCGACCCAGCATGGCGGCGGCTTGTACTATGCGGCCTCCGGGCATGCTGCCGATGGGGCGACCGACGGTGTCGAACACCACATTGAGCGAGCACTCGCCTATACATATAATCTTCCTCATCGTTGTCAGCGGCAGGTCTCCTCTGAGCCATTTATGGCGCGCGCTGCGCTACCGAGGTAGCCGCCGTGGTGGCGCTTGGCATAGTCGGCGGCAGTGAAGCCTATCTTGCGCATTACGTTGACTACCAGTACATCGCCGATGACGGTCATTACAGTGGTGGACGTGGTGGGCGTGAGGCCGAGGGGGCATACTTCGGGGGCGCCCCCGGTGTAGAGGGTGATGTCGGCGAGCTGAGCCAGAGGGCTGTCGGCGACTCCCGTGATTACTATGGTGGGGATGTCCGGGTAGAGGCCGTGGAGGAGCTCTACGAGCTCGATGATTTCACGGGTCTTGCCGCTGTTGGATATCAGGAGTACAATATCGTTGGGCTGCAGGATGCCGAGGTCGCCGTGCTGGGCTTCGGAGGGATGGAGGTTGACCGAGGGAGTGCCTGTGGATGAGAACGTTGTGGCGATATTCATCGCTATCTGACCGGCTTTCCCCATGCCGGAGGTGACAAGTTTACCACCACGGCGGTGTACACGGTCGACGATAGCGTCGACAGCGCGGTCGTAGTCCGGCGTGACGGGGATGGAGAGGATGGCGGCACTTTCGGCGGCCAGGATTTCGCGCATTGATTCTACTGCGTCCATAGCGATAAGCTTTAGTTTGCAGCCGCAAAATTAACCAAAATTCCCATCCTATCCAAATTGACATCCTCCAGTCCACCGACAAAAGCACCATTTCCCGGCTCGTTGGTATGCAGCCGTGGGCTTGAGGGAAGGGTGGGTGATTGAGGGTGTTGATAACTTTTTTTAGGAATTTTGTCAATTATTGAGGGAAAAATCGTATCTTTGCAGCAAAATATTGGCTGATAGTATACCTGAACCCCTGCTGTAGGTGGCGCATTGCGCGTTCAGTCAATGTTTTACCTTAAACCTTA
>CAMWKV010000032.1 GCA_947174915.1 uncultured Porphyromonadaceae bacterium | reverse complement strand
CGCCCTCTCACCGCCCGCTTCGCACTCGCCGCCCCGCCGCTCCGCCCCGCTTGGCCTTCCCGCCGCGTGTGCATGCGGAGCAGGTTTGTCGAAGGTGGCGAGAGGCGAGCTATCTCCTATTCAGACCCCGCGCCGCCAGTCTGCTTGCCGCCCGCCCGCTTGCTGCCATCCTGATTTTCGCTGCTATTCCCTAAAAATTGCGCTCGACATGGCGCCCGTTTCGAAAAAAAACGCTAAATTAGCGCATTGTTTGCGCTATCTGCGCAATTTGTACATGCAATTTATATAAGAAACCATAATTATCATGTTCGCAAATCAACCCAAGGGTCTCATTCCTGCAGCACTCAGTAACATGGGCGAGCGTTTCGGATACTACATCATGAACGCTGTCCTGGTCCTCTTCCTCTGCTCCAAGTTCGGCCTCTCCGGCGACACCAGTTCTCTGGTCTACTCATTCTTCTATGCCGGTATATACATACTCAGCCTCGTGGGCGGTCTCATCGCCGACCGCACACAGAACTATAAAGGCACCATCATCTCCGGCCTTGTAGTGATGACCTTAGGTTATATCATCCTCTCCATCCCCATCCTTGCCACCTCCGAGAATACCACCTGGCTGCTGACGCTCACCTGCGTGGCGCTCTTCCTCATCGCCTTCGGCAACGGCCTCTTCAAGGGCAACCTCCAGGCTATCGTGGGCCAGCTCTACGACAATCCCCGATATTCGTCCCAGCGCGACTCCGGCTTCCAGATTTTCTATGTATTCATCAACATCGGCGGTCTCGTGGCTCCCTTCGTGGCTCCCATGCTCCGCAGTTGGTGGCTCGGCGCCAACGAAATGGTGTACAATGCCGACTTCCCCGCTATGTGCCATCAGTTCCTCAGCGTCACGGGCACTGCCGTGTACGACAACATGAACAACCTCATGGCCCTCGCTCCCAAGGTAGGCTACACCGGTATCATGGATCCCTCTGCCGATGGCTTCGCTGAATCCATGCAGCACTTCTGCACCGAGTACCTCAACGTATTCAATACCGGCATCCACTACTCCTTCATCGCCTCTGTAGCTGCCATGCTCATCTCGCTGAGCATATTCATCATCACCAAGAAATCTCTGCCCAACCCCGGCGCCCGCGCCAAGGCTGAGACTGTCACCTACACTGCCGAGGAGCGTCGCATGATGGCCCGCGAAATCAAGCAGCGCATGTACGCCCTCTTCGCCGTGCTCGGCATCGTCATTTTCTTCTGGTTCTCCTTCCATCAGAACGGTACCTCGCTGTCGCTCTTCGCCCGCGACTTCGTCAAGACCGACAAAATAGCCCCCGAGATATGGCAGGCTGTCAATCCCTTCTTCGTCATCGTCCTCACTCCCCTTGTGATGTGGCTCTTTGCCGCTCTGAGCAAGCGAGGCCGCGAGATATCCACTCCTATGAAGATTGGTATCGGTATGGGTCTTGCAGGCGTGGCCTACCTCTTCCTCACCCTCTACTGCTGGGGTCAGGGCTATCCTTCCGGCGACGAATTCGTGGCTATGCCCGAGGCTCAGAAGGACGCCCTCAAGGCCGGACCCTGGGTGCTTATCCTCCTCTACTTCTTCCTCACCGTGGCGGAGCTCTTCATCTCACCCCTTGGCCTCTCATTCGTGTCGAAGGTAGCTCCCAAGCACATGCAGGGTCTCTGCCAGGGTCTCTGGCTCGGCGCTACTGCCGTGGGCAACCTCATGCTCTGGGTCGGCCCCCTCATGTACGCTCACTGGTCCATCTACCAGGCATGGGCTGTATTCATGGCTGTATGTCTCGTTTCTATGGGCGTGATGTTCGCTATGGTGAACTGGCTTGAGCGCGTCACCTCCGACAAGCCCGAGGCTGCTGCCGCTGCCCCCATCACCACCAACGAATCGGACCAAATCTGATTTCATTTCCCTCCCCGGTATCGATTGGCTTATGGGGAGGAAAGTGATAATATCTCCCGAAGGACAGGGCGCTCTCCGTAGCGCCCGCCTACGGGTCATAAGCTAAAGGCACTCTCAAAAGGACTCGCCTACGAATCGTAAGCACTCCTACGCCGCCTGCGGTGCTGTCAAATTCATCACAAAGATTTCATGCCACGCTTTATTAAATATCTGCTTGTACTGCTTGCTATCGGCGCGGCTGTACCTGCCGTGCAGGCACAAATACTGCTCACCGGCGGCGAACCCATGCTGGAGGATAGCGTGATGCGCGATTTCTCCAATCAGCCCTACTTCGGCATATACAAGGACAATTACTTCATCTTCGGTCCTTCGGTAGGCCCCAAGCCCACCAAGGAGAATACGAACATCAAGTTCCAGATTTCCATCGCCCAGCGACTCACTAAGGGCACGCTTCCCTTCGGCACTTATCTATATCTCTACTACACCCAGAAGTGTTTCTGGAATATCCTGGAGAACTCCATGCCGATGACGGATCTCAACTTCAACCCCGGTATAGGCGTCACCAAGCCGCTATTCGTCAAGAACCGTTATATAGGCAAGGCCACACTGATGATAGAGCACGAGAGCAACGGACGCGACAGTATCTGGTCGCGCTCGTGGAACCGCGTCGCTCTCGCAAGCAGTATCAACGTGACCAAGAATCTGATGGTGCATGCCAAGTTCTGGATTCCCATCGTCGACGGACAGAACAATCGCGACATCGTGAAATACTGCGGCTGGAGCCAGTTCGGATTTCAGCTTATCAGCGACAACAAGCGCCTCATTGGTGGTCTTACTATTGTGCCGAGGCCGCACTTCAGCTCAAATGTAATTATTGATTTCGGCTACCGTATCTTCAAGCGTGACAATCAGTTCCTCTTCCTGCAGTTCTACAACGGCTACGGCGAAGGGCTCTTGGAGTACAATAAATTCCACTCACAGGTGCGCGTGGGTCTGCTCATACGTCCCAAACTTTTCAGTGACTTCTGATGCGCCGCTTCCATTATACCATCGTGTCGACGGGAGCGCGACGCGCTCTGTCGCTGCTCTGCCTCCCGCTCCTCCTGCTCGTGGCGGCGTGTACGGACACGGAGCAATTCCGCGTCAACGGCACCATCGACGGCAATGCGACGATGAATCTGCGCGTCACCTACTATGCTGACGGAGCTTACCGTCAGCTCATTACCGCCGCCCGCGAGGGAAAATTTGAATTCTTCGGCCGTTCATCGCATCCTACCCTCGTCGATATCTACGACTACGACAATCATCTGCTGGCGCGCCTCTATGCCGCCAACGGCGAGACCTTTGAGGTGGCCGTAGACCGTAGCCGGAAGCTCGGCGCCGAGATTAGCGGCAACGAGGTGTCAGAGCGCCTCGCCCGGGTGTACCGCGACAGCGCAGATGTCTTCACCGCCGATGCTGTCCGTGCCAATGCCGCCGTGGCCTCTTATGTGGCCGCCCATCCATCCGATGTGGTGTCTACTCTGCTGATGCTCACCGTCTTCGATGCCTCTGCAGCGCCCCTCTACGCCGACAGCCTCATGGCCTCCATTGACCACGATGCTCGCCCGACGGCTATTGTCGAAGGCTATAACTTTCTGCTGCAACGCCTTGTCAGCGAGGAGGCTACAGGCGCTGTAACACCCTTCCGCTACGCTATGCGGGGCGACAGCACGGCCTTCTTCCGCCCCGAGGACCGGCCTCTCAGCCTGCTCGTGTTCGACCGCAGCGGCGACTATCGTTCCGACAGCGTGGCACCGGCGCTCAACCGCCTCGCGCGCCGTCACGCCAAGTCACTCACCATCCTCGAACTCGACCAGGAGCCATACGGCAGCCTCGTGTCCGTGCAGCCCGATACCCTCCGCTGGACCATCGCCCGCGTCCCCGGCGGCGTGGCAGGGCAGGGGATAGGCAGGCTCGGTATTCCCTCCGAACCATATTTCATCGTCTGCGACAGCATCGGCTCGCAACTCTACCGCGGTCCACACATATCCGTCGCCGAAAGAATAATCAACTCTCACTAAGTTCGTTCCCCCCCCGTACTGCCCATGCTTGTCAAGACCTACGCCGCTGCCGTCCAAGGCATTGATGCTCAGATTATCACCGTCGAGACGCTCGTCGGCAAAGGCATGCAGTACATCATCGTAGGTCTGCCTGACGCTGCCGTCAAGGAAAGCCACGAGCGCGTACTGGCAGCTATCTCGCAGTCCGGTTTCAGCCTGCGACACATATCGGCGGTCGTCAACATGGCTCCCGCCGACATACGCAAGGAAGGTGCGGCTTATGACCTCCCTATCGCTATCGCCATCCTCGTCGGAGCGGAAGTAATCAAAGCTCCGGACGTAGATAAGTATCTGATGATGGGCGAGTTGTCGCTCGACGGCACCGTGCAGCCCATCAAGGGCGTCCTCCCTATGGCTATCGAAGCGCGCGCCAAAGGCTTCAAAGGCATCATCGTGCCCGCTGCCAATGCTTCGGAGGCTGCAGTGGTCAACAATCTCGAGGTCTACGGCGTCGACAATCTGCGCCAGGTGTCGGATTTCCTCACCGGCGAGGCATCGCTCGAACCCACGGTGGTAGATACGCGAGCCGAATTCGCCAAGGCGCTGGAGGTGTTCGACTACGATTTCGCCGACGTCAAGGGTCAGGAGAATGTCAAACGCGCCTTTGAGGTAGCATGCGCAGGAGGTCACAATATCCTGCTTATAGGTCCTCCCGGCTCAGGCAAGTCCATGATGGCCAAGCGTTTACCTTCTATCATGCCTCCGTTGTCGCTCGGCGAGGCTCTCGAAACCACCAAGATTCACTCCGTCGCCGGCAAGCTGCGTCGCGGCGACCGCCTCATGTCATCGCGCCCCTTCCGCGCTCCGCACCATACCGTGAGCCCCGTGGCAATGGTGGGCGGCGGCAACAGTCCCATGCCCGGCGAGATATCGTTGGCTCACAACGGCGTACTCTTTTTGGACGAGTTCCCCGAATTTCCGCGCTCGGTGCTTGAGGTGCTACGGCAGCCGCTGGAGGACAGGCACATACACGTCTCCCGCGCTCGTTATCAGGTCGATTATCCGGCTTCGTTTATGCTCGTGGCGTCGATGAATCCGTGTCCATGCGGATATTTCACGCACCCCACACGCCCCTGCACGTGCTCGCCAGGAGCTGTCAACAAGTACATAGGACGCATCAGCGGACCTTTGCTCGACCGCATTGATATTCAGTGCGATATACTTCCTGTCGAGTTCGACAAACTGGCAGGCGAACGCACCGGCGAGAGCAGTGCCGACATCCGTCGCCGTGTCGTGGCCGCCCGTACGCTGCAGGAACAGCGCTACGCCGACAGCCCCGGCATACACTGCAACGCCCAGATGACCTCCAAACTTATGGAGCGGCACTGTGCTCTCAGCCCCGAGAGCACAGTTATACTGCGCCGTGCCATGGAGCGCTACAACCTCTCTGCCCGCGCCTATGATCGCATCCTCAAGGTAGCGCGTACCATCGCTGACCTTGCCGGTAGCGCCGACATCCTCCCCGCGCACATCGCCGAAGCCGTCTCCTACCGCTCCCTCGACCGCACCACCCCCGGCCACCTCTTCTGACTCCCGCTCCCCGACATGAATTCTCTGGCGGCGAGGATGGTAGAATGAAAAATTTTTATTACTTTTGCAAGGATTATAAGTCTGATAGGCACAATTGTTACACATACACTATTATTTAAATGAAAAAATTCTACTTAGGCATGCTTGCTTGTATGATGATGGCCGGAAATGTTGAGGCCAAGACCATCTACGGCTATCAAGCATGGGAAAATGTCTATTTCTCAGAACCTACCCGCGGTCCGCTGACCTTCGACAGCGAGAATCCCGCTCAGGCAACTCTCCTGAAGGACTGCTCCGACATGGGCGTCTTCTACGGTGGCTACTACTTCAACTATCACTGGTACGGCCAGGCTATCGTGAAGGGTACTCAGTCGACCGTCGACGGCATGTACGAAATCGATATGGTTACCGGCGAGCGCACGCGCATCTCCAACGGCGGCACGAAGCTCATCGACATGACCTACGACTACTCCACAGGTAAGGTCTACGGTATCCGCAACGGCAACCGCATCCTGGCCGAGTACGACCCCGCCACCGGCGAGAACACCGCCCTGGCCATAGTCAACTACAATGGCGCCGAGGTGTATCTCCTCGCTATGGCAGCCGCTTATGACGGCACTCTCTACGGCATCAGCGCCGACGACAACCTCTACAAGATAGCCCTCGACGGCGCCCTCACCCTCGTGGGCAACACGGGCGTAGATGCCGGTTTCGACCAGACCATGGCCTTCGACTACAACGACGGCACGCTCTACTGGGTCAACAACGGCGACTACAATCTCTACACCGTAGACCTCGCTACCGGCAAAGCCACGAGCAAGGGTGCCATAGGCGCCAACGGCTGCTCCAGCATGGCCTCGCTCTTCGTGCCCTTCATAAATGTGGCCAAGGGCGCGCCCGACCGTGTGACTGACATCAAGGCTCAGTCGACCTCCGACGCTGTCACCCTCTCCTGGACCAACCCCTCCATCACCGCTCAGGGTGAGAAACTTGGCGCCCTCACCGGTATCAACGTATATCGCAACGGCACGAAAGTAGCGACCCTCACAACTGGCGTTGCCGCAGGCGCCACGATGTCCTATATCGACAGCAAGCTCGCCGAAGGCGAATACTCATACTCCATAGAGCCCTACAACGCTGCCGGCGCAGGAGGTGTGGACACCTATCAGACCGTAGCCCGCGTGGGCAAGGACCTCCCCGCTGCCGTGCGCGACCTCAAGGCCACCCCCGGCGACCGCTCCGCCATCCTCACATGGCTCGCCCCCGACAAGGGCCTCAACGGCGGCGTCTTCGACCCCGCCGACATCACCGGCTACCGAATCCTCCGCAACGGCGCCGCCGTAGGCACTACGCAGGAGACCACCTTCGAGAACGTTGCCACCTACGGCACTTACAAGTACTCCGTAGTACCTCTCACCGCCGCCGGCGAAGGTGCTACAGCCACCATCGAGGGTGTCATCGTCAAGCCCGCCGACTGGATTGTGATGCAGCAGGGCACGGCTACCGTAGAGGCCGGTAAGGATTATAAATTCTACGACGAAGGCGGCAACAGCGCCAACTATGCCAACACCCGCAACGACGTCCTCACCATCACCCCCGAGACCGGTTCGTACCTCGTGGCAGAGTTCACGGCCTTCTCCTTCGACACCTATGGCGACTACCTCGAGGTGTACAACGGCAACAGCATGGAAGCTCCTCTCGTGGGCAAGTTCGCCGCCACCTCCGTTCCCGTCGAACTGAAGTACCTCGAATCTTCGGCCGCCGACGGCTCGCTCACCTTCCGTTTCTACTCCGACATCATGGAGACAGCCGCCGGCTGGGAGGCCACAGTGAAGGCCGTCAAGCGTCAGGCCTGCGACCTCGAACTCGCCGCCTTCACCGCTCCAGGTGTTGTAGTGGCAGGTCAGGAAGCTCGCTACGGCTTCAAGATTGTCAACAAGGGTCTCGCCAAGGTTGACAACTATAAGCTGCGCCTCTGCTCCGGCACCGACGTCCTCGCCGAGGCTGCCGGCCCCGCCATTGAGTCCGGTGCCACCGCTGAATACACCTTATTATATATACCCGCTGCCGAAGGTGCCCTTCACCTCACTGCCGAGCTCGTCTGCGAAGCCGACAGCGACAGCTCCAACAACAGCGCCTCGGCTACTCAGACCGTCCTCCCCGCCGGCACAGTCTTCGTCGACCTCGCCGCCGAGCCTGCCGAGTCGCTCGTCATCGCGCCCGCGTCGTTCATGGGCATCGAGTCGCTCTGCGAGATTCTTCTTCCCGCCGATGTGGTTGCCGCCGGCAAAGGCATGACACTATCGTCGGTATCTTTCCCCTACGATGCCGTGACAAGCTCCTACAACGCAGTGCCCTTCGTGGTATATGCCGGTGTCAGCGCCGCCGCCGACCTTATCACAAGCATCCCCGTGTCGAAGCTCACCAAGGTATATGAAGGCTCCATTGACGTCGTAGCCGGTTCGGAGGCTTTGGAATTCGTATTCGATGAACCCTTCGAATATACCGATGGCAGCCTGGTGCTCATGGTACACAAGAAAGAGTCCAAGACGAACGACTATGGCGTGTCCTTCCGCGGCAGCTACGGTCTGTCCGGTCAGCACGACAACTGCATCCGTTTCGACAGCCGTTGGGATGCCGAATACGACGCTCTCAATCCCGAAGCCGAAATCGGCTGGGGTGCCAACAACCACCGTCCCGATATGAAGCTCGTCTTTAGCAGCAAGTCCGGCGTGACCGATGTTGCAGTTGATGCTGCCGACCTCTTCAGCCACATCGACGGCGGTATCGTGTGCCACGCAGCCGCTACGGTATATAACACCTCCGGAGCCGTTGTAGCCACCGTCGCTGCCGGCGAGGCTCTGCACCTCACCCCCGGTATCTACGTCGTCGCCGCAGAAGGCCTTGCCGTCAAGACCCTTGTGAAATAATCGAGAATCAGTATCAAAAAGGCTGCCCTGACGGATCCCCCTCGCCTGCCGGCTCCTCAACCGGTCTGTCATAGCTAATGACGTAGAGTCGCTCCATGGAGCGACCGGATCCGCCTCGCATGCCTGAAAACTTTAGCTAACGTCCCGTCTGGAAGCGGTAGCTCCATGGAGCTACCCTACTTCAGGCGGGACGTCTTCATTTCGGCGTGTGTGGTAGGTGAAAAAAATACACGGGAGGACAATATTAGGAGGCAATTTACAGTTATACTGACACCTGATGATTCAGTGGTGCTCGGCATAGAGGCCATGTGTGAAAATTAACATCTGCGTTTAAGTTAAAGACTGTATGCAACACTTAAATAATGCAAAAACAAACCTATATTCGCTGTATTATCCCGAAAAAATTAGTAAGTTTGTGAGAAATTCCGTGAAAAGCTCGTGGTCGCGAGATTGGCCATGGTCGCGGGGTTTCCTGACTCCGAACATAATAAACCTTGAATAAACCAAATGATCAAATTATGAAAAAACAGCTATTTGCACTGTTATTTTCCTTACTGGCACTGACGGGTATCGCCCGTACAGTCACCGGAACGGTGATACAAGTGTCAGACGGTGAGCCTATTACGGGCGCTTCGGTCACCGTTAAAGGCGTCAAAGGTGGCGCAGTGACCGACATCGACGGAAAATACTCCATCAATGTTGCCGACGACAACGCAGTCCTCCAGGTCGCATTCGTCGGTATGAAACCTATGGAAAAGAAAGTTGGGTCAAGCTCTGTCGTTGACTTCGCTATGTCGGAGAACGCTGAGATGCTCTCCGAAGTGGTGGTTACCGCTATGGGACAGAGCCAGGAAAAGTCAAAACTTAACTTCTCCGTCCAGGAGCTCAAGTCCGACGACGTTACTGCCGGTCAGAGCGCCAACTTCGTAAGCTCCCTTCAGGGTAAGGTATCGGGCCTCCAGGTATCCAACGCCGGTGGTTCGGCCAACTCGGACACTCAGATCATCATCCGTGGTGTGAGCTCCGTTAACCCCAGCCAGAGCAACGAACCTCTTTTCGTTATCGACGGTATGCCTATCCGTGGTGGTGGCTCCTCGATGGCCGACCTCAACCCCGCCGACATCGAATCCATGTCTGTCCTCAAGGGTGCTGCCGCATCGGCGCTCTACGGTCAGGAAGGTGCCAACGGTGTAATCCTCATCACCACCAAGAGCGGCAAGGACGGTCGTGTAACCGTTACCCTCAACGGTGGCTGGGAAATCTCCCGCGTGATGGACACTCCCAAGCTCCAGGACACCTTCATCGGTGGTGCTTCCGGCTTCACCAATGTTAACTCCAGCGGTGGCTGGGGTCCCCGTCGTCAGCCCGGCGATCCTGTTTATGACAACGTAGGCAAGTTCCTCGGCACCGGCTTCATGCAGAAGTACGACCTCACCATCTCCGGCGGTAACGAACTCTTCTCCACCTATGCTTCTGTAGGCTATATGGGTGACGACGGTGTTGTTCCTGAAGACTACAAGAAGAAAATCAACGTATTCGTCAAGGGTGAGTACAACCCCTCCAAGCAGGTGAAGATCATGCTCTCCACCAACTTCGTGGACACCAAGGGCCGTGCCTTCGGCAACTCTATGAGCTCCGTTTACGGCTGGGCTATCAACCGCGACATGAGCGACTACGTACTTCCCAACGGTCTTCCCAACTGGGCTTGCCGCTACGACGACTGGGAAATCCTCACCAACCAGCAGCGTCTCGACGCCGGCCTCTCGCCCTACTACAGCCGCTACATGGATGACTCCAAGACTCGCAGCAACCGTATCATCGTAAACGGTAGCATCCAGTACGAGCCCATCAAGAACCTTACCTTCACCGGTAAAGTGAATTATGACCTCTCCAACTCTATCTACGAGTCCTGGTCGCGTCCCCGCTATACTTCCACTATGGATGAGTTTGATATGACCAAGTGGGAATCCGCTCTCAACGAAGCATACCACGGCCGTATGGGTACATATACCTATCAGCCCTCGCGTGGTGACCGTTTCACCGCTCAGGCTCTCGGCAACTACTACTGGGAGATCAATGACAACTTCAACCTGAACTTCTTCGTCGGTGCCGAGTACACTGAAAGCACCGGTACCAGCGGTAGCTTCGGTGGCAAGCACTTCCTCCTTGACGGTGACTACTACTCCTTCAACAACCTTGACTTCGACTACTTCAAAGGCAACCTCAGCCTCTCCCACACCAGCTGGAACAAGTACGGTTACTTCGGTGAAATCCGCTTCGACTACAACAAGGTAATCCAGGTATCCGCTACCGGTCGTATGGACGGTTCGTCCCGCTTCAAGCAGGCCAAGGATACCAACTACTTCTATCCCTCTTTCACCGGTGGTGTAATCTTCACCGAGCTCTTCAAGATCCAGAGCCCCGTATTCAACTACGGTAAGATTCGCGGTAACTGGGCTAAGGTGGGTAAGGACGGTCCCCCCAACCTCTTCTCCGACAACTACAAGCAGTGGATCAACTTCCCCGACGGTGGCTACGGCGTAGACCCCACTGTCTCCCGCGCTATCATCCTCGAGCCCGAAATGACCTCTACTTGGGAAATCGGTGCTGACCTCCGCTTCTTCCAGAACCGTACTCGTCTCGATGTTGGCTACTACAGCACTACTGTAGACAACCAGATCGTAACCGTGCGTGTATCTCCCGCAGCAGGTACTATCCTCCAGACCCGTAACGAAGGTACTGTAGAGAACCATGGTGTTGAAGCTACCCTTACTCAAGAGATCATCCGCGGCAAGGACTTCAACTGGACCGCTACCCTCAACTTCACCATGAACCGCGGTAAGCTCAAGAAGCTCCCCGAGGACGTGAGCGAAGTAACAGTTAGCCAGTACGGCGACATCTTCAATACCGCCTATGTAGGTCAGTCCACCACCTCTATCTCCGGTATCGACTACTCCCGTGCCCCCGACGGCCAGGTGCTCATCGATGCAAGCGGTCTGCCCATCGTATCGCCCAAGAAAGATACATACATCGGCAACCGTGAGCCCGACTGCCTCCTCGGTCTTACCTCAACCTTCAGCTGGAAGGATCTCTCTCTTAGCTTCCTCCTCGACGGTCGTATTGGCGGCGACGTGGCCAACATCACCGGCCGTTCGCTCTTCAGCAACGGTATGGACTGGCGTTCCGCTCGCTACCGCAACCACAAGGTTATCTTCAAAGGTGTAGTAGAACAGGAAGACGGTACCTACGTGCCCAACACCACCCCCGTCATCCTCGACTCCTCCACAATGAACAACTATATCTACAACGTATCTTCGAACTTCATCGAGGACGGTTCTTACCTGCGTCTGAGCTACGTGTCCCTCGCTTACGACTTCGCTACCATGATGCGCAAGCTCGGCAGCCGCAACCCCATCAAGGGTCTCAAGCTCTCTTTCACAGCTCGTAACCTCTTCCTCCTCACGAAGTACTCCGGCGTAGATCCTCAGGTGATGGCAGCCGCTTCCGGTGGTGCAGGTGCTATGGGTATCGACAACTATAGCGTACCTACCTGCCGCTCCTACAACTTCAACCTCAACGTTACCTTCTAATTCTCTCCGGAAATCATGATTAACAAGATAAAACTTCTGGCCTTCGGTGCTCTTCTCGGTCTCGCCGGCACTTCCTGCAACGATACCCTGAAAGAAAATATCAATCCCGATCGTCCTCACGATACAACAGCTCAGGTTTGTCTTCCGGTAGTATGCTTCTACTCAAGCCAGATCAACTACGACCACTCTGAGTACAATATCTTCCTGTCGCAGTGCCTCACCACAATGAGCAATGCCACCAGTGACTCCTTCCCCTACAAGAGCGGCTGGCAGTTCCTCACCGTAAACCGTCATCCTATGTGGCGTCGCCACTTCTATGACATCGGTGTGAACGTGAACAACCTCGTCCGCAAATCCCAGGAAATGGGCTCTCCCAACTATGAGCTCATCGGCCGTGCAGTGCGCCTGATGTCCACTCAGCTCACCACCGATGCGTGGGGTGACATGCCTCGCAGCGAAGCATACCTCACCAACTCGCCCAAGTACGATACCCAGGCCGAAATCTACGCTTGGATGCTCGACGAAGCTGATGAACTCATCCGTCTCTTCGACGATGCCGAGTGGGGTAAGAATCCCAACAACCTTGAGATCGACAAGTCTCAGGATCGTATCTATGCCGGTGACATGAACAAGTGGAAGGGTCTCGTACAGGCTATCAAGGCTCGTCTGCTCCTCCGCAACGTCCCCAACGTAGACCGCTCCGCTGCCACCCTCAACAAGATTGCTAACGCTGCTCAGGCTGCCATCGACACCTGGCGTACCGGCGACCTCCAGTATGGCGAATGGTTCGGCAATGAACCCCGCTACTACTATGAGGAAGGTGGTATCGGCGAAGGTACCTGCCCCTGGTCTGCTGCTCAGCCCGTCATCAATGCATGGGAATCCCGTCCCAACAACCTCACCACTGCCGTTCCCTCCAAGTTCTTCATCCAGGACTGTCTCGGCGTTATCGATCCCGGTAACGAGAACAAGCAGGGCTTCTGGGACAACAACAACGGTTACGGTGCAGACCCCCGTCTGATGCTCCTCCTCAAGCCCCAGGATGGCCCCATCAGTGCCGCTAACGACACCAAGCGTGTAATGATCCGCTACCTCGAGAACAATATCGGTTCAGGTTCGACCTTCAAGCAGACCAACTACCCCGACCTCTACTGCGGTGCTTATGCAGCTGCCAAGGGCGCTTACAACATGCTCTTCACCATGGAGGAACTCTACTTCATCAAGGCAGAGGCTCTCTACTGGCTCGGCAACAAGACCGAGGCTTGCGCTCTCGCCAAGGAAGCTGCTACATGGAACATCCAGCGTCACCTCGACCGCTACCTCCAGGACAGCGGCAACGTGTATCCCGGTCCCGGCAACCTGCCCGTCAACACCAACGCTACTCAGCAGCGTTTCGAGCGCATCGTTCACGCCTTCCTCGAGAACGAAGCTGACGGCCGTACCAAGGCATGCTCCGAAATCGGCAACAAGCACTACTTCTTCGATGCTTCTACCTACACTCTGTCCGATCTCATGATTCAGAAGTACATCGCTCTCTACATGCAGCCTGAGCAGTGGACCGACATGCGTCGCTACCACTTCTCCAACAACCGCAATGGCTACGGTATCGGCGATGCCAACGAGATTGTTTACCCGACCCTCCGTCGTCCCTACAACCTCTACGCTGCCTACTGGATCGATGGTCTTACCATTGCCGAGCAGGAGAATACATGGGTACAGCGTCTCAACTACGACCCCGAGACCGAAGAAAAGTACAACCTTGCAGAACTCGAGCGTCTCGGTGCTTCCAAGAACCCCATGTGGCTCCGCAAGCCTATGATCTGGGCCGAAGCATACGGCGTACGTAGCTCTCTTACCCAGGATTAATTTCCACCATCATTCCTAATATCGAATCAATAATATGAAGACATATAGCAAACTGCTCATTGCCGCCGGCGCTCTCGCCGCTATGAGCTCCTGCGCCAAGCACGACCTCATCCCCGAGACCGTAGAGGTAGGCCAGCCCGTTCCCGCTGTTTACTGGGAAGTAGGCTCTACCGTGTGCAAGGCAGGCGAGAACTTCACCTTCCAGGGTAAGTACACTGTTGAACCCAACTACACTCCCGTCCGCGCCGAGGTATGGTACAACGTTCTCCGCAGCGATGCGGCGACTGTTACCACCAAGCTCGCCGGCACTTCTCTGAGCTATTCTCAGACTGCCTCCTCTCAGGAAGAGATGCGTTCCAATCAGTGCAACGCCGTGTACGCTCACAACGATGAGTACTGGAACGGTCACGAATTCATTTTCCAGGGTGAAGTTGCCACCTCGCGTACTCTCAGCCCCGTTACCTGGGTTGACGCTACCGAGTGGGATCAGGAGCGCTTCGACTCCTACTATCCCCAGGGCTTCGTTGAGGAATACCTCACCAAGGTACTCGACTACCTCACCAATCCCTCTACTGCCAACAGCTACTACAATGCCCTCCGCACTGTATATCTGAACTACGCTTTCACCAACGAGCAGTTCGCCGCTGTGGGTCTGCCCCAGCTCGACCTCTCCGGTGACGACAATGGTACATCTGTCAAGTCCGACGCATGGTTCTCTACCACCGAAGCTTCCGACGCCGCTCTCGTAGGTCAGTACTACATCACCCTCGATGCCGACGGTAACGCCGTATACAATGAAGTTGCCAAGGATTACGAGCCTGCTGAAGGCCAGGTACTCTATCCCGTGTACAAATCGTCTGAATGGGTATTCTGCCGCTACGACGACAACTCCGGTTCTATCATATCGACAGTGCGTCCTGAATGGCTGCCCAAGTTCCGCACTCTCCTCGAGGATATTCCCTTCCAGGATTGGATCTACGACTCAGCCAACGGCGTGTACAAGGTTGATTTTGCTCGTAACTACAGCCTCGAAGCCGAGTTCCACGCTGTTGCCAAGGAGACTTCCCAGCTCAACGACGCAAATGCTCCCGAGTACGTAGGTGTTACAGCTACTACTCTGAAGAAGACCATCACCATCAACTAATCCTCACCGCTAACAAGCATAAACAATGAAAGTCAATTATATCTTCGGAAGTATCGCCGCTGCCCTTGTACTGGCTACCTCTTGCGTAGACAAGGACGCCGATATTACTTTCATCCCGAACCCCGACGTAGATTTTACTTATGCCGTCCAGGGCGATGAGTACAAGTATGACTTCTACGTGGTGTCTACTATCCAGTTCACCAATACATCTTCCGCTTCCGGCTCCTTCACCTGGGACTTCGGTGACGGCACAACCTCTACCGAGGTGAACCCCGTGCACAAGTTCGAAAAGGCCGGTGTCTACGAAGTGAAGCTCACTCACGATACCAAGGGTACAAAGACATATCCTCTGATGATCTACGATATCGTGCCCGTGCTCTCCGTAGCAGAGACCAGCACCGAGGTTGTAGAGTTCAACAACACCCTCGTAAGCTTCGCTCTCGAACTCCCGAACCCCGAGAACCTTCGCGTGCGCTATGACTGGACCTTCCCCGAAGGTACCACCAACGAAGCCGGCGAGCCCATGACCACCTTCACCGGCTACTCCGACGAGCAGGGTAACATCGAATACCCCGGCAATGTGAAGTTCGCCAACATCGGTTCGCAGCGTGTAGACCTCCGTACATACTTCGACGTTGACGGCGAGAACCGTCGCCTCGAGGACGCTTACCTCAATGTACAGGTAGGTTGCTCCGAACCCGCGGCCACTCTCTACTACGCTACCCGTGGCGGTAACATCAAGGCTTACAAGCTCGTCGATGATGTGCCCGCAGGTACCAAGGTATATCCCTTCGACCTCGGTGTACCCTCCGGTGCCACCGTATTCAACCTCTGCTACGCTGACGTACCCACTACTGTGGACGAAGGTGTGGTTGAAGACCAGGGCTGGGTATATATCCTCGACGCCGGCAAGCAGTACTACTACATCAACGACGAAGACGGTGTCCTCGGCGACGGTAAGATTACCGCCATGCGTACCGACGGTTCGGGCGTGAACACCGTTATCACCAACGTAGGCGGTGCCGCGTTCCTTGATCCCTTCATCGGCTACGTTTACAACGGCAACCTCTACTACACCGACCGTAACACCGGTGTTTCCACTGTAGGTCTCACCGAGCGTGGTCTCGTACAGGAGAAGAAGAGCAGCACCGAACGTGCTACCTACTTCGTTCAGAACAACGTGATCCCCTACTACAACCGTGGTATCTCCTACGGTGCTATCTCCAACGGTCTCTACCGCGACAAGGCCGGCTGGTGGTGGTGGGGCAAGAAGTACAACGGCAAGGGTATCTTCCGCTTCCGCGACACCGATATCTACTCCACTCAGGCCGATGCAGAGGCAGTTGCTCTTCCCGCTCCTGTAATACTCAACGGTATTGAAGCCTCTACCTTCGCTATTGACGAGGCTCGTCAGGCTCTCTACGTTTGGCGTCGTATCCCCAACCCCGGTCTGGTAGTTTACAACCTCCCCGGCGTTTCTGACGGTCTTACCACTGAGGCTACTCCCGAGAAGCACATCGCTATGGATGCCGATCCTGTCAATACCACCGAAGCTGAAGGTCTCTACACCACTCAGCTCGCTATCGACGGTGACAACGGCCGCGTTTACTTCGCTTACCGTCCCAACAATGGCGACAGCAGCGGTGTGAAGGCCGGTATCAACTACTACGATCCCGCCGACCAGCAGGTACACAAGTACGGTGAAGACGCCGACCTCGGTACAGGTATCGTCATCAACCCCAACAAGACCAAGCTCTTCTAATCAGTATAAGGCTTAATCCCCTACCATGGAGGCAGGCATACTCAGGTTTGCCTGCCTCCTTTTTAATCACCAATCGCTATGAACAACCGTTTCTCCCGCCTCCTGATGGCCGCCGCTATGGCCGGCTGTCTCTCGCAGGCCATGGCATACGACTTCACTGCCGCCCAGCCTACTCGCGAGCACCGTGCAGTGTGGTTCACTCCCATCCTGAGCTACACCTGGCCCCGCGGCCAGCTCACCGACAGCAATGCCGAGGCCCGCAAGAAGAACCTCGTATCCGACATCGCCAAGCTCCGCGACGACGGAATCAACTGCATCTACTTCCACGTGCGCCCCAATGCCGACGCACTCTATTTCTCGTCCTACGAGCCCACCTGCTCGGCTATCGCCGGCAGTCGCGGCGGCTATCTGCCCTTCGACCCATTCGAATTCTTCATCGAGACGGCCCACGATGCCGGTATCGAGGTATATGCCTGGGTCAACCCTTACCGCTACTCAAATGCCGGAATGTACGGCTCCGGCTCGGAGCTGAACTATGAGGTGTCGCACCCGGACTGGCTCATCATCAACGGCAAATCGTCCATCCTCAACCCCGGCATCCCCGAGGTGCAGGATCGCATCCAGGCCGTCATCAGCGAGATTGCCACCAACTATGACATCGACGGTGTGCTCTTCGACGACTATTTCTACCTGTCGTCCACTACTGCCGCCGATGACGAGGCTCAGTACAAGGCCTATGGCAACGGAAAGTCGCTCAAGGACTGGCGCCGCTCCAATGTCGACGAGACGGTGCGCCGCAGCCGCGACGCCGTCAAGGCTGCAAAGCCATACGCTGTATTCGCTATGGGTCCTGCGGGCCGCATTTCGCCTCCCAACGTGGGCGACTACGGTCTGGAGGCAGGCCCTTACGGCGACATGAACTACGACGCACTTTGCGCCGACCCCATCAAGTGGCTCAATGAGGGCTGGCTCGACTTCCTCTCGCCTCAGGTATACTGGCACAACTACTTCGACCGCCTCACTGACTGGTACAGCGTGGCCGTGCCTCACTTCGACCGCCATCTCTATACCTCCGTCGACTGCTCGCGCCTCAAGGATGCCAATGCCGACGAATACCTCCGTCAGATCGACTACATGCGTTCGCACCTGCGTCAGAACGAGAGCGGTGTCGTATTCTTCGACTACGGTGCCTACAACAATTACAGCGAGGTCTATGACGGTTCTCGCCAGAAATTCGGTGCCATCCTCTCGCAGACGGCCTTTCAGAATACCGTCCTGCAGCCCGTACACAAATGGCGCGGCCCGTACAAGCACACTACCGTGAGCAATGTGCACCGCAACGGTAATACCCTCGAATGGAACGGCCCGGCCGACGCCGCTCAGCGCCGCTATAGCGTATATGCAGTGCCCGCCGATGCCCGCGACTCCTTCGCCGGTCAGCGTGAATACCTCGTCGGTGTGCGCTACACCGAGTCTTTCGACATCTCCGAGGCTCCCGACGGCGTGGTATATGCAGTAAGCGTCTACGACCGCTACGGCTATGAATACGCCCCGATGTTCGAAGGCGCCACCGCTGGCATCGTGGCAGCTCCCACGGTGAAATATCCCACCGCATCAGACAGTCCCTCGCCCCTCTTCGACTTCGAGTGGAGCGCCGCTCCCGGTCGCTATGTCGTAGAGCTTTCCGACGACAACTTCGAGACTTTCATCAGCCTTGCCGAATCGGCCGAGCAAAAGCTCGCATCCAACGCTGTGGCAGTATTCGAGAAAGACCATAAGTACCAGTGGCGCGTGCGTGTGCTCGCTCCCAACGGCGGCGAGGCAGTATCCGCTCCGGCTTCGTTCACCGCGTCGGCTCTCGCCATCACTGCTCCCGGTCAAGGTGCTACCGGCGTAAGCTATGAGCCCCTCATCACTTGGACAAACGCCGGCAACAACTGCGAGTACCTCCTCGAAGTGAGCCAGAAACGCGACTTCACCACCACCGATTATGTGGCTACCCTCTCGGAGCCTCAGTGTCAGATACCGGCCCGCACCCTGCGCAGCGGCAAGACCTACTACGCCCGTGTGACAGCCTCGCGCAACGGTACCAGTGTAGCCACTGACATCTACACCTTCGCCACTGTCGACCGCGATGATTATGCCGCTCCCGCCATCCTCAACCCCGTTGCCGACGGCGAGACGATGCACTCCAACGAGCCCATCGAATTCGAAGCCTGGGACGGTATGAACTCCGTAGTGGTGCAGATTTCCACCTCGTCGGACTTCCCTGTGCGTACAGGTACTCTCACGTCCACCTTCACCGCCTTCGAGACAGCTACCGCCGCTCTTGGCGACCTTAAGATATCGAGCAAGCCTCTCGTGGACGGCCAGACCTACTATGTGCGCACCTACGGCGCCTACTCACTCTCCACAGCCTCCGGCTCGAAGAACACCGCCTATAGCCCCGTACGCAGCTTTGTGTACAGCAGCGAAGCCGGTGTGGCACTTCCCGATGCCGACGGCGATGCAGTGAGCGTAGAAGGCGACATGCTCAGCAATCCCTCCAACGTGACCGTGAGCGTCTTCGACCCCGCCGGCCGCAGCGTCCTCGTCACCACCGCGAGCAGCACCGATCTGAGCCCCCTCGCCCCCGGACTCTACATCATCCATACTACCACTACGACCCTCAAATGGCTTAAGAAATAAGCATTCCGCCTAACGATTAATCCCCTTCCGCGCGAGGATGTGCCCCCCGGCACACCCTCGCGCTGTTTTTATTCGGCGGAGAAAAGAAACCGCGCCTGCCGAAAGAAGAAAGCTCGCCTCTCGCCACC
>CAMWKV010000031.1 GCA_947174915.1 uncultured Porphyromonadaceae bacterium | reverse complement strand
ACCCATAACTCATAACTCGTACTTATCTAAGCCTCTGCGTACCTCTGCTCCTCTGCGCGCCCTCTGCGTGAGCCCCTTCCTTCAAGGGCGGAAATTGCGCCGCGAGAATTAGTCTCACGCAGAGGAATCGCAGAGGAGCAGAGGAACGCGGAGTTTTTTAATGAGTATGGGTTAAGGGTGATGGGTGATAACGTAGGGGCGCTCCATGGAGCGCCCGCCGACGAGGCACGTGAATGTCTGAAAGGTAGTTGATTGTAGCCTGGAAACGGTCACTCCATGGAGTGACCCTACGTGTTATGCCACAGCCCTACCTCATCAACCATAAGTCATACTTATCTCGGCGTGTTAATAATAAAAGAGTGGCAGTTTATTCTGCCACTCTTTATATAAGTCCTCATGCCCGACGAAGGGAGCCGCTGTATAAATTCAAAACTCTAATACATATAGCATATAAAAATGATTGCTATAGTTCACTGCAGCCCTCCGCGTCTCTGCATGAGGATTTTTTTTTCGTATATGCAGGGCCGCTCGGATGAGCGGCCCCGTTTTATGATAGTACTGAGGAGTATATCAATCGCGGTAGTAGACCTTGCGACCGTTGACGATGTAGATGTTGCCCGATACCATGCGGGTGACGCGACGGCCATAGAGGTCGTAGATTACGGCGTCGCCGTTGGTGGGTTCTACGGTGACATCTTCGATGCCGCCGAGTTCGCTGTCGAAACGCATGCGGATGCCGCGTGCTGCATTCTCGGGAGTGATACCGGCAGCGGCAAGGGCTGCGTCGGTGAGGTAGGCGCGGTTCGGTACGAGTTCGGGGGCGCTGCCGTCTTCGTTCATTGCCATGCGGTAGAAGCCGAGGTTGCCCGAGGCGTTGACGTTGAATACGCGCATGGTGTTCTGGTTGTACGTAGGACGTCCGGAGTAGGTAGCGGTCTGGCTCTGACCACCTGTTGTTGTATTGCTGTAGCCTGTCCATAGACCGTAGTTACCTGTGAGGAGGTTGCCTTCGCAGAGAGCCTTGGCATCGGCGAGGCGGGCATCGTCGGGCATAAGGGGCAGCAGACGGTTCTCCTTAGGCGTCAAGCCTTTGCATTTTAGTATAACAGGGGTTGCTGCCGGTACTATGCCATCTTCAAGACGGGTGAGGTTGATGAATGTACCTTCTTCGTTGTTAGTAGCGGACTTAACTACATAAGCCTCGACGCCATCCGGCTCGTAGCACTCGTAGGGGAAGGAGGTGTACATGGTCGACCAGTAGCCGCCGTCGAATTCCATATCCGCCGAGGGATATGCGCCGAAGTAGTTGGTGTCGATATGCTCAAGGTCGATGGGCTGCACGTCGAAGTCGCCGGCATAGTTAAACACAGCATTGGCGGGCTTGTCGGTGGTCACCCACATATGGTGGAAATAGTTGACCTGCAGGCTGGCACTGCTGCCAGAGAAAATGATATAGAAGCCTTGTGTGGCTGCCGTCTTGAGGTTGAGCGTCTGGCCGCCGGTCATTTTCTTTACAGATACACCCTGAGCTGTGGCGTCGATATTGTTTGCTACAGTGGTACGAGATGTAATGGCGCTATGAATATTTGACTCTGCGTCGCCGGTAATATAGAGCACGCTACCGCAGTCGGAATATGGTGCGAGCGAGTATGCATAGTCCGATTTTCTTGCACCGGCGAAGTCATAGGGATACTGGTTGAGCTCTACTGCGCCCATCAGATAGCGGTTGCTTGATGACAGAGCGGGCACGAAATCACCTGTAATACACATATAGTATTTTCCGGGCTCACCTTCCTTGTTGGGATTATTGCACATTGTAGACTGAAGGCGGTAATAACCGTAAATCTTATTGTTCGCGTCAGTCTTGATTGCGAATTCGCGCTCGAACTTGGCCGTGAATACGTCTTCGGCATCAACGGTATGCTTGTAGGGGTTTTCGTCGCTTACGAAGTCGCCGGCTTTGTTGTACCAGCCTGCAAATTTGACTGATTTACTGTTTGTTGTAGTACCCCACAATTCACCGTTGCCCACAGGTTTGATAGGTGTGGCTGTGATGGTGACAACATCACCGATGTTTACGATAGGTTTATCGATGCTTACTGTACCCATTGAAAGGTCATAGCTCTTCACAGAGAAAGCCGAGCCTTCGAAGATGGCTGCATATTCTTTCGTTGTGGGAGAGCTTGACGATGTGCTTGATACGGTGAATGACACAGTACGGGGATTGTCCTTATTACCGTCGGTCCACTGCTTGAAGCTGTAGCCGTCAGCACCCTTGGCGTAGATTTTGAAGGTGTGGTCGGGCTCACCGCGACCGGTCGTACCTAAGCCTTGACCGCTATATGTGGCAGAATGTGTTGTCTGATTGATTTCGTCATCCGATACATCGGTCTTGTCGGCGTTGGCTACGTAAACATAACCTTCGCCGGATGATACTGTTGCTGTCACCTTGGAGTAGAAGGTACTTGCCTTCATACTCGGTATGCCGAACGCGAACACGCAGGCAAGGAGGAGGAGTAAATGTTTTTTAGTCATAGTTTTTTATCGATTGGTTGGTGTTGCTTGGGCTCGCAACTTGATAATGATAGTTTAGTTTTTCTATATGCCGTGATTCTTTTAAGCGCGTTAGCCCTATTGTTTATATTTATTAGGTCATTTGAAAAACAAAATTACAAATAAGGTCACAAATTACCCCCCCCCATTTAGTTAAAAAATATTAAATAGGCAAAATTTGAGCCTCTTCCTCTCTTTTTTATGTGTTTCTTAGCTGTCCATAAGACAGATATGAGAATTTACAGCTATCTTTGCCGCATGAAAAAGCACTACCTCATCCTGATACTATCCCTGCTTGCGACCGTATTCGCGCCCTCGGCGCGCGGCGAACTTGCCGGCGACCCTGACGATCCCGATTTTGTCCACGCCACACTCCTTGTAGCCGGGCCCGGACAGGCCATGTATCAGGTGACAGGACATACGATGATACGCATGGAATGTCCCGCCGCGGGGCTTGACAATATCTTTTCCTTCGAGAATGACGGCCGTGGCACCCTGGGGGCACTCTTTACGCAGGTCAACGGTCGTTTCCTCGTCGCCGATGCCAAGACTTATCTTCAGCAGTTCAGCGATGAAGGGCGTGAGGTGGTAGCCTTTCCGCTGAATCTTTCACCCCGCCACAAGCAACGTCTATGGCAGGTGCTCGACTCGCTTACTACTACAGGCGAGCATCCGTTCAACATCCGTCAGGAATCCTGCTCCGGCTACATCCTTGGCGCTATCGACACAGCTATCGTCCCGGCGAAGATAGCTGTGATTGACGGTAATGCCGTGGGCAAGACGAATGCCGAGGCTCTCGACAGTGCGTCGCTTGCCGAAGGCCCCTGGCGTAATATGCTTATTCATATTTGTGTAGGCGAGGACAATAACATTGCCGACAATCTCTATAATCAAGCTGCGCCTACCAACATCTACAATGACCGTAATCACTTCTACATCGTAGAGGAAGGGCGGATGGCTCAGCCGCTATTCGCCGACACTATAGGCGAGCTCACGCCGCCTCGCACAGGCTTCTTTACGCCTGTCGCCGTGGCAGTAGGCTGCCTGTTGCTTGGTGTGCTGTGTCTGGTGCTCGGTTTCCTCGGGCGCGGACGTGGCTTTGTGGGTGCCGTCCGTTGGACAGTGGCTGCGCTCGTTGCCATCGCCGGTATCTTGCTGGCGGTACTTCTCTCTACACCCTCAGCCATAGGTGGCTGGGCCAACTGGAACTTCGTCCTCCTCAACCCCGTACCTCTTGTGCTTCTGATATATACCGTCCGCAGTGGGCGAGACACAGGAGCAAGAAGCCAAGGAGGAGCTGACACATCCCGCAGCCGTCGTGGCGCTGTTTCTGATGGTAAGCAGCGAGGCGTTGACGGCGTCGGGGGGGCATGTGCCCGATGGTGGCGTGTGCTTGTGGGCTGTTGGGCCGTATATGCGCTTGTGCTGCCGATGCTGACAGCCTCCATTGTGCCCGCCATGAGCATCTTCGCCCTCGCCGCCGCCCTTATCTTCCTCCCACTCTGCCGCTATAAGTAATAGTTAAGAGGTGCCGCATAATGCAAGCACCTCGTATACCCGCCAACGTACACCAGCAGCGACCATCCACGTAGGGTCGCTCCATGGAGCGACCGCTGACTCTCTAACGCGCATACTGGAAGCGGTCACTCCATGGAGTGACCCTACGTCATAATGCCACGATTACTCCATAACTCATACTTAGCTCATCACCCATCACTCATAACTCGTACTTATCTAAGGCACTGCGTGAGCCCCTTCCATGCAGGGTGACGGAAGGAGGTCTCGTTACTGTGTGTTAAATCATTGTTAAAATGAGGATGAATGTCGAAAATCGTTAGCGCACAAGAGAAATGTGTTAGGATTTATTTGTGTTAACTTACATTAACTATTGAAAGGTTTGTTTGTATTTATTATTCCGTAAATTTGCCATCATTTCCTTGTAAACCGTAGATATTTTTACTGCGGTAATAACTAATTCCATCAAAATTCAAAACAATTGAATTCATGAAGAAACTTGTGCTAATTGTAGCCTTGTTGCTTGGTGCTGTCGGAGCGTTTGCAGAGAACGCCTTCGAGGTGCGCACCAAGAGCGGTGAAAATGTGTCATTCCGGTATGCTGACAAACCCGAACTGAAGTATGTCGGCAGCACAGTGACCATCACCACAGCAGGTGCTACCCCCGTCACCTTCGAACTCGAAGATGTGGACGTGGTGAAATTCTCCAACGACCCGGCGTCTGTGGAGACCGTCACCCCCGAGAACACTATCGCAATGTACGTCGATGCTGCCGGCATCCATTTCACGGGAGCCGAGCCCGGCGCTCCTGTACTCGTAGTGTCGCTCGACGGCCGCGTAGTGGTGTCTACCACTGCCCCCGACGGTGAATACACCCTCGCCACCGGCGACCTCGCAAAAGGCGTCTACATCGTAAAAATCAACCGATTCTCAACTAAAATCATCCTCTGACAGATATGAAAAAACTTGCTACCCTTGCACTGTGCGCCGTCTCGGCTATGGCAGTGTCGGCTCAAACATATGTAATGAAAATCCACCGCACCGACGGCTCGGTGCAGCTCATCAAGACCACCGAGGTAGACAAGGTGGACTTCGAAGAATATACCGAAGGTGCTCCTGACACTCCCGTCCTCGGTGAGGAGCGTATGGTCGACCTCGGCCTGTCCGTGAAGTGGGCCGCCTGGAACATGGGTGCCACCAAGCCTTCCGAATATGGCAATTTCTACGCCTACGGCGAGACTGAGCCCAAGACTGAATACACCATCGACAACTACAAGTGGGTGTGGGAAGACTACGAGGAAGGTCAGTTCTACGAGACATGGGAGCAGTACCTCATGCTCGGCGAGACTATCACCGCCACCAACTACGACGTGGCTCATGTGAAGTGGGGCGACCAGTGGCGTATGCCCACCAAGCTCGAATGGGACGAACTCCTCAACGGCTGTACCTGGAAATGGACAGCTATCGACGGTGTGACAGGCTGCCTGGCCACTTCTAAGGTCAACGGCCAGTCCGTATTCTTCCCCGCCGCCGGCAATATGGTAGACGCCGAACACACTCACGATCAGCTCGGCTGCTTCTACTGGACGGCTACCTCTACCGAAGATTTCGAAGAGGTGCGCAACCACCGCGCCAACATGGATGCCACTTATCAGTCGGCCGACGGCTATGACTACCCCGAGGTAGGTTTCTCCGTACGCGCTGTCTACGGTCCCGATCCCTTCGTACAGCCCAAATACGGTGTGCCCTCCGCTCCCGTCGACCTCGGGCTGTCCGTGAAGTGGGCTCCCTGCAACCTCGGCGGCAACCCCACAGCCCTCGCCGGCAACTATTTCTGCTACGGCGAGACAGCCCCCAAGCAGTACTCCCATGTGTACAACTATAAGTTCTATGATCCCCTGGAGGATGCCTACGTGAACTGCGGCGATAACATCTGCGGTACTGAATACGACTGCGCTACCCAGGCCTGGGGCGACGACTGGCGCCTTCCCACCCGTGCCGAATTCGAAGAACTCGTAGAGAAGTGTACCTTCACCCGCTCGGGCTACGACCTCGTTGTCACCGGCCCCAACGGCAACACAATGAAACTCCCCGCTATGGGCTTCATGGGCTACGCCGGCGCGCCCACAGGCTACCTCAGCCCCATCGATACCGGCTACTATCTCTCCGGTGAGACCGGCGCTGCCACATGGGCCAACGGCCGTCCCACCGATAATGAAGTATGCACCATGTTCCGCTTCCAGGCCGACAAGGGCAACTATCTTATCTACGAATACGCATCCCGCGCAATGGGTGTATCTGTTCGTCCCGTCTACGCCAAATAATATAGTCTAATCCGGATAATGATGTGTCATGACAGGCCGTCACGCATGACCTGTCTGACACATCTACCACTTAAGTATACACAAGTGCTTATGAAAAAGATAGTTACGTCACTTCTGCTTGCTGCTGCCACACTGGGCGCATGGGCCGTCGACGGCGAGTTCGTCACCGAGCTCACCACGCAGACCATGTTCAACCAGTCCACCAAATATTCAGCTATCGAAGGTCAGCAGTCGGCCTGGACATTCAGCTCCTACTCGGGTCTGTACATGTACAAATACGGCCAGTACTCCTACGACGACTACCTCATCACACCCGTCCTGCCCCTCGAGGCCGGCAATGCGTACACCATGACCCTTCTGCCCGGCTGCTATATGTCGTCGTCAGTCAATCTCAGTACCCTCGAGATGTACGTCGGTACCGGCGACGATGTGAGCACCTACAAGAAGATCGGCACCTATAGCTCGCTGCCTATGACCTACGATGCCGATAGCCGCGAGGCTACCTTCGTCATCGATCAGCCCGGCGAGTACCGCGTAGCATTCCGCGGCTACGGCAAGGACGTACAGGTGAAGGATGTCAAGATCTACAACCTCGGCGCCTCTATGGTGCCCCAGACTCCGAAGGACTTCACCCTTACACCTGATGCCGACGGCAACAAGGAGGTGACTGTTACCTTCACCATGCCCTCCACCACTGAGACAGGCTTAGCCCTCGACAGTACCACCTACTCGCTCTATCGCGGTGGCACGAAGCTCAAGGACAAAGTTGCTGCCGCTCCCGGTTCGAAAGTGACCGTAGTGGACAATAACATCCCTGAATCCGGTGTGACTGTCTACTACCTCGAGATTGCCTGCGGCGACGAGGTGAGCAAGCGTATCTCAGCCAGCACCTATGTAGGTATCGACGACGCTACAGCTCCTGCCAATGTCAAGGTAGAATATGTCGACGGCAAGTATGTCGTGACATGGGACGCCCCCACAACCGGCGTCAACGGCACCACTCTCGACCCCGCAAAGGTGACATACACCATCTCCCGCTATGTCGACGATGAAGAACGCTATCTCACCGGTGACCTCAAGGGTGTCACCACCTACACCGACGAGTACGCTTCCGACGACCTCCATCAGCTCAAGTACGGCGTGACTGCACGTTACTCCACGCGCAAGAAGGAGTCGGCAGTAACTTTCAGCGACGCCATCACTATCGGCTCCATCCACCTGCCCTTCACCGACTCTTTCGCGGACGCTACTATGGATAGCCGTTGGGAGAACTATGTGGTTGACTACCTGCCTCTCACGCCTCCTCAGCAGATGTACTTCTGGCAGCCCAGGGACAAGGGCAGCATCAACCGCGGTACCGCGACCTACGACCCCTACGATGAAGACGGCGGCCTGCTGTTCTTCAACTTCTTCGACGTACAGCGCGGCAACTCTACCCGCCTCGCCACACCTCCAGTATCATACGCCGCCGGCGACAGCCCCGTGCTCACTTTCGCCCGTTTCCAGGCCAAGACTTCCGGCAAAGACAAACTCAAGGTTCAGATCTGCACCAACTACGGTGAGTGGATTGACATCCCCGAGGCCGAGTACCAGTCGGGCGGCGCTGCAGAAGACGGTTGGCACCTCGAAGTACTCGATCTTGCCGAGCTCATCCCCGCAGGTACCTCCGTATATCAGGTAGGTTTCCTCGCCGTGTCGGACTATGGTATCAACATGTTCATCGATGCCATCCGCCTCTTCAACGCCATCGAGAAAGACCTCTGCGTGGACAAGTTCAATGTCACCGAGACCGCTACTGCCGGCAAGAATCTCGAATTCGCCATCAAGATTGCCAACAACGGCTCCTCCGATGTCGCTGCCGATGCCTACACCGTAGAGCTCGACCACAACTTCACACAGGAGATTGTGCTCCCCGAGCTTGAGGCTATCCCCTCTATGGGCAGCGTCACCTACAACCTGACTGTCCCCGTGAATGCGCTCCACATCATGGATGCCACCGACTTCGAATTCACCGCCCGTGTGAAATTCGACGGAGACATGGATGCCACCAACAATGCCTCCGCTCCCGTCGCTGTAGGCACAGCCTTCAGCCGGGGGCTGTCCTCCGAGATTCTCAGCGGCGTCCTGAACGAAGATGGCACCTACACCATCACTTGGGAGCCTGCCAAGGACCTGGACTACACCCCCGTCAACATCAGCGAATCTTTCGAGGATGAAGACTTCGAGAACAAGGCTTTCGGTCCCTTCAACGGCTGGGTCACCATTGACATCGACGGCCGCGAGGGTTCTACCTACTACTCCGCCAGCGGATCGCAGTTCAATGTATCCAACAATACCTCCGCTCCTGCCGGCCGCGACGGCGGTAAGATACTCGGTGTCACCGTGGCAAACAATGTTCAGCAGGACGACTGGATCGTATCGCCGATGATAAGCTGCAAGGAAGGCAGTGTGATGGACCTCGACTTCCTCTTCGGCGTATCGTCACGCACAAGCTCCGGCAACGACTACAAGGTTGAAATCCTCTACACCACCGAGGACAACTACAATGTGCTCGACCCCGCAGAATCCTTCACCGCGCTCCATGCCACCGGCACCTACACCTACAGCTACAGCGGCGGCGAAGTGCCCCAGGACAATGCCCTCCACCGCGTATCCTTCAAGGATATCCCCGCCGAGGCCAAATATGTGGCAATGCACTTCTGCGCCAAGGGCTCTTACAATGTTGCTATGTGGGTTGATGACATTCACCTCGTAGAACGCGACGAAATGGCTCTCATGGGCTACAATGTGTACTCCGTAGACTTTGCTCGCCGCCTCAACGATGAGCTCGTCGGCGCCGACGAAACACAATTCACCTTCGCCGACCCGGCAGTAGAGGCTGCTACATTCTCCAATCACGCCTATGTAGCCGTAGCTCCTGTATATCCTGATGGTGAAGCCCGTCCTGCCAACCTCTACGACTACCTCGGCAAGCCCACAGGCGTCGAGGCCGTCACCGTCGACGATGCCGAAGCCGCAGCAGAATACTTCAACCTCCAGGGTGTCAAGGTATCCGGCAATCTCACCCCCGGTATCTACATCATGCGCACCAATACCACAGCACGCAAGGTAATGATTAAATAATCCCAAGTTTCTTCGTGTCAAAGAGATGCCCCACCCCGGAGCATCTCTTTTTTCATACCCCTCCACCGTTATAACGTACACCGGTAGCGACCATCCACGTAGGGTCGCTCCATGGAGCGACCGCCGACCCTCTAACGCCCATCCCGAAAGCGGTCACTCCATGGAGTGACCCTACGTCATAATGCCAAGATTACCTCATAACCCATACATAGCTCATAACCCATATCTCATAACTCGTACTTATCTAAGCCTCTGCGTACCTCTGCTCCTCTGCGCCCCCTCTGCGTGAGCCCCTTCCACGCAGGGCAGAAACCGCGGCGCCGCGAGAAAAAGTCTCACGCAGAGGAATCGCAGAGGAGCAGAGGAACGCAGAGAGCATGGTGGGAAAGGCGCAGCGAGAAATATTTTATTTCCTATCCCACAACAAATACAACCTATAAGTTGTATATCTAATATATAATCTGTATCTTTGCAGAAAATCACTGATATGAAATTTGATCTGATTATAGATAATGGCAACCTTTGGGCTGTAAGATATGAGAACTGCCTTGATAATGTCCTTGACACCATTCTTGACCAATGGAATGATGTTGCATGGCTTCGCTCTTTTTTTAAGGAAAATATTTCGGATTTGTCATCTTATTTCAAGATAACCGATGTTAACCAAGCTATATACGATACCATTGAAGATAGTGAAAAGTTGCAATGCTTGATTCTGGATATCTCGCCGGATGCAAATTTGGATGAAATATTCCGCCCCTTGGAAAATGGCCGTACCTCAGAAATGGTACTGGGAAAAGAAAAAGCCCGCTTACATACCACTCCGCGGCATGCATCCTGGCTGAGAATCTATGCCATAAGATTAGAGCCTGGAATTTATGTCATAACCGGTGGAGCAATTAAATTGACTCGGACTATGCAAGAGCGAGAGCATACATTGTTAGAATTAGCTCGAATGGAGAAGGTAAGGAGATTTCTTATAGATAATGGAATCTCAGATATGGATTCATTCAATGACTATCTTTGCGAAATGAGTTGAGAAAGGAGGTAGTAATGAGAACAAAAGAGGACTTAATATCGAAACTTGACGAGTATAAGAGCTCTACACCTTCTAAATGGAGAGAGAATGCTGAATGGCGCAGAGCAAATAAATCATGGCTCAGGTATTCGCAACGAATTGCCATGATGATGCTTGACAAAATGGAGGAGCTTAAACTGACTCAAAAGTCATTGGCCGAACGAATGGGCTGTTCTCAGCAGTATATCTCACGAATATTGAAAGGAACAGAAAATCTGTCAATTGAGACAATCTCTAAAATCGAAACCGCTCTTGACTTGAACATCCTGCAAGGAGTGATATAAAAGCGGGTAAAACAATCAGAGGGTCGACGCCGTGGTGGAGTCGACCCTCTGTTTTGGGTATCGGGGGGATTATTTGACGGTGATGCGGTGGGCGGAGGAGTGGGCGGTGAGTGCGGGGGCGTAGCTGCTCTGGATGGTGGCGATGCCGGAGATGAAGCTGCCGCCGAGGTTCGCCGTCATGTCGTAGCTGATGTGGTAGGTGCCGCGGGGGAGCCAGTCGATGAACAGGCGGGTGTTCGAGTCGAGGTTCTCGCGGTAGAACGACAGGGCGCCGTCCCACACATAGCCCGGCAACTGATCCACGGGCTCGAAGGCCGCGGGACGCTCGTCGTCGACAGTCACATACTGCATGTCACGGTTGGCGCGGACGATGAGCTGCACGCGTACGCGTTCGCCGAGGGTGTAGGAGTCAGTCTCCTCCCATTCGTCGCCGCGACGGACGAGCATGCGCTTCTCTATGCTGACATCTTCGCCCGGGCGTGCCTCGACGGAGAGCATAGGTTTGCGCGAGATACTCATTATAGAGCCGTATGACGGCGTTACGCCGTTGGGGCGGAGTGTTACCATTACTTTATCGCCGGAGGCCGTCAGACGCTGCGAGAAATAGCCTGAGGCGCTCTCCATGCGGTCAATCACGAGCGGCGTGCCGTTGACGGTGACATTCTGCTCCACGGGGACGTCGGTCCACACGCTGCCGGTGAGCAGGATGGAGGCGATGACGTAGTCCGGATTGAAGGCTCCGAGGTTGTCGGTGGCCTCGGCGCGGACGATAACCCACTGGCGCAGGGCGTCGATTTCGGCCTTCGGTGCGCCCATCACGGCGTAGGCCTGGATGATGGTGGCGTAGCTGCGTATGTCGTTGACGGAGGGGAAGGATGTGCCCTTGTTGGCCGACGGTACGGCGAACTGACGGATGGACGACATGACGGTCTCAGCTTCGGCGCGGGCATCGAAGGAGTTGAGGATGAGCACGTCCCAGGCCTTTTCGACCACGGAGCTGTTCTTCCACGAGCGGCGGATGTTGTCCACGGTGCTGTTGAGCAATGGTGCCACGCGTCCTGTGCGTGGCAACTCGGGGATGAGTGCGGGGATGAGTGTGAGCTCCGGGTAGGAGGGCAGACGCTTGGCGCGCAGGTACTGGTCGGTGAGGTATTCGAAGGCGGGAGCGATGAGGCTGTTGACCTGCTCGTCGGCGGGTAGCATGCCCATGGAGCGCGCTATGCCGAGGGTGGTGAGCACGGTCTCGGTGGCCCAGATGCTGCTGCGGTGATTCCACTCGCCCCATGAGAAACCACCATCGGTGTTCTGGAGCGACGAGAGCGACTCGACAGCCTTGTCGAGGGCGGCGGCCACGGTGGCGGGTTCGAGGACGGAGGCGAGTGTAGCCATGCGGCGGCTGTTGTCGGTGGCGACATTGACCCATGGTGTCTGATTGAGCAGCAGGCGCTTGAGGTCCTCATTGCGCTCCAGCATCGAGGTGAGAGCCTGCTCGGAGGGGTTGTTGACCCACTCTCGCAGGGCATGTGCCACGCCGGGGTTGGAGGCCACGATGGTGCGGGCGGCCAGATAGGAGAATATTCGCGATGCAATCGCTGTAGAAGTGTTGCTGCCGCTGCCATAGAGGCCGCGCATGGCCTTGACGATGCTCCATACGGGGTTCTGGACGTACTGGAGCACGAGGGTGGCGTCCGTGGCATCGTCGACGGTCACTGTCACGGGCTTGGTGTCGTCAGGGTTGAGGTAGAACTGGGTGCTCTCCATCACCGTGGTGGCTGATTCGAGCACGGGGATAGCGGCTTGTTCGCCATCGGAGAAGCCGGCAGCGGAGGCGCTCACACGGTAGCCTATCGATGCGGCATCGGCGGCTACGCTGAGGTCGATTGTGCTCACACCGGATGCTCCGGCAGCGAGTTCTATAGTGTCGTTGCGGCGCTCGGTGACAGTGCCTGTGGCGATGTCGAAGAGTTCTGTTACCACCTGCACGGAGGCTGCCTCGTCGGAGTTGTTGAAGACGGTGGCGGCTATCGTTGCGGTGTCGCCCTGGCGGAGGAAGCGAGGGAGATTCGGCTGCACCATCACGGGTTTGTTGGCCATCGCTGTGGCGTCGAAACGCAGCACGGAGGCGCCGGGCGTCCATGCGAGGGCGCGAAGCTGCCAGGTGGTGTTGGCGTTAGGCACGGTGAAGACGAGGTTGACATTGCCTTCGCTGTCGCTCACGAGGGTGGGCTTCCAGAAGGCTTGGAGCACCTCAGATGGGCGGAAATCGAATTTCTCTGCATCGGCGGAGGACTCAGCACCTCCGGCCTCTGCCTCTGCCGACTCTTCAACTGTTAATGTAGAGGGGGCGCTGGCACCATACAGATTCGGGGCAGCAATGTCATCGGTTTGCACGTTAGACGCCATATTCATTTTCATTTCCGCATTTCCCGCAGAAGCCATGCTGGCTTTGCGCATATATACGGCGCCTCCGAAGGCGTTGGCGGTGATATATTTGAATATGGGCTCGGTGATACGGAAATATGAGTTTTTGGCGGGGGATATGCTTAAGCAGCGACAGATGTCAAGCGATTCCACATTAAGCCACACCCTCGGATCGTACGACGGCAGCCCGAAGGATGATGGCGTGCGGTAGCTTTCGAGAGCATCGAGCGCCTTGTTGTACATCGTTGCTACCATGGGCAGTCCGGCCATGCCACCGCCCTGTCCGTCGACGAGGCGCAGAGTCCATATCTCGTTGCTGCCCGGTACCAGGCGGTCGCGGAAGGCAGAGGCTACAATCTTGTTCTCGGGCTGCGCCGGCAGGCGAAGATCGACAGACTTCGTGGTGCTTTTGCCCTGCCATACAGTGGCGAAATATACCTCGGTGTCGGCGGAGGCGTTAATGTTGATGGTAGTGAAGCCGCGCGGGATGGTATGCAGACGCACGCTGCGGAGCTCGCTGCCACTTGAAACTATCTCATATATATATGCTTGCTCGTCGGGGGTGCCGATGACTACGGCAGCCTTGCCGGAGGCGATGGTATAGTCGTTGCGAGGTATGAAGAGGTGTCCGGCCGAGGGTGGAAATTGACCGAGACGCACGTTGTAGGTGGTGATGCTCAGTGCGTCGGTGACTGTATCGGCGAGAGTGCTGTCGGCAGCGGCAAGCGTGAGACTGTACTTGGCGGCCGGTATGCCGTCGAGGTCGACGCTTACGGTAGTCGGAGCCTTGCAGCGACCCGAGCGCACTACCCTCCCCTTCTCGGCGCCGTCGGTGGCAGTCAGCGACCAGTCCACAGCGAGCGGCGCATCTTTGCCGTCGGGGCCGTAGGCTTTGATGGTGAATGTCGCCGGGCCATCGGTATCTACGAAATACTGTGATGTTGTGGCGCGGAGGAAGTATGGTTTGCCGGTGATAAAGGTCGTCGATGTCGATGCTGTCTCCGCTGTCACGGCGGTGACGGTGATATCGGCTGTGTAATAATGGATGGCGGTGTCCCCGAGTCCTGTTTGGCTGAGGGAGGAGGCCGGTATCACTATCTCGAAGGTACCGCTATCGTCGGTAGTGGCGCTTAGGGTAGTGACTCTCATGTTCTGGAGTAACATGAGCCAACGGTTTGTGCCTGTGATCTTGATAGCTACCTCGGCGCCGGCTACGGGCATGCCGGAGAAGGTGGTGGCTTTGCCGCGGATAGTGACGTCGCCCTCGTCGGGGGCGTTGCGGGCTATGTCGTCAACAGTTACCTCGAATACCGGCATGCGGAAATCACTTACCGTGAAGTAGTGCTGATAGAGCATAGAGCCCTGATATTCAATGCGCAGGCGCCACGAGCCTGTGAGGCGACCGCGCGGGATGGCAAAGGAGCCGTTGCAGCGGCCGTAGCGGTCGGTGGTGCAGACGACGGTATCGACAGTCTGACCGTTGGCGTCGTGAAGGGTGACGCTGAGCTGCTTTGCTACGAGGACTTCGGCATCGTTGGCTTTGCCTCGGGCGAGGGCTGCCATCCATTTGATGGTGTCGCCGGGGTGGTAGAGAGCACGGTCTGACATGCAGAGGGCGCGTGTCTGCTCTTTCGGTTCGGAGGGAGCATAGGGCAGTGAGAAGTTTTGGTGCAAGGTAGTTATCTGACCGTCGCGCTGGAAGCGCAGGTAGCCACCATCTTTTGCCGGAGCTTTTGCTATGAGGATGCCGTCGCGGTCGGTCTTGCCTATGTATGATGGTTGGGGCGAAGGGGCATTATAGCGGCTGTAAGGCATGCTCTCCACTATCACACCGCGTGCGGGGGCGCCGGTGACGAAGTCGGCAGTGAGCACGGGATATTTATCAAGACCTTCACCCACGATGGGCAGGTAGGAGGTGGCGAGGATGGTTGCAGTCTCCACATCGCCATCTATCTGAGTCTCTATGGCGTATCTGCCGGGACCCGGGATTTCTATCTGTATGCTGTCGCAGGCAATGGACGCACCCTCGGGCATCTTTACAGTGTAGCCCTTCACCTGTATTTTTGCATCGTCGTCGTAATCCTCATCCTCATCACCGGCGGGTAGCGCATAGAGTGTGAAGGTCGCTTCGGGGATATGTGCAAAGGCGTAGTGCAGTGTTATCTCGCTGCCGGGAGCGCACATGTCGGGCACCGTGAAGTTCACGAAGGCACGTTGCAGGTTTGCTAAAACATCGCGTAGGGCGTCGTTGCCGCTCCAAGCGGGGAATTGCTTAAGTGACAGCTCGATATCCTTGACTATGGGTGCTATGCGTTCTGCGCGGGCAACGTAATCTTCAGGAGAGTCATGGAATTGATATGAAATAGTGTTTCTAGACGCTCCGTAATACAGGAGATAACGGGCACCCTCGACGTCGGCGTGTTCGTGATACAGCTCAAGGAGCTTGTCGCCGTCGCGTTCATAGAGCATGCCCATCCAGTAGTAATAGATGGGTCGGCCGACGGAAGTCTTGAGGAAGTCCTTGAGCAGAGCCTTACGGGTGTCGTAGTTGTAGTCTTTGGTGTATCGGATATTAAGTGCTGTAGCTTCATAGAAGTCGCTGAGGGTGGTGAAGTAGTCGGCGCTGAAATCGTCGGGGTCGAGGATGGCGTCAAACTGTTTCAGCGGGGTGTCGCCGCATAGAGGCGCAGCTTCGCGGAGCAGCGAGTCAGTCACGTATTCGAATTGCTTGCCGTTCCACAGGCGTATGTCGTCGGGGATAGGACGCAAGGGGGCAGCGACATTACGGATTTTCCAGCGCACGCCCTGATAGATATGGTTCAGCTCGGCCACCTGCATGAGCAGGAACATGCCGCGGTCGGCGGCGGAGAGACCGGGCTTGGCACCCTGAGCAGCGATGAACGCCGGCATATCGTAGGCCTTGTCCGGGTCGATTTTCACCGTTGCGGCTACATATTCGAGCGTGTACCGCAGACGTGCCAGACCGTCTGTGCCGGGCTTGGAGAGCTCGGCCAGGGCGTTGTCGGCCACAGTCTTGGGGAAGTCGAAGTCGGGATTCTTGAATTGCGGACTGCCTCCGTATATGGATACTGACATGATGAAGATAAAGATGGAGAGGAAAAGAGAGATGCTGCGTCGCATGCCGGTAGAGGTATTATAGTATAGTATGTAGAGGGTGTGTCAAAAGTGCTGTTTCGCTTTTGACACACCCTCCAAGGTATGTTTCCGGGGCTTATTTATTCAGGCCGCAGATTTTGCACTTTTCGTTGATCTGAGTGAAGAAATCATTGCCCTTGTCATCGACGAGGATGAATGCGGGGAAGTCTTCTACTTCAATCTTCCAGATAGCTTCCATGCCGAGCTCGGGGTATTCGAGGAGCTCTACCTTCTTGATAGAGTTCTGAGCCAGCACAGCGGCAGGACCACCGATAGAGCCGAGATAGAAACCGCCGTGCTTGTGGCAGGCGTCGGTCACTTCCTTGGAACGGTTGCCCTTGGCAATCATAATCATAGAGCCGCCTGCAGCCTGGAACTGGTCTACATAGGGGTCCATACGGCCTGCCGTGGTGGGGCCGAAGGAGCCTGAAGGCATGCCGGCGGGAGTCTTGGCGGGGCCTGCGTAGTAGATGGGGTGCTTCTTGAGGTACTCAGGCATGGGCTCGCCCTTGTCGAGACGCTCTTTGATCTTGGCGTGAGCGATGTCGCGGCCTACGATGATGGTGCCGTTGAGCGACAGACGGGTGCTCACGGGGTACTTGGACAGCTCGGCCAGCACTTCATCCATGGGACGGTTCAGGTCGATACGTACCACGTCGCCCTCGCCGGCCTTGCGGTATTCTTCGGGGATGAGTTCGCCGGGGTTGGAGTCGAGTTTCTCTATCCAGAGGCCCTGAGCGTTGATTTTTGCCTTGATGTTGCGGTCGGCGGAGCAGCTCACACCCATACCGATGGGGCAGGAAGCGCCGTGGCGGGGCAGACGGATCACGCGTATGTCGTGGGCGAAGTACTTGCCGCCGAACTGAGCGCCGAGGCCGAGTGCTTCGGAGGCCTTCTTGAGCTGAGCTTCGAGCTCGAGGTCACGGAAGGCGTGGCCGTATTCGTTGCCGTGGGTGGGCAGGTTGTCGTAGTATTTTACGGAGGCCTTCTTCACCACTTCGAGGTTCTTCTCGGCAGAAGTGCCGCCGATTACGAATGCGATGTGGTAGGGAGGACAAGCGGCGGTACCGAGCGAGCGCATCTTCTCGATGAGGAAGGGGAGGAGCTTGTCGGGGTTGATACGGGCCTTGGTCTCCTGGTAGAGATAGGTCTTGTTGGCCGAGCCTCCACCCTTTGCTACGAAGAGGAAGTGGTATTCGCCGCCTTCGGTAGCGTGGATGTCAATCTGTGCGGGCAGGTTGCAACCGGTGTTCACCTCGTCGTACATGGTCAGAGGAGCGTTCTGGCTGTAGCGGAGGTTGTCGGTGGTATAGGTGAGGTATACGCCGTGGCTGATTTTCTCCTCGTCGTTGCAGCCGGTGAATACATACTGACCTTTTTCAGCATGGCAGATAGCCGTACCTGTATCCTGGCAGAAGGGCAGTTGACCGAGTGCAGCCACCTCGGCGTTGCGGAGCATGGTGAGAGCCACGAACTTGTCGTTGGCGGATGCTTCGGGGTCGCTGAGGATTTTTGCCACCATGGCATTGTGTTCGCGACGGAGCATGAAGGCATTATCGTGGGTAGCCTGGCGGGTGAGGACAGTGAGAGCCTCGGGGTCTACAACGAGGAATTCGTGTCCGCCCCAGGTCTCGGTGTGGACATAGTCGGAAGTGAGATGATAGTACTCGGTAGTGTCGGGGCCGAGGGGGAACATCTCCTGATAGTGAAACGGTTTGGTTGCCATATCTGTGTATTAGCGTGAATGTTAAAAGCAGTGGAAAGTCTGTTGCCGCAAAGATACAATTTTTTCGCCTATCCTCAAAGCCTCCCCGCCCCCCTTGCGCAAAAAAGATACCTCGCCTCTCGCCACCTCCGACAAACCTGCTCCGCTCGCCCACTTGCTGCCTGCGCCTTTGCCGCTCCCTTGCCCCTGCCTCGCTTGCCGTGCGGAGCAGGTTTGTCGGAGGTGGCGAGAGGCGTGCTATTCTTTTCTGTCGGTGGTGAGGGCGGCTGCGAGGTCGTTCATCCGGAGGCAGAGGTCGCGGGTGAGTGCTGTCTTGGCGGGGAGGCCGAGGCTGATGATGAGGAGATTGCCTTGGGCGCACAGGTCGAAGTCGTGCGCGTGGGGCTTGTAGCGCTCGGGGAAGTCTTCATGGGTGATAAGTATGATTTTTGCGCCTATGGCTTCAGCGCGTGAGCGCAGCGCTCTCTCGGCGGCACTGATGAACGGCGACACCAGCACGGCTCCCTGCGCTGCCGCTGCGAGCCACTCGGTCTCTTTCTGTGTATGTTCTTCGGCAGAGAAGGAGCGGCTTATCTTTATGGCAATTTTGTCAGGGTTGCGGAGAAGGAAGAGATTGCCGTAGGCTTCGTATTCCCGGCCTTGGATATGTAGCTTTCGTGCTCGACGGAAGAACTGCGGAAACTGCATACGCATGGCTAAGCGGTGCGGGTTCTCGCGGATATAGCGGTATAGTTCGTCCAGGGACCTGTCATCGTAGAGGGGTTTGTCGCAATAGCCGGGCTGAAAGATATCGTCGGGAGCTGTCTCGCGGCATAGCAGCACTGATACTCGCCGGGCGATTATAGCTTTCAGGCTCTCCATAAAGAAGTCCAGATGCAATTCGGAACGGAACAGCACTTGCAGGAGAATATGCACGTGATCCGGCATCACGCAGTACTGAAAGACCTTGACAATGGGGTAGTCGTACTGAAGATGTATAATACCCTTGGCAATGAGCTTGCCTATAGGTGATTCTTTGATAGCTGCGCTACCTGGGGCGCCGGGTACTATCCGTGCATCACCCTCCACGTCGCCGAAGCTGTCGCACTCAGGTGCCTTTTTCAGTATGATGTGGTAGATGAAAGGCGCGTAGTAGTCGTGTATCAGAGCCCTTCGATGGAAGGAGCGGTCACCGTAGGTGCCTAAGCGAGGCGGGTCTGGGATATGCATAATGAGGCGGGCGGTGTTCAGGCGGGGCCTTGGGAGCGGGGGGCGGTGTCGCCGGCGGGAGCTACGCGGAGGTAACGGCGGTAGGTGGCTGTCGGTGTAGAGAGAAATACGGCGTCTTCGGTGATGGCGAGGCGGCCGCTGAAGGGGGCTTCACGGTTGTCGGTGAGGATGGTGGCGATGTCCTGCGGCAGACGGATGATGGCGCGTACACGGCCGTTCTGGTCGCATATCTGCAAGCCTGCATCGGTGACCACCCACAGCATGCCGTCGCCGTCGAAGGTCATGTCGGCGATGCGTAGGGTACGGTTCTCGGGGGCATGCAG
>CAMWKV010000030.1 GCA_947174915.1 uncultured Porphyromonadaceae bacterium | reverse complement strand
GTAGTGATGTGATGCAGTAGCTTTCGTAGAGGTCGCTGATCTGCTCGCGGAGGGTGGGAGCTTTTGCGCGGGGCGCTTCGCTGCCGCGAGTCGCGGAGGCTGTGGTGTCGCTGGCTTCGGGGGTGCAGCAAGTTGCTTGCACGGTAACAAAATCGGCTTCGGGTGCGGTGAGGTGGATGGTGTCGGAGCGTGTGAGAAGTGGGTGGTCGTTCGGGAGGAGTCTGTGGCGGTCAAAGATGATGGGGCGTGGGTTCGGACCGGCGTATTGGCGGGTGGTGAGGCTCGGGTTGTCTATGATGGCTGTGCGGGCTCCGATTGCTATGGCTTGGTGGGTGCCTCTTCGCATGTGTAAGTATCTGATCCCTATAGGGCTCGATAGCCCTATAGGGATTACTTGCCCTGTCTCTTGTCTCTCGAAGACTAACATGCTCTCGGGGGTGCTTTGGGGCGCTTCGCTGTCGCTTCTGGAGGGGATTTGGGTGGCGAGGTAGCCGTCGGCGCTTTGGGCCCATTTGAGGGTGATGAATGGGCGGTGGTGGGTATGGGCGGTGAAGAATACTTTGTTGAGGCGACGGCTTTCATCGCCGAGGAGGCCTACTTCGGTCTGTATGCCTGCGTCGGCGAGCATCTTGAGTCCGCGTCCTGCTACGAGTGGGTTGGGGTCGACGGTGGCTGATACGACGCGTCGGAAGCCTGTCTCTATGAGTAGTTTGGCGCATGGTGGTGTCTTGCCGTAGTGTGAGCAGGGTTCGAGGGTAACGTATATGGTGCTTTGTGGCAGGAGGTGTCGGTCGTTGTCGGCTACTGAGGCGACTGCGTTGACTTCGGCATGTGGTGTGCCGTAGTGTCTGTGCCATCCTTCGCCTATTACGCGTCCGTCGGGTGCGACGATTACGGCGCCTACCATGGGGTTAGGCGCTACGTGTCCTTTTCCGGCGGCAGCGAGTTGTAGTGCTCGGCGCATGTATAGTGCGTCGGCGTCGGTGAAGTGTCCTGAATAGTAGCTTTGTATTTCTTTTTCGTCCATGTATCGGGGTGCTCAGAGGTCGGAGTATTCGGATGTGAATGTGTCACCGTGGTTGATGTCGGCGTATTGGAGTCCTCGGGTGAACCATCGTACGCGTTGTTCGGAGCGGCCATGATTGAAGGAGTCGGGCATTTCGCGTCCGTATGCTTTTCGCTGGAGGTAGTCGTCGCCGATTTTTCCTGCTACGTCGACGGCTTCTTCGATGTCTCCGGGTTCGATGGAGTTGAACATTTTGTTGTCGAGGGCCGCCCATACGCCGGCGTAGTAGTCGGCTTGAAGTTCGAGGCGTACACTGATGTGGTTCGCTTCGCGTTCGCTGAGTCGGCTCATCTGTTCGTGAGCCTGGTCGAGTGTGCCGAGGAGGTGCTGTACGTGGTGTCCTACTTCGTGAGCGATTACGTATGCGTATGCGAAGTCGCCGTCGCCGCCTATGTTCTGCTGCATCTGTCGGAAGAATGAGAGATCGATGTAGACTGTCTCGTCGGCGGAGCAATAGAATGGTCCTACCTGTGATGTAGCATTGCCGCAGCCGGAGCTTACTGCATCGGTGTACAGTACCATCTTAGGCGCGCGATATGTGCCGAGTCCGAGTCGCTGAAATTCTGCTGTCCACACATCTTCGGTGCCTGCGAGTACCTGAGAGGCGAATAGTGCGAGCTGATTGTCTACGTCGTCGGGCTGGTAGCTCGACTGCTCTGTGGTCTCCATTGCACCGGAGCCCATGACGTTGGAGAAAACATCGCCGAGGTCACCTCCACCGAGGAGTGTGATTACGGCTACAAGTATGACGCCGACGATGCCGCCGCCGATACCTATACGACGTCCGGAACTGCTGCCTCGTCGGTCGTCTACATTGCCGCTCTGGCGGCGTCCGTCCATTCTCATAGTATATTTGTGTTAAGTGTCAGTTGCCTTTTGGGAGTAGTTCGAATGAGTCGACGTGAATCTCTGTTCTGGAGTGTTCGAGGGCATTGCGGTCGGTCCATCGGCGAGTACGCAACTTTCCTTCGACGAGAAGTTTCGAGCCTGTGCGGATATATTTCTCGGCGTATTCGGCGGCGGTGCCCCACATGACGATGTGGTGCCACTCGGTGAGTGGCGGTAGTTCGATTGCTTTGCCGTCGGCATCTCGGCCTCGACGTCGCTCTGTAGTAGCGAGGGTGAAGGCGGCCATAGGTCGGTTCTCGACCATACGCATTGTTGGGTCAACGCCGACGTTGCCGCAGAGAATTACTTTGTTCATAAGTTTACTTAAGATTTTGCGCCGGCGGCTGTGATGAGGGCAGTCTGTACGGCTGCCGAGAAACCTTTTTCGTCGAGTGCATTGAGGCCCTTGATGGTGAATCCACCCGGAGTGCATACTCTGTCGGCCAACTGCTCCGGGTGTCCCATGTCTTTACGGATGAGTTCGCCTGCGCCGACGAGTGCTCCTGCGGCGAGCTGAGCGGCTGTGCCGGCATCGAGACCCATCTGAATGCCTGCTGTCTGGGCTGCGCGGATGTATCGGAGTGCGTAGGCTATGCCGCATGAGCTCAGAGCCATACCTGCAGCGAGGAGTCGCTCGGGCAGGATGATGGTGTCGCCGAGGATTCCGCTCAGGCCGTCGGCGTATTCCTGAGCTGTGTCGGGCTGAATATTCGCATAGCACATTACATTCGTCGAAGCGCCGATGGTGGCGGCTATGTTGGGGATGAGGCGGATGACGGGTCGTTCGCCGAGCAAGGCTGTCAGTACCTCCAGGCTGCTATAAGAGCTTGATGCAGCGCAGGATACTATAACGGCTTTGGTATTGGCTCCGGCGCTGAGTGCCATGGAAGCCACGGCGTCGCCTTCGGTGCAGATGAAAATCCAGTCGCATCCTTCGACGGCCTTGGCGGCATCGGTGAATACTGATACGTCAGTACGGTCTCTGAAATCATCGAGCCGCATGCTGCTTCGGTTGTAGATGTTGAGCGGTATGCGATGGGAGATGAAAGCCTTGGCAAGAGCCGAGCCTATGCGGCCGGCTCCGAGGACACATGCGCGTGATATGGTGAGCATATTCGTTATTTAAGGAAACGTGGTGCCGTCAGATACATTCCGAGGCTGATGCCTACGTTGAAGTGATGGCGTGAGTTGGAATAATTACAATAAGCAGCTACTGTGGCGAAAGGTAGTGTGTACACTACATCGAATTCGCCAAAGAATCTCATGCGGCTGAAGCGCTTGGCATAGACTGCCGAGCCGTCGGGTCGTTCGAGGATGGCTCTTTCGGGCAGGAATGCGCTCGCAGAGAGGCGTGCCGAGAGGTTGCTGTTGTACTTGTAGATGGGTATTGCGCTGACGGCGAGGAAACTATTGGCTCGCAGATCGGGGTCGAAGTAGTTGTGCGATGCTGCGGTGGGATTGAATGCCGGCGCTGTGGTGATGGATGCGTAATAACTCTGGAAGAGAGGACGCGAGGATGCCATGAGCTCTCCTTCGAGGCCTAAAGCCCAGTGCTTGTGTAGGTTGAAGTAGTCGCGTTCGCGCCAGTGCAGTTGCACCCATTTCTCCGAGCGAGAGTTGCGGGCGTCGGCGGCAGGAGCGAGGGCATTGAAGAAATGCGACTTGCCCATGACACCTGCGAGGTTGCCGTGACGGCTGAATCCTGTGGTGGGATATACCTCATTGTCAATTGTGGAAGAGTGGTATCCGGTAAAAATCTGGCCGAGATTCAACCCGATGTTGTCGCGTCCGGCGATGTAGCTCTCGGGTTGATTGTTGCGATAGAAAGAGTTGTATATACGTCCGCCTCCGATACCGGCTTCTACTTCGCCCTTGCGACCTGTAGCAATAGCGTATCCGACTTTGCCGAAATATTCGTGGTCGACGACGAATGTAGGCTCATTGTCGCGGAAGAACAGCTTCTCGTTCTCGTGATAGCGACGACGTGAAGCCACCGCCTCGAAGCGCACGGCAGACGGCACACGCGAAGGGAGGTAGACAGAGCCACTCAGCACTCCTGCCATGTAGCTCTGGCCGATCCACGCTTCGATGCCGGCATTGACGGAGCTGAAGCTCAGACTGGAATATCCGGCGCGCAGATAGAGGAAACTATTGTTCGACGATGTGACAAAAGCGCCGGCGCCGACGTCGAATTTTCGCTTGACCGACACGAGCAGGTCGAGGTCGAAGAGACCTGTACTGTCGACGGGCGTTGCCGTGGGTACGATGGCGTTCAGTTTGTCCGATGCCAGCGCACGATAGTAGGCCAGTCGGGCGCGGTCAACGGATATTGTATCACCCTTCTCACCAAAGAGATAGCGGATGTATTCATTCTGCTTCGGTGATGCGCCTGTCACCTTGATGTCCGAGAAAGTGAGAGGTGGCACCCCGGCTTTGAATACCTTGCGACGCATGTCGCGCACCATGGCCGGCATGCGTGTGTGCACTCGGGCCTTGATGCTGTCCATCATAGCCATAGTGCGGTCGTAGCCTACCTGGTATATTGCCTTGGCTGCCTGAAAATCGAGGAGTCCGAATTCGTTGAGGTCGATGCGAATCTTCATGCCGTAGTCGTCGGGCACGTCGTAGCTCTGCGGGCGCGTCACGAGGAGGTCGAGCTGGTCGAGGAAAGAGTTCGGCGGACCGGACGATGTGGCCGATACATCGAAGCCTAGCATGATGTCGGGGTCGAACTCACGGTGCATCACCTCGACGGGGAAATTGTCGAACACGCCACCGTCGTAGTACATGTCGCCGTCGAGCTTGACGGCTTGGAACACAAGAGGGAACGACATGGAAGCACGCACAGCCTCGGCAAGATTGCCGTGATCGAAGACATGCTTGTGTAGCTCGGTCATATTCGACGATACGCAGCGGAAAGGCACGAAAAGTCTATTGAAATCGCCACCGCACTTCGCTGTGGCACCGCCATATATCTCCATGAAACCGAAAATCATAGGAGCGGGGGATACGAGGGACTGCGGGTTGTAGAAATCTTTCTGAGCCTGCGTCTGTGCTCCCACCTGCATGGAGAACATCTGCGGGGAGGGTCGCGGCGTAGAGAAATAATAGGTGAATTCGGGGTCTATCTTGCCGGTGGACATGTAGCCGAAGTAGGGTGACAGAATCAGACCCATCATCTCCTCGGTGGTGTATCCGGCGGCATAGAGGCTGCCCACTATGGCGCCCATTGAAGTGCCGGTGATGTAGTCGATAGGAATGTCGTTGTCCTCAAGGGCCTTGATGGCGCCGATGTGACCGATGCCCTTCGCACCGCCACCGCTCAGCACAAGACCGACAGACTGGTGGGGCTGCACCGGAGCCTGTGCGGGCGCCGGTGCAGAACTTGCCAGAAGAAGGGAAGAAAGAATTAAAAAGCTCTTAAGAGTCCTCATAAGGAGGCTGCATAAATGTGTGAAACGTTAGATATATGTATTTAACGCATAAATATATCAGATGGTTCGATGCCACTGCCGAAGCGGGGCAGGGATGGAGCGCAGTAACGAAATCAGCCTCGGGGCGAAGGGGGGCGGGACTCCGGCTTGCTCTGTTCAGTTGTTGTCGGTGATGAATGAGTCCTTGAAGCCGAGGAAATACAGCACGCCGTCGAGACCGATGGTGGAAATCGACTGACGGGCAGTCTGTTTCACCTTCGGCTTGGCGTGGAATGCTATGCCGAGACCTGCGGTTGAGAGCATGGGTAGGTCGTTGGCACCGTCGCCGACGGCGATTGTTTGGGCAATGTTGATGTTCTCCACCTGTGCAATGATACGCAGGAGCTCGGCCTTGCGCTTGCCGTCGACGATGTCGCCGACATATCGTCCGGTGAGTTTGCCGTCGGCCACCTCGAGCTCGTTGGCGTACACATAGTCGAATCCGAAACGCTGCTTGAGATAGTTGCCGAAGTATGTGAAACCGCCCGATAGGATGGCAGTCTTGTAGCCGGTGCGGTGAAGTACCTCCATCATGCGTTCGAGTCCTTCTGTGATGGGTAGGTTCTCGGCAATCTCGCGCATCACCTCTACGTCGAGACCCTTGAGGAGAGCTACGCGACGCTTGAAGCTCTCGGAGAAATCAATCTCGCCGCGCATGGCGCTCTCTGTGATGGCTCGTACCTCGGCACCTTTGCCGGCGCGGTCGGCCAGTTCGTCGATTACCTCTGTCTCTATGAGGGTAGAGTCCATATCGAAACAGATGAGACGTCGGCAACGTCGGAATACATTGTCTTCCTGGAGAGAAATGTCGAATTCGTCCTGCTGCGAGAGGTCGAGGAATCGACCGCGCATGGCGGTGAGGTCGATAGGATTGCCACGGACAGAGAATTCGATACAAGCCTTCGTGCGCGGCTCTTCATCGTCGCGGAGAGGCATACGGCCGGTGAGACGCTGTATGCTGTCGATGTTAAGTTGCTGACGTGCAATTTCCTCCGTGACGAGGGCGATATGGCGAGCTGTGAGGTGACGGCCGAGAATGGTGATGATCCAGCGGTTCTTGCCCTGTCGCGACACCCAGTTCTCGTAGTCCTCTATCGATACAGGGCTGAAGCGAATCTGTACCGACAGTTCCGAGCAAGCGAAGAGGAGATCCTTCATGATGTCGCCGGAGCGGTCGCCGGTGGTGCGGAATAGAATGCCGAGGGAGAGGGTGTGATGGATATCGGCCTGACCGATGTCGAGAATCTGAGCGTTGTGACGAGCGAGAATCTCGGTGAGGCGTGATGTCACGCCGGGGCGGTCGGCGCCGGAAATGTTGATGAGTATCAACTCGATATTATCCATGTCAGTCATGTCTTAGAATCAATTGTGTATTGGAAATCAGTGCTGTTGAATCAAGTTGTCGTATAGCTTGCGGTAGGCTGCTACCGTTGCCGATATGTCGAAGTGACCGAGGACACGGTCGGTGGCTGCTGCTGCGGTGTCGAGAGCGGCGTCGTAGTCGTCGAGGATCGCGTCAATGGCGTCGGCAAGAGAATCGGCGTCGCCCGGGCGGCATGTGCTGCCATATACTCTACCGTCGGCACGAAGAATCTCCATCGGGCCGGGCAGGTCAGATGCGACCACCGGCACACGGGCAGCCATGGGTTCGGTGAGAGCGAGTCCGAAGCCCTCGTTGAGCGACGGCAGCAGAGCCACGTCGAAGGTTGGGAGCGCCTGGTATAGCTCGCGGCGCGAAACGATACCGTGGAAGGTGACGCGGTCGGTCAGTCCGAGTTCGCCGGCCATAGCTTCGAGCATGGGGCGGGATGCACCGTCGCCGAAGAAGTCGACAGTGGCATCGCAGTGTCGCATCCTGGCGAGCGCCTGCAGAGTGATGTGCTGGCCTTTGATATTATGGTTGAGCGAGCCTATCTGTATGAGTCTCGGATGAGCGGAGAGGCCACCGGCGTGACGCCGCCCTATGCGGGAGGTGTCGGTGCCGTTGTAGATAATCTCCGGGCGGCAATTGTCGCGGCCGGCAGCATCGTCGGCGACTGCGCGGGATATGGCGCACATGGCATCAGCACGGGCAGCCCAGGGGTTAGGGTCGCCGCAGCAGTGGTAGGTGCACACTACCTTATATTTACGGGGGCCGTAGAGCATGCCGAGCGCGCGCGGATTGTGCATGTGCACAATGTCGGGATTGAGACGACAGAGCGCTCGGGCATAGCGGAGGAGCCACAGCGGATTCTTCGACCCGGTGGGACGGTGGAGGAATACCCGCTCTATGCGCTCGTCGAGAGTATCGAGCAGCGATGCGTCCTGTCCCTCATTGATGAGCAGCACAACGGGAGTGTCGCCCTCGGCCAGTTGACGGTTGGCGATGTCGATGAGCATAGTCTCCGTGCCGCCCGTCTTCATATTGAATAAGACGTGTACTATCTTCATGCCTGTTTGCTGATGTTTAATAGGGCCGCAGGACGAGCCGGCAGTTCGATGCGGAATGTAGTCCCCTGGCCCGGCGAGGATTGCTTGACGAATATGCGTCCACCGTGATATTGCTCCACGATGCGCTTGGCGAGAGTGAGTCCGAGACCCCAACCGCGGCTTTTGGTAGTGTAGCCGGCGTTGAACACATTCTTGAAGTTCTTGCGACTGATGCCCTTGCCGGTGTCGGATACTTCTACATAGGCGTTTATGGGGCCGCCACCGACGCTCACATCTATGCGTCCGCTGCCTTCCATGGCGTCCACGGCGTTCTTGATGAGATTCTCTATCACCCAGGCTAAAAGGGGAGTGCATGCCTCGACGCCAATGGGAGCAGCGGCGGGGTGCCAAAGCAGCTTGATGCGCGGCGATATGCGTGTCGACATATATGCTACGGCCTCGCCTACGGTATCGTTGAGTTCGGCGGGGAGCATACGAGGGTCAGAGCCTATCTTGGAGAATCGTGAAGCGATGGTGCTGAGGCGGTTGACATCCTTGTTCATCTCGGTGATGACTTCGCGGTCGACACCCATATCCGGCAGGAGTTCCATCCATGCCATTAGTGACGAAATGGGCGTGCCGAGCTGATGAGCAGTCTCTTTCGACAGGCCTACCCATACCTTGTTCTGCTCGGCCTTCTTGGTGCTCAGCACGGCGAAGTAGACCACAGCGATGAAGGCGAGCATCACCAGCACCTGTATGTAGGGGAATATGCTCATGCGGCGGAGCAGGGTAGAGTCCTCGTAGTAAAGGTGTTGTACCTCGTCGGGCGATATTTCGATGTCTATGACATTCGGCGACTGAGCGAGACTCTCGAGCTTGGCGCGCAGGAATTCGATGTTGGCGGGATGGTCGGGCGGTCCGAAGCCGAGCGTGTCGCCGGGCTCGGGCAGCTTGAAGTTGCGGTGGGTGAGAATGTTGCCCTCGTCGTCGGTGAGGAGAACGGGGATGGTGGTGTTACCGCGAATGATGCCGAGCAGGAAGTCGACATCGGCGGCGGTCGCCTGGTCGTCGCCCTCGGCCATTGCCATAGTACCGGTGACGAGTTGCTTGGTGGCGTCGGCCCACAGCTGCATGCGTTCACGCTCCACGGTACTGAGGTCGCGGATGAGGGCGTCCGAAAAGAACAGGAACATTGCTACGACGGCGGCTGACGTCGTCAGAAAGGCAATCTTGCCGTAGCGTCGCAATTCGTATATATTGGCCATAAAGACGGTTCGCGTTTCAAGATGATACAAAGGTACTCAAACCTGCCCAATCTGCCAAATCCTGATGACTGCAAACGCACACCAAACGCAGAGCCATCTTTTCCGTGAATTTTTTGGCGCGAAAATGGGGGTGGCCGGGGTGGTGAGTTTGGCGGTACGGGGGAATTTTTGTAAATTTGCCGAGATATGGAAAGTACTACAATCGACAGTCCTCATCTGTGGCGCCTTGTGCTCGGTATAGCACCGGGAGCACTGCATGCCGTGGCCTTCTCTACGGTTGCGGACGCTACGATGATATATCGACGATTGACCCTCGGCGGCAGCGACAGTCTTCACCGTCAGCTCGAAGAAGCTATCTATGCCGCGCCGTGGTTGCTCAGCGACTTCGGCCGCGTAGATATCGCTGTATCAACGCCGTACTTCACCGTCGTCCCTGCCGGACTTGACGATGACGGGCTTGCAGCAAGCCTTACGGACATCGCGGGCGACACCCCCGATGCCGTGGAACTTCTCAGCGACAGCACACCGCAGTGTCGCGTGGTGTGGGCGCTCGATGCCGACTGCCGCCGCTTCCTGGCCCGTACCTTCCGCAATGCCCCGGTGCATCACGCCATCAGCCCGCTGCTGAAATATTTCGACACCGTAAGCTCGGCCTCGAACCGCGCCAAACTCTTCGTGCACCTCTCCGACGAAACTCCCCGGCGCCTCGATATCATCGAGTACGACGCCTCCGGCTGCCTGCGCATGGCTGTGAGCAAGGAGTGGGAGGTCGACAACGACGCCCTGTACTATATACTTTCCGTAGCCGAACTGACCGGCTTCGACCGCGAGAACGACGAACTGCAGCTATGTGGCGACCAGACACTTCGCAGTCGTCTGAGCACACTGCTGAGCCGCTATGTGCGTCATGTGTTGCCGCTGATATTCCCGTCGGCAGCTCTGCGCTCCGGCCGTGAAGCCTTCCGAGCACCGTTCCCACTTGTAATCCTACCATTATGCGAATAATCCGAGGTAAATACGGACGTCGACGTTTCGACGTCCCCACCAATATCACGGCGCGCCCCACCACCGACTTCGCCCGCGAGAATATCTTCAACGTTCTCGACAACTATCTCGACTTCGAGGGGTTGAACGCGCTTGATTTGTTCGCCGGCACCGGCGCGGTGAGTTTTGAACTCCTCTCGCGTGGCTGTGCCTCCGTGACATCTGTGGAGAAAGCAGCAGTGCAGCAGCGTTTTATCGCCAAGGTGAGCAAGGAACTTGGCGCCGAAGGTCACACCCTGGTGCGTGGCGACGCCCTGCGCTTTATCGCCGGTACGCTGCGATCATTCGATTTTATTTTCGCCGATCCACCCTACGATATGCCCGGCTTCGGCGACATCCCCAAGGCTGTCCTCAAGTCGCATCTCGTGCATCCCGGCACATTGTTCGTCATCGAGCACAACAAGAATCACGACTTCTCACACCTGCCCGGTTTCGAAGAACATCGCGCCTACGGGTCGGTGAATTTTTCGATATTCGTAGTCCCCGGAGCCGAGGGCGCTGATCAATAATCGCAACTGCCGTGTCGACTTTCGCTATCATCACCATCATCATAGTCCTGGCGGCCTTCATCACCGGCGCTGTCAAAGGCTTTGTCCGTCAGGCCGGTACGCTCGTCGGAATGATACTCGGCGTGGTGGCCTGCCGCGTGTGGGGCGACGACTTTGCCCGATTCATCATCGGCTCCGGTACCGAGCACCATACTCTCCTGACTTGGGTAGCCTACGCGCTGCTGTTCGTTGTGGCCTATATCGCAGTGGTGCTCATAGCACGCCTGCTGCGTAAGTTCCTGCATGCGATGGCCTTAGGTTTCGTCGACCGTCTTGCCGGCGGACTACTGCGAGTGTGTATATGGATGCTGTTCTACAGCCTGGCGCTCAACATATATCTTGCCGTACGCCCCTCTGAACGGGCATCGCTCGTTGATCCGAAGCGACCCTGGACGGCTTGGGTGGTCAACGCCGCACCGCGAGTATTCGGCACCATCATCAACCAAGACTACGCCGACCTTGTTAATACTTCAAAGACACATCAATGAAAGACAATATAAATACTGACGAACCCCTCAGCAACGATGAACTCCTTGCCCGCGCCACGGGCAGCGAGTACAAGTACGGGTTCACGTCCGACATAGACACCGATATCATCCCGGCCGGTCTGAGCGAGGATGTCATCCGACTCATCAGCGCCCGCAAGGGTGAGCCGGAGTGGCTGCTCGATTTCCGCCTGGCGGCCTACCGCTACTGGCTCACGCTGGAGCCTCCCACGTGGGCACATCTCAACATCCCGCCCATTGACTTCCAGGCCATCAGCTACTACGCCGCACCTAAGAGTAAGGACGCACCCGAGAGTCTCGACGAGGTAGACCCTCAGCTCATCGACACCTTCAACCGCCTCGGCATACCCCTTGAGGAGCAGAAGATGCTCTCCGGTATGGCTGTCGATGCGGTGATGGACTCCGTGAGTGTGCATACCACTCACCGTGAACGACTTGCCGAGATGGGTATCATATTCTGCTCCTTCAGCGAGGCTGTCCGCGAGTACCCGGACCTCGTGCGCAAATACCTGGGCAAAGTGGTGAGCTACCGCGACAACTTCTATGCCGCCCTCAATTCGGCAGTCTTCTCGGACGGCTCATTCGTCTACATCCCCAAGGGTGTTCGATGCCCCATGGAACTGTCCACCTACTTCCGCATAAACGCCTCGGGCACAGGACAGTTCGAGCGCACTCTCATCGTGGCCGACGATGACGCCTATGTGAGCTACCTCGAAGGTTGTACCGCACCTATGCGCGATGAGAATCAGCTCCACGCCGCCATAGTCGAGATTATCGTCGAGGACCGCGCCGAGGTGAAGTACAGCACCGTGCAGAACTGGTACGCCGGCGATGCCGAAGGTCGCGGCGGCGTGTACAACTTCGTCACCAAGCGCGGCCTCTGCCGCGGCGACTACAGCAAATTGTCGTGGACGCAGGTGGAGACAGGTTCGGCTATCACGTGGAAATATCCCTCATGCATCCTCGCCGGACGCGGTGCTACGGGCGAATTCTACTCCGTGGCCGTCACCAACAATATGCAGCAGGCCGACACCGGTACGAAGATGATACACATAGGCTCCGATACGCACAGCACCATAGTGAGCAAGGGTATATCCGCCGGCCATAGCCAGAACAGCTACCGAGGTCTGGTCAAGGTGGCTCCCGGTGCAGAAGGCGTGCGCAACTACACCCAGTGCGACTCCCTGCTGCTGGGCAGCAACTGCGGCGCGCATACATTCCCCGTCATCGAGGTGGACAACCGCAGCGCCGTCGTAGAGCATGAGGCCACAACATCGAAGATATCCGAAGATCAGCTGTTCTACTGCAATCAGCGCGGCATCCCTACCGAGGAGGCTATCGCTCTTATAGTCAACGGTTACGCCAAGGAAGTAATGAACAAGCTCCCCATGGAATTCGCAGTGGAGGCACGCAAGCTGCTCGAAATCACCCTCGAGGGTGCCGTGGGCTGACAGTGCCATCGTCCACACATTATAATATAAGCAAACGAAATACGCCGCTCGTCGGCGACTTCATACCATACAACAATGACAGACAATCTCCTGACTGTACGCAATCTGCGAGCCGGCATCGAGGGCAAGGAAATCCTCCGCGGCATCGACCTCACCATACGTCCCGGCGAAGTGCATGCCATCATGGGACCCAACGGCTCCGGCAAGAGCACACTGTCCGGCGTCCTCGCCGGCGACCCTCGTTTCACTGTCACCGGCGGTGAGGCTATCTTCCACGGCGTCGACCTGCTGGCACTGTCGCCGGCCGACCGTTCGCACGAAGGTCTCTTTCTTTCGTTCCAGTACCCCGTGGAAATCCCCGGTGTGACGATGGTGAACTTCATGCGCGCAGCCGTCAATGCCAAGCGTAAATATCTGGGCGAAGCCCCTATGAGTGCCGCCGACTTCCTCAAACTCATGCGCCAGAAGCGTGCTATCGTCGAACTCGACAACAAACTTGCCTCCCGCTCGGTCAACGAAGGTTTCTCCGGCGGCGAGAAGAAGCGCAACGAAATCTTCCAGATGGCAGTCCTCGAGCCTTGCCTGTCCATCCTCGACGAGACCGACTCCGGCCTCGACATCGACGCCCTGCGCATTGTCGCCGGTGGAGTCAACAAGCTACGCACCGACAAGAACGCCACCATAGTAATCACTCACTATCAGCGTCTTCTCGATTATATCAAGCCCGACTTCGTACACATCCTCTACAAAGGCCGGATTGTGTACAGCGGTGGTCCCGAACTCGCCCTCGAGCTCGAAGAGAAGGGTTACGACTGGATCAAGGAGGAGGTTGACAAGCAATGAAAGCCGCTCAATCTTTCGGTCAGTACCTCGCGCTGTGGGTAGATAACGAGGCGCTCCGCCAGGGCGTCCCCGAGCCGCTGGCAACCCTCAATAGTGCCGGCGCCGAGGCTCTCCCCGCTCTCATAGAGGCATACCGCGCGCCCAAGGATGTGCCCCGCGCATGCGCCGCCGATGAGCTGTTCGCTCCCGACTACGGCGTGAACCTCGCCCACCACGATATGCACGCTTCTGTGGCTGAGGCCTTTCACTGCGGCGTGCCGAATCTCAACAGTCATCTCGTTGTGGTGGCCAACGATGTGGTGCACGTCTCCGCGCCGTTGCGCGACGAGGCTCCCGCCGGACTCAAAGTCTACAGTCTCCGCAGCCTGCCCTCGGAGTACGTGGGTCGTGCCGGCGAACTGCTCGCACTCCACAGCGCAGACAATGTGGCTGTTGCCATGAACTCACTCCTCCTCGGCGACGGTATCTACATCCGTGTAGAGCCCGGTGTGACAGTGGAGCGTCCGGTCCAGATAGTCAACATCTTCCACTCGGATATGCCCATGCTGTCGTCGCGCCGCGTAGTGGTGGATGCCGGCGAGGGTGCCTCGCTGCGAGTATTGCTCTGCGACCACAGCCAGGGTGCCGGCGTGCAGCACCTCAACAATCAGGTAGTGCAGGTACATGCTGCTCCTCATGCTTCGGTGGATCTGTATGATATAGAGGAGAGTAGTGCCGACACTCACCGCCTCAATCAGCTGTTCACCCATCAGGAGCACGATTCGCGCGTGGTGGTGAGTCCCACCTTCCTGCATGGAGGCGTCACGGCCAACCACTATGGTCTCAACCTCACCGGCGACCATGCCGAGGCCGAGGTGACGGGCCTCGCAATCTGCGCCGACAAGCAGCAGGTGGCCAATAATGTGGTGCTACGCCACGACTGCGAGCACAGCACCAGCCGACAGCTCTTCAAATATGCCTTATATGATGAGGCGAGGGGCAGTTTCGGGGGCAAGGTTGTGGTAGAGCACGGCGCGCGCTTCACCGACGCTTCGCAGACGAACCGCAACATCCTCGTGTCCGAAAAGGCTCGCATGGATGCGTCGCCCCAACTTGAGATATACTGTGACGAAGTGAAGGCCAGCCACGGTGCCACCACCGGTCAGCTCGACGAGCGCGCCCTCTTCTATATGCAGGCGCGCGGCATTCCCGCCGACGAGGCCGAACGCATGCTTACTCAGGCATTTATGGCTGACGTTGTGGACAATATCGGCTACGAGGTGCTCCGCCAGCGCATGCACGTGCTCGTGGAGAAACGTCTCGCCGGTGCTTCGGCATCCTGCGAGACCTGCGCCTCCGCCGACTGCTCAAAATATACACGCCAATGACAGCCCCCATTGATGTAACGGCCCTGCGTGCCGACTTTCCCGCCCTCGACAACAAGGTAAACGGCCGCCCCCTCATATATCTCGACAACGCCGCCACCACCCAGACTCCCCGCGTCGTAGTGGAGGCTGAGGTAGATGCGTCCTACAACCGACGCGCCAACGTCCACCGCGGCGTCCACTCCCTCTCGCAGGAGGCGACGGCGGCGATGGAGGCTACCCGTCGGCGCGTGAAGGAGTTCATCGGTGCCGACTCTACCGACGAGATTATCTTCACCCGCGGTACAACGGAGGCTATCAATCTTGTGGCGTCGTCCTACGGCTCTCTCCTTAAGGCCGGCGACGAGGTGATTCTCACCACCATGGAGCACCACTCCAACATCGTACCCTGGCAGCTGCTGCAGCAACGCAGCGGTATCGTCATCAAGGTGGTACCCATCGATGCCGACGGCAGTCTGGACCTCGACGAATACCGCCGCCTTTTCTCGGAGCGTACTCGCCTGGTGTCGGTGTGTCATGTGTCGAATGTCCTCGGCACCGTCAATCCCATCACCGAGATGGCGGCGGAGGCTCACCGGCACGGCGCACTCATCTGCGTGGACGGTGCACAGGCGGTGTCGCACCTCAAGGTCGATGTCAAAGCCCTCGGCGCGGATTTTTACGCTTTCTCGTCGCACAAGATGTACGGCCCTGCCGGCGTCGGTATTCTCTACGGACGCCGCGAGTTGCTCGAAGCCATGCCGCCCTATCAGGGTGGCGGCGAGATGATAGGTCACGTCAGTTTCCAGGGCTCTACATGGGCCGACCTGCCATATAAATTCGAAGCCGGTACCCCGGACTACATAGGAGCCGCCGCCCTCGCAAGCGCCATCGACTATATGGAGGCTGTGGGCATGGACAATATCGCTGCCTACGAGCACGCCCTCCTGGACTATGCTATGGAGCAGATGCGTACCATTGACGGCATCCGTTTCTTCGGCACAGCGCCGGGCAAAGCCGCCGTGATATCTTTCCTCCTCGGCTCTGCGCATCACTACGACACGGGCATCCTCCTTGACCAACTCGGTGTCGCCGTCCGCACGGGCCATCACTGCGCACAGCCGCTTATGGAGGCCTACGGTATAGAGGGTACTGTGCGGGCATCTTTCGCGCTCTACAACACGCGCGAGGAGATAGACATTTTCATCGCCGCTCTGCGCCGCGTCGCCGCTATGCTGTCGTAGAACCGCCCGGGGAACAGCGCCATATATCCACGCTGCGAGCTCCCGACCGGTCAAGCTGAAACGCCTTATAATACAAATCACCCCTGCCACAGACTACTGCGGCAGGGGTGATGCTTTATGACCCTTGCTTTACTTGCGGGCAATGCGCCATACGGTGCCTTCGATGAGCGATACGAAGATGTCGCCGGTGGTGGGATCGACGTCGATGCCGTTGATTTCGCTCACGCCGAGGGGCAGACTGGCGATGAGTTCGGGACCGTCAACGCGGGTGATGGTGACGATGCCGCGACGCGAACCTGTGAACACATAGCCGTCCTTCTCTACGATGACGCAGGGAGCGTGCTCGTAGCCGAGGCCGAGGTCCACCATCCAGAGCTCCTTGAAGTCAGGAGTGGTAGTGTCGATGGCTACCAGTTCGCCGTCCATGGTCTTGGCATATACGCGTGTGCCGTCCTCGCTGTGACCGAGGCTCTCGCGGTAGCGGTGGCTGTTGTCACGCCACAGCTCTTTGCCGGTGGCGCGGTCGAGGGCTGTCATGTAGCGGTCGGGGGCAACGACATATACGCGGTCGGTAGTGATGACGGGTACGACATTGCCGGGGCCGAGCATGTTGGCCTTCCTGCCATTGTTCCACACCCAACGCAGACGGCCGGTCTTGAGGTCGAGGTTGCGGAGGTTGGTGTCCCAGGCGCCGAATACGAGGTCGTTGCCGTCAATGGCGGGAGCTGCCTGGCAATAGTTGAAGATGGAGTCGTACTTCCATTCGAGCTTGGCATTGTCGGCACGGCGACGCTCGATGCGTTTGTATGCGCCCTGTATGTAGCCTTTGCCGTCGGGGGTGAGGGTGCCGTCGGCAACGTAGGGACCTTCGGCGGAGGGCTGCTTCGATTTCACCTTGCCCGTGGCGGCGTCTACTACGAGGATGCCGTCGTGCATGGGCACTGCCACCTTGCCGCCCTTGAGTACTACGGGACGGCTGAATAACGACGCGCCGGTGGGGATGCTCCAGGCCTGCGTACCGTCGGCCTTGTTGATGGCGCGTACCTGGCCCAGAGAGTTGCCGAAGTACACACGGTCAGCGTCTGCGCCTGTGCGGGTGAAGATAGAGGCGCTGTCGGTCCACATCTTCTCCACCACGAAGCCCTCGGGAGCTACCACGGCAGGACGTTCGGGGAATTTGGCTTTCTTGTGCTTGGTCTTGGCGGCGAAGGCGTACTTGGCCTCGGGCTCCTTGCCGAGTTGCTTATTATATATATGTACCCACGCGGGATCTACCTCTACTATGGAGTAGCCGTAGTCGCCGTTGCCCATGTCGAGTGCACGCACCATCACGCAGGGGAGGTCCGAACCGCTCTCCTCGCCGCCGGCCTCATAGCTGCGCCAGCGGTGGTAGTGGCCGTTGATATGACCGATGACGGGATAGTTCTCCAGCAGAGTCACATAGTCGGGCATATTGTCGAGGTCGTCCAGGAGGGGATAGTGGTTGAAGGAGAGTACGCGACGGTGGCCGTCGGTGGCGAGGCTGTCGAGGGTGGAGCGGAGCCAGTGGAGGTCTTCCTGTTTCACATGGCCGTCGCCCATCTTCATATAGGGGCCGCAGTTGATACCCACCACTACGAGTGAGTCGCCGAGGGTGGTGACGAAGCGGTCGTTGCCCCACAGATCCACGAAGGTCTTGGTGGCACTCTGGCTCCAGGTATTCTCATGGTTGCCGGTGAGGACACAGATGGGGTGCTTCACCTGGTCGAGGATAGCCTTGACGTTGGTGAGCTCGACGTCGCTGCCCTCGTTGCCGAGGTCGCCGTTCATCACCACCAGGTCGAAGGGCAGCGAATTGATTTCGGCTACGGCTTCGCGAAGTTTATGCTCATTGGCATTGCCGGGTGTCACATGGACGTCCGACAGAACGGCGATACGCTGTCCGCTCGCGGCCATTGCAGTACCTAACAATGCGATTGTTAACAGTTTTGATGTTGTCATGGAAAATGTATGTAAATGTTGTTTTAGGTCGTACTCAGAGGGTTAAGCTCTTTTGTGCACCACAAAAATACGAAATTCTGACGGTACTCGAAAAAAAATTTCACTTTCTTCAAACCTTTTTTTTAGCGTAGCGTTATAATTGCATAACAAAACAAAACCCAAAAACATACAGATATGAAAAAGATCGCATTAGTACTCGCAGTTGCACTTGGTAGCACTGCCGCATTCGCTCAGATTAACAAAAGCGAACTCAAACAACTTCAGAGCTTCCTCGCTCAGCCCGCAGAAAGCCACGCCACCAACGCTGCCGCCCTCGGCATCACAGATGTCAAGAATCTCGGCAAAGGCGAAATCCCCGGTGTCACCGTTGAAGGCAACAGTGTGACAAAAATCGACTGGAAGGACAAAAAACTCGCCGGCAGCCTCGACCTCAGCAACTTCAAATCTCTCCAGAGCGTAGATGTTAGCCGCAACGGCCTTACCTCCCTCAGCGTCAGCGGCGACGCAGCCCTCACCGAAGTGAAGGCTTCCCGCAATAAGATGACATCTGTCACTCTCGACGGCGCTACTTCGCTCACCGATGTTCAGCTCAACAACAACCGTCTCGACGAATTCACTCTCACCGACGTCCCCGTACTGAAGAACCTCAACATCTCCTCCAACCACCTCGCAGCCCTCGACCTCTCTTCGTCGGCAACCCTGCAGACCCTCAACTGCCAGAGCAACAATCTCGAAAGCCTCTCGGTAGCCAACTGTACCGCTCTTAAAAACCTCTACTGCGGCTACAACAAGCTCACCAACCTCACCCTCTCCGGCGTTGTCAACCTCCAGAACCTCAACATGGACAGCAACGAAGTATCTTCGATGATTGTATCCGGTCTGCCCGCTCTGTCGTCCTTCATCTGCTCGGACAACAATATGAAGAGCCTCGGTCTCCGCGACTGCAAAGTACTGATGGACATCGTTTGCTCCTACAACAACCTGACCACTTTCGAAGTAACCGACTGTCCCCAGGTAGTATTCGTAGACTGCTCCTACAACGACCTTACTCAGCTCACCCTCTCCAACCAGACCTTCCTGCAGCGTCTGCTCTGCAACAACAACGAGCTCACCATGCTTGATGTATCTTTCGACCAGGCGCTCACCTACATCAACTGCCGCTTCAATATGATTACCGATCTCCGCACTACCGCATGCCCCAACCTCACCCAGGTTGCTTGCCAGTGGAACTATTGATTGACAGATTGATATAGGAAACAATATCGACCAATGCGATAAATCCTAATATCTACCCAAGCGGGGCGGCCATTTCCGGTCGCCCCGCTTCTTTTTGCGCCGCAAGCGGCTTTGCAGCAAACGAAAGCTGCACTAAGTATGAGTTATGGGTTATGAGGTAATCGTGGGCATTATGACGTAGGGTCACTCCATGGAGTGACCGCTTCCAGGCTGCATCTATTTGACTTTCATGGACTGCATGGGAGTGACAGCTTCCCGCAATGCTCTCTGCGTACCTCTGCCCCTCTGCGCTCCCTCTGCGTGAGACTAATTTTTCGGAGCGCCTCTGCAAGGAATTGGGCTCACGCAGAGGGAGCGCAGAGGAGCAGAGGAACGCAGAGATTTTTATAAGTATGGGTGATGAAGTGGGAGGGTGGAAATGTTAAAAATGAAAGAAAATGTGGGTGGTGTGTTGCGGGGATGGGGAAATGTTTTTACC
>CAMWKV010000029.1 GCA_947174915.1 uncultured Porphyromonadaceae bacterium | reverse complement strand
TGAGCAAGCGTACCTTGACAGAGTTGAAGAGGGGCTTGGCTGCAACGCCGGGGATATTGGGGTTTACATCTTTGCCGTTGATGTTGATCCAGCCATCCTGATCGAATGCGAAGGGCAGATCGTTGAGCACTACGGTGGGATACTCTGTACCGTCACACAGCTTGAGGCCGAGGATGGCAATTTCAGCTGTATTTTTTGTGTAGTTCAGTCGGATGGCATAGCCAAGGTTCTCATAGTAGGCTTCAGTGCCGTTGGAGAGGTCTGTTACATATTCAAAACAGGAGTTAATACTCTGCTCGGTCTGAACGTCATCTTTCTCCGAGCTACACGACGACAGCATCGTGCAGAATACTACGAGGGCAGTAAGGGTGCGCAGAAATTTTTTCATCTTGAGTCTATTAATTTTGTGCAAAGGTAATGCTTTAGTATATAATCTACAATATTTTGACCAATTAATCCAGGCTGCGCGTCAGCGGCAACGCGAGATAAATGATGCGGTCGGCCAGGTCGGAACATAGAGGCAGGGAATATTCACACCCGAATATTGAGGCTGTTACAACCAGTCCGTCGGTCGGCGCATACACACTTATATCCGGCGTATCCATAGATGCGGGCAGCATAGAAGCCGGCACATGCACGAGGCTGTGAGCCTGCGCGAAGGGGCGAGCATAGGATGTGTCGGGGCATACCAGGGCTACCCGACTGCCCGTTGCCCGCAGGGCGATGGCAGTCTGCTCAAGAGCCTCGGGGAGCTTGCCGGCAGTATATATCGCCGCGAAGCAAGGCTCGAAAGGTAGCACGGCTGTTCCGGGTCGCTGACGGCTGGGAGAGGGTAGGCTCACGCGGCGCTGTCCACCACGTCGGTATTCCTCCATCTTGTTTTCCAGATAGTTGTCTGCCATTGTTTAATGTAGTTTGTGCTTGTTATCAGCGTTACTGCTTGTCGAGCAGACACTGAACCTTGCCTACGGGGAGCTTCCCCTCCATACGCAGGGGCAGGCGGGTGCCGTCGACCGATATCCAGGCTTCCATATCGTCGGACGTCTTTTTGCCGCCTCCGGAGGTGAACTGGAAGGTGATGTGATATGTCGGTACGTCAGACCCCTTGTAGTTTATTTTCTCTATACCGGAGTACACTATTGACAGCAGTTCCTTGCGCTTGCCTGAGAAGATGTCGATGGTCTCAACATGTCCTTTCTGCCACTTGTCGAACGGCAGCGTACGCATGAAGTAGAACGAAGTGAGCATATCTACAGCCGCGCCGTCGGCTTCCATTGTACGTTCTTCGTCCACCTTGAGTTCGTCCTTCTTGACTACCTTGCGGGTACAACGCGCCGACACTTTTCCGGGTACGGAGTAATCGTAGCGCACCACATCGTGCTTGAACTCATTGCCCTCATAGGCAATCTTTTCATACATCAGCGGTGAGAAATCGCTCAGAGTCATCTGGCCGTTGAGAGTGTCGCGGAGACGGAATATCTTGTCGGCCCATGGCTCGGACTTGGCCGTAAGTTGAGCTTTATAGCCATCGTTGCCGCGATTGAGCGACAATGTCGCCGTACCGGCTTTCTTGTTGATAAGGCCCCATTTGTACATCACATTGTAGTGCAGCTCCTCAGGGTCGAGGCGCACGTGCGTGATGCCGCTACGGGCCGAGGCGGCGATACCGGCAGTGAAGATTAAGGCTATAAGGAATATGTGTACTATGTGTTTCATGTAGAGTTTTATACAGGTACTTTTATACACAGTTTGCGATGCGTGCCCAGGCCGATATTGGGGGCATGTGCATCGTGCGGGAACATGACGGCTGCCTGTCCACGCTTCACGTGTAGGAGACTGTGGGCCGCGTCACCGTAGAATTCGATGTCGAGCTTCTCGTCGTATGCCGTGCGGACGTACTGCATACCGCTCACCGGCGCCCAACCGATTACCTCCGTTCCCTTGAGGGGTACGTGTATGTCTATAAACCGCTGATGGGCTTCCAGCTGTACTTTCTCGCGTGGCAGCAACGCGGGTTCTTCACACTTCACCGTTATTTCGGCACCGGTGGGTGCAGTGAATGTCGTGACACCCTTAACGAATTCGGCGTCGGCATGGGTGATGAGCCAGTCGATAGCGGCGTCGAGGTTGGTGGAGATGCCGCGGTAGGCGGCGAGGTCGGAGATAGTGCTGAGGATCATGCGAAAAATTTGTTGCTGAGGAGATTATTAGCCGTTTTCTATATGCTGAGGAGAGATGTCGTTCCGTGGATGATAAGATATATCTATCACCCCGGTGATGTATCAGATGTCTTCGATGAATTCGAGTGGCAGACTGGCGCGCCGTGCTTGCTCTATGCGCTTGTTGCGCCAGCAGCGACGGCACACGGCCACATAGCGGTCGTCACCGCCGATTTCAACCTGCGCGCCTTCTTCCACGAAGTTACCGTTATTATCTATGCGTGCGTTGACGATAGTCTTGTGCCCGCAGTTGCAGGTCGATTTGATTTCGTCGATGGTATCGGCTATCTCGAAAAGGCGACGCGAGCCCTCGAAGAGGTGAGTCTGGAAGTCAGTGCGCAGACCGTAGCATATCACGTTCGAGCCGAAGTCGTCCACTACGCGCGACAGTTGGTCCACCTGAGTCGCAGTGAGGAACTGAGCCTCATCGATGAGGAACCAGTCAACCAGCCGTCCCTTGTCGCGGTAGAGTTCACGGGCCAGTTCGTAGAGATCGGTGTGGCTGTAGATCCAACGACATTCGCGCTCAATGCCTATGCGTGAGCGTATTACGTTGCTTGTCTCGCGGGTATCCACCACGGGTTTGAGGCACATGTAGTCCATGTTGCGCTCCTCGAAGTTGTAGGCGGTGGTAAGCAGCAGAGCCGTCTTAGCAGAGCCCATGGTGCCGTAGCGGAAGTATAGTTTGCCTTTGCGGTACATTGTCAGTTCGTTTTAGTAGTTCTTGACGGTCAGTTACTTACCTGGTGAGTGCATCGAAGAGTAGACGTGCCTGCAGCACATAGCCTGGGCGAACCAGATGTATGCGGTCTCGGTTCATTAGCTTGGCGTCGAGCCACTTGTCGGACGCGCCGTGGCCGCCGGCGACGGGGTAGAAATCCCATATAGCAAGCCCGAGGGAACGTGCTTCGTCAACGATGATATCGTGAGCTTCGGCCACGCGGTCGTTGATGTCGAAGTCGGGGGACAGTGGCTTGAGGCCGTGGCGACGGTTGCGCTGACATTCCATCGGCGCGAGCACCAGTATCTCAGCCTTGGGGCTGAAGGCTTGCAGAGCATTGACAAGGTTGCGCACCGAGCGGCGAATCTCGAAGTCGGTCATCGTCGAGAAACCTTCATTGGTACCCATGGAGAGGATGAGGAGATCAGGCTTGAGAGCTGCCACGTTCTTGGGGAAGTCGCGGATGAGGCCATAGTCCGTGTAGCATGCGCCGTTGTTGCCTATGGCAGAGTAGATTATGCCGGGTTGGCCATTAGTGGCGAAGGCGCCGTAGAGAGCCTCGTGTGCAGATATAGGAAAGGCGGTGCTGTCGACGGGCGCGGCGAATGTGAGCGTGTCGGCACCCTCGGAGGTATATACAGTAAGGCTGTTGAAGGGACGACCGGGCATCGAGAATGTCACTGTTGCATCCTGCTGAGGCTCTACTGCGATGCCGGTGAAGCCGGGGCGTACAGGCCACGGATACTTCAGCAGACGTGTCTGCAGAGCAGTGCTGTCACTTATTGTGTAGGCGTATTCGTGCGACTGGTTTGTGCCGGCGAGCCGCAGACAGGGCATAAGGCCTCGGCCGGCATCGCCATATTTCTCGTTGAGTAGCCGGCGAAGTTCGTCTGTGACGAATTCGGCCTGGATATGTGAGTCGCCTATATGTACAATGTGTATCACTGTATCGGCACCCTCGGCGAGACGTTGCAGTCCGGCGTGGAACCGTGGTAGGCTACCCTCGATCACGTTGGCTTCCGTATTGATGAACGAGGGAATGGTATCGGTAGTCTGAGCGCCGGCAGCGAGGAACGACATCAGAAGTATGGTAGCATTAAGAGCTCTCATTCGGGATAGATTTTGGATTTAAGCGTCTGCAAAAATACGAAAAAATTCCCGGAGTCACCATTCCCCGATAGTTAAATTTTCACCCCCGCCTCCCGGCTCCTCATCCCGGCACCGCGCCACGGCGCAAGCACACCGACGTATGGTGCATCGGTGCCACATTATAATATTATCGGCTCTTACAATAGCAAGCGTTTTTTTTCGTTATGGTAGTAGGGTATTATGCGCAATAGTTGTCTATGACGATAAATGTTGCTAATTTTGTACTTTGAAAGTGCCCGCAAGCGTATGTCTAAGAACCTCAAATATATAATACTACTGCTCATGTCGTATGTCGCCGTGTCGGCGGCTGCGCAGACGGGCTCTTCTGCCTATAACTTCCTCAATGTCACCTCCTCGGCGCGTATCTACGGCCTCGGTGGTGTCAATATCAGCCTTGTCGACGACGATATAAGCACCATCGACCAGAACCCGGCTCTCCTCGGCGCCGAGATGAGCGGTATGCTCGGTATGAACTACATGCACTACATCGGTGGCTCCAACTTCGCCGGTGCCCGCTACGCACACAGCGCTGGCGAGCGAGGCGCATGGAGCGTCGGACTGCAGTATTTCGGCTATGGAGCCATCAAGGAGGCCACCGAGGACGGCACCATCGTCGGCGACTTCTCTCCTAAGGACGTGGCCTTCGGCGGCATGTATTCACACGACATCACCGACCGGCTCCGCGGCGGCATTCAGCTCCGCGGCCTTTATAGCAGCTATGCCGAGTTCTCCGCTTTCGCGCTATCTACCGATTTGGGTATCAACTACTACGATGCCGACCGCGACCTCTCATTCTCGCTCGTCCTCGCAAATCTCGGCGGTCAGGTGAAGCGCTTCAACGAGAGCTACGACCGTCTGCCATTCGACATCCGCGCCGGCTGGTCTCAGTCTTTCGGCACATTCCCGCTCCGCTTCTCAATCACCGCATGGAACCTCACCAAGTGGAAACTACCCTATGTAGAGACAGGCGACGGTAGCGCATACGACGAGGCTAAGGTCAAGGACGGGTTCATGAGCAACCTCTTCCGGCACCTCGTGTTCGGTGTCGACCTCATATCGAGCCCGAACTACTATATCTCCCTGGGCTACAACTACAAGACGCGCACCGATATGGCCACGTATTCGCGCAATTTCCTCTCCGGATTCTCCCTCGGCGGCGGCTTGAAAGTCAAGAGTTTTGGCGTCGGGCTTGCTTTTGCCCAGCCGCACACCGGTGCCACAACGTTCATGTTCAATCTATCGTACAACTTCAGCGATCTCATCCGCTGACCTGCGATTCTTAAATATTTATCCCTTGGCAACAAACACATCTATCATTGTAGCTATCGACGGTTATTCATCATCCGGTAAGAGCACTATGGCGCGTCGCCTGGCGAGCGCTGTCAGCTACCGATATATCGACAGTGGTGCCATGTACCGTGCCGTGACACTCTTCGCCCTCGAAGCCGGACTCTTCGACCAAGCCGGCCTCCCGCTCACCGATGCTGTCGAGCACGTCCTTCCCCATATCCATATCGACTTCGAACCGCAGCCCGACGGCAGCCAGCATACCATGCTCAACGGCGTCGATGTCGAAGACGAGATACGTACCCTCCGTGTGTCCGAGTCCGTATCGCCTATCGCAGCAATCCCCGCCGTGCGTCATGCTCTCGTGCGTATGCAGCAGGAACTTGGTCGCGACAAAGGCATCGTCATGGACGGTCGCGACATAGGTACGACAGTCTTCCCGGATGCCGAACTGAAGATATACGTCGATGCTTCCGCCGAGACACGCGCCATGCGTCGCTACAAGGAAATGTGTGCAGCCGGCCGCGAGGTCAACTATGAGGACGTCCTCGCCAATGTCATCCAACGCGACCACATCGACAGCACACGCGCCGAGAGCCCTCTCAGACGCGCCGATGATGCCATATCTCTCGACAATTCCAATATGAGCCTCGACGAACAGGACGCATGGCTCCTCGAGAAGTTCAACGAGGCTGTCGCTGCCCGTTCATGAGGCACGATTAGCTCTAATCTGCTATTAGTTTCACTTCTTTTATCCGCTTATCTTGGCTTCTATAGAGATTGACAGCGAATCCGGATTTTGCTTCGGCGTAGTGACGGCCATCCGAAAGGCCGAGGAGGAACTCGCCGACGGCGAACTATTCTGCCTTGGCGACATCGTCCACAACAGCGCCGAGGTGGAGCGACTCCGTCACAAGGGTCTGCGCACCATCACTCACAGCGATATCCCCGGTCTCCCCGAGGGCTCCAAGGTACTGCTCCGGGCTCACGGCGAACCACCCTCGACCTATGCCGCGGCCTCCGAGCGCGGCCTCCGAGTGGTGGATGCCACTTGCCCCGTTGTGCTACGCCTGCAGCAGCGTATCAAGCAACGCTACTCCCCCGACGGACCCCAGATTGTCATATACGGTAAACTCGGCCACGCCGAGGTCAACGGTCTCGTGGGGCAGACAGAAGGACGCGCCATTGTCGTTGAGGACATCGCAGGTCTCGACAAGGTGGACTTCAACCGCGAGATAGCTCTATATTCACAGACAACCAAGAGTCTCGAAGGCTTCCGCGAAATCATCGCCGAAATCAAGCGTCGCCTCGCCCCCGGTGTCAACTTCGAATCCTACGACACCATCTGTCGCCAGGTAGCCAATAGGGTAGAGCACCTGGCGGGCTTCGCCGGCAGCAAGGATGTGGTGCTTTTCGTTGCCGGCGCCAAGAGCAGCAACGGAAAAGTGCTTTATCGCCACTGCTGCGACATCAACCCGCGCAGCTATCTCATCGGCGACCCCTCCGACCTTCGTCCTGAGATGCTCGCCGGAGCCGACAGTATCGGTATCTGCGGTGCCACCTCCACCCCACGCTGGCTCATGGAAGACGTCGCTGCACGCGCCTCCGCACTCTTCACCGAAGCCTGATAATGAACGATTTTGTAGCTATTGACGTCGAGACCGCCAACAACGAGCGATCATCAATCTGTGCCATCGGGGCTGTGAAAGTTCGCGATGGTATCATCGTTGACGAGCGCTACAGCCTCGTACGCCCCGAGCCTGACTACTACCACTGGGCTTGCACACGCGTGCACGGCATCACCGACAACGACACCTGGAACGCACCCACCTTCGACCGAGTGTGGGCCGAACTGCTCCCGTGGCTCGAAGGTCTCCCGCTGGTGGCTCACAACGCCGCCTTCGATGCAGGCTGCATTTCCGCCGCATGCCGTATCTACCGCCTCGACCCGCCCGAACCATTCTTGTGCACTTGTGTTGCCGCACGCAAGAGCATCCCACGCGGCGTGCTACCATCCAAGAGCCTCGATAGTCTATGCAATTTCTTCGGCGTACCCCTCCATCACCACCACGACGCCCTCGAGGACGCCCGCGCCTGCGCCGCCCTCGGCATCATCCTCCTCTGAATCATCCCCGGGTCGCGCCGCCGAGTCGAAAGGAGCGACCTATCGTATCAATGTAGACTCCTGGGAGGCATGGCAAGTTATATCGGGCAATCGATTTGTGGTCACACGGATTATTTGTACCTTTGCAGTTCCAATCCGTCACATTAGCTATGAGTAAAAAGTTTTTCCTTGCTGCCCTTGCGGTGGCAGCCTCCTTGCAGAGTGCTGTCGCCGGGGACGATATCAAGTCATACCTTCCTGACTTCCACGGCGTTCTGCGTCCACAGTACTCCCTCTCCACTACCGACGGCGAGAGCCTCTTCCGTGTCCGCAATGCACGCCTGGCTCTCTCCGGTCACGTTACCGATGATTTCGACTACTTCGCGCAGGTCGACCTCTGCCAGGAAGGCTCCTTCAAGGCACTCGACTTTTGGGGACGACTCGCCATCACTAAGGAATTCAAGGTGCAGGCAGGCCAGTTCCGCATGCCCTTCGGTGTAGAACCCTTCCGCGCCCCCGGCAACTATATCTTCACCGACCGCTCATTCCTCGGCAAGCAGATGTGCAACTATCGCGCAATCGGCGCCAAGGCGATGTACACCTTTGCGAAACTCCCCGTTAGCATCGAAGGCGGTGTATTCAGCCCCTATGCCATCACTATCCAGAACCGCTGGACCAAGAAGCTCGCCTACTCCTGCAAGGCCTCGGTTCATGCCGGAGACTTCACTTTCACCACCGGCTTCATGTCCATCATCCCCGATGGCGTACGCACAAATCTTGTCGATGGTGCCATCAGTTGGTCGGCTCACCGCTGGCTCGTCGAGGCCGAGTATATGTACGAGCACTATACCCACAAGGCTCACAAGGCTTGCAATGGGTTTGCAACCTTCGTAGACTACTGGATGCCTCTCAAGGCCGGAAAGTTCAACAGGCTCTCATTCCAGGGACGCTTCGATATGATGGGCGATCACAGCACCGCTATCTGCACCGAGGATGCAATCCTCGTCACAGACAACCCCGCCCGTCGCCGTATCACAGTAGGCTCCACAATAAGCCACATCACCACCAAACGACTGCATTTCGACCTGCGTATGAACTACCTCAAATATTTCTACGATAAGGGCGTCACCGTCCCCGCCGCCCAGAACGATCAGCTCGTAGCCGAAGTCGTAGTACAATTCTGACATCACCCGCAAAAAAAGACCGGCCAGTGCTGATGCATTGGCCGGTCTTGATATGTGTGCGGAGCTATTACTTCACTACGGGTGCGATGCGCACAGCGGCGCCACCACCTGCGGCGAGGTTGAGCTTCAGCTTCGACTTGGATGTTACAGGCACAGAGTAGATTTTGTAGGCCTGAGGATTCGTCTTCCAGTGAGCGTCCGGGGCATCCTCGTAAACGGTAGCCTCGTATTTCTGACCGGGAGTGAGGAAGTCGAGCTTAACCTCGGCCTTGCGGGGCTCCTCTCCCGTGATGGCACCGAGGTACCAGTCATCGGAGTTCTTGTCCTTACGGGCGACGGTGATATAGCGTGCCGGCTCAGCCTCGATATAGCGGCTGTCCGACCACTCCACGGGTACTACCTTGATGAATTCGAAGGCATCGGGGAAACGCGCGTAGTTCTCGGGCAGATCGCATACCATCTGCATGGGCGACGGCATGGTGAGATAGAGTGCCAGTTGACGTGCAAGCGTAGTACCGGCCTGCGAGTCATTGCCCTCATTGTAGTAACTCATGCGAGTCTCGAACAGACCGGGAGTGTAGTCCATCGGGCCACCTTTGAGGCGAGTGAAGGGCAGGATAGCTGTGTGCGACGGGGGATTGCCGCCGAAAGATTCGAACTCACCGCCGCGGGCCGATTCCTGAGCGAGCCAGTTCGGGTAGGTACGGATAAGGCCGGTGGGACGAGGAGCTTCATGGCTGTCCACCATTATCTGATAGTCGGCGGCACGCTCGGCCACGCTGTTCACGTGATCCACCATCCACTGTGAGCCGTGGTGCTCGGAGCGAGGGATGATAGCGCCCACATAGCCTGTCTTGACAGCATCGTAGCCATTGTCCTTCATGAACCGGAAGGCTCGGTCGAGCTGTAGGGCATAGTCGGCGGCATTGGCCGATGTCTCATGGTGCATGATGAGTTTCACACCACGCGATTCAGCATACCGGTGCAGCGAATCTACATCGAAGTCGGGGTAAGCTTTGTCGAAGAGGAACTGACGGTTCTTCCGGTAGCTTGCCCAGTCCTCCCAGCCTTCGTTCCAACCCTCCACGAGCACACCGTCGATGCCATTGTCGGCAGCGAAGTCGATGTAGCGCATTACGTTGGCGGTGTTGGCCGGGTGATGACCGTTCGATTCAAGCTTGCTGTAGTCGGTGATGCCGGGCTTGGCGAGGACATCGTCGGAGTAAGCCCAGGTCTTGATTTTGCCTGTGAACATTTCCCACCATACGCCGGCGAATTTCATCGGTTTGATCCATGAGGTATCCTCAATCTTCGTCGGCTCATTGAGATTCAGGATGAGCTGTGAGGAGAGGATGTCGCGGGCGTCGTCGCTCACAATGAGTGTGCGCCAGGGGGTGTCGAAAGGCAGATGGAGATAGGCGGCTACGCCAAGACGGTCGGGCACGGGATGTGCCTTGAAGGAGTAGTCGGCGGTATCAGTATCAAGCAACATCACGGGATAACCTACGAGGGCTGCCTCGTGGATGTTGACGTAGACAGGAGTAGTATCGTCGGTCTTGAGCAGCATCGGGGTCTGAACGGTGGTACCGCCGGTGCGCTGAGCCTCCGAGTGACGTCCATAGTTCTCGAGAGCGGCCGGCAGCTCGGTGAAGGTCGTCTCCGACCAGACATACTCGTCAGTGTCATAGTCACCGGGAATGACCCACATCTTGTGGTTGCCGGCGAAGTCGAACTTCGTTACCTCGTCGCGCAGGGTGAGGTAGTTTGAACCATTCTGCGCGGGCAGCTCGTAGCGGAAACCGAGACCGTCGTCGAACACGCGGAAGCGTATTGTCATCTCGCGCTCCGGCTTGTCGGCCTTCAGGTGCACGGCGAGCTCACGGAAGTAATCGCGGATAGTGGAGTACTCGCCCCACACGGGTTCCCACGAGCGGTCGACGGTGACGGTATCAACGCCGACGATGGAGAAACCGCGGGAGAAATCAGTCTCCTCTGCCACAAGGCCGAGCGTGCTGGGCTCTACAAGTGGCTTGCCATTGAAATCCAGGCTGTACACGGGAGTGCCGACAGCGTCGACATCGACTGTGAGCTGCAGCTTGCCTGAAGGAGATGTAATGCTCGCTGCCGACGCGCCGAGGGCGGCTGCGAGCATCATGATGGTTGCTGTAGTTTTCATTTTTGAGTCAAAAGGATTGTGTATCCGTAGGGCTGTAAATCCAGTGTTACGGGTGCAGTAAACTCGTTGCCTGTAATCATCTCAGTCACGGAGAAGCCTGCCACTGTGATAGGCATCTTCATGCTCTGTGCTTCGGCGGTGGTGTTGACTGCGACTAAGAGAGTGTGGTCGGCTGCTTTGCGGCTGAAGCATACTATCGAGGCGGTAGAGTAGTTGCCGATAGTACCGACACGCACGTCGGCTGTAGCCTTGAATGCGTCGTTGATAGCCTTGTACTCTGCTGAGAGCGTGTTGGAGAATACCAGTGGCTTGTAGTCGAAGAACGACAGTTTGCCGCTCAGATTTTCAACGTCCATCGAGGAGTAGATCATCGGAGTACCTCCGAACATCGATGCCAGCACATACGCTGCCGGCAGTGCATCGCGCGAGCCTATCGAACTGGCGGCATCGTTCTCGGCAGCTACGTCATGGTTGAAGATGTAGCGGAGACGCGACTTACCCTCGGGCACCTCTGCCAGAGCATCGGAGGCCTCTGTCACCACATTCGAGGGACGGCCGCCGGTGAAGGCCTTCATGATGGCTGACGACGAATTCCAGTCGTACACCATGTCGAAGCCATCGGCATAGTAGGCCGGATTGCCCGTCTCGGCGAGCATCAGGATGTCCGGGTAGGCCGCCTTGAGGCTGCTGTTGATGTCCTTCCAGAAGTCGTGGTCTATACCCTCTACGTAGTCGCAGCGATAGCCGTCGATACCGGCTTCCTTCACCCACCATAGCATGGCGTCTTTCATAGCCTGACGCACGGCAGGCTTGCTGTAGTCGAGCTGTGCTACATCTGTCCAGGTCATGGGCGACATGATGTTGCCGTTGGCGTCGTGCTGATACCAGTCGGGATGCTCAGTTATCCAGGGGTTGTCCCATGAGGTATGATTGGCCACCCAGTCGAGGATGAGCACCATGCCGGCGGCGTGTGCCTTGTCCACGAGCGAGCGCAGGTCGTTCATAGTGCCGTAGCGAGGATTGATACCGTAATAGTCGCGGATACAGTAGGGCGAACCGATAGCCTTGAGCTCGCCGGGAGTCTGTATGGGCATTATCCAGAGGATGTTGCAGCCCATATTGGAGATACGAGGCAGCTGAGCTTCGAGGGCTTTCAGACATTCATTCTCACCGAAGAAACGGGGATTGGCTTGATAGACGACATCCTTCTTCACCTCTTGTCCTACGACAGGAGGTGTAGGGGTATCCGGTTCGTCGATTCCATTTGATTTGCATCCAACGAGTCCTGCTGCAAGGACGAGGAGGAGGCTGCAAAGTTTGAAACCTTTCATAAGTATATTAGTAATAAAAAAGCGGTAGTAAGTGGACTAAAACTCACGAGTTAGAACACTTACTACCGGATTAAAGTTCAGAATTATTATTCAGGCTTGTAAGTGGAGGGGTCAACTTCTGTGGCACCGTCGGCGGTGAGTACTACGTACACATCGCGGTCGAGAGCGAATACCACTACATCGTCTACCTGGTTGCCGCTGTTATTGTTAAGGATTACATGTTCTTCGAGACCGGCGTTGCAGTTGTCTGCTCCGAGGTCGAAGTACTTGTATTCTACACCGTTGATCTTCTGGGTGCCGGTCACAGACATGCCGGGCCAGCCACCGTTGAGGTCGTTGACGGTACCCCACATGTACAGATAGAGCTCATTCCAGCCGGTGAGGTCGTGCACGAATACAGCGTAGCCGTCGTGCTTCACAACGTTTGAGGGGTCGAATTCATTGACACCGTCGGGAGTCAGTTCGAGGTAGAAGTCCTGGTTGAGGGTGACATTGTAGTCGCCGAGCTGCGCTGAACCGTTGTCATTGAAGATGAGGTTGAGGTTGAGTCCTTCATTGTTAACGCCTGTATCGAAGTACTTGTACTTGACACCGTCCTTCTCTACTGTACCGGTGGGTTTGATACCGGGCCAGCCGCCGAAAGCTTCGGCATCACCCCATGCGTACATGCAGAGGTCGGTATAGCCGGAGTTGTCTACCACATAGATTACATAGCCGTCGTGGATGATTTCTTCGGGATTTTGAGGAGTCTTGAAGAATTCTTCCCAGAAGTAAACGAAGACGTTCATTCGTTCGCCGGGAGCAGGATATTCTTTGTGGAGAACGGGTACATTGTTCAAGCCGCGTTCTTCGCCCTGAGGTACATTGTAGAATGTGTAGCCGTCGGCGAGAGTCTTGCCATCGATGAAGTCGGCGGGGTTCAGGTAGATACCCCACTTGGCATCAGTATCGGGGGCTTTTTCGAGTTCCCAGCGCGGATCGCCTACGGCGTCCATGCCACCGTTGAAATCACCTATGATGTAGATTTTGTCGTTGGCAGTAGTAGCCTGGGGTACGATGACTTCGAGGAGCTCATAGCCGGGGCGTAGTTCGAAGCGCGGCAGCTCGCTGTCGAAGACAATAGTCTCTTTAGAGCATGCTGCCAGCAGAGGCATCAGCAGCACGGCAAGGAGGCTGTAGATATATGTCTTTTTCATGATAGTCGGTATTAATAGTTAGGATTCTGAACGAGGCCGGGGTTGACCATCAGAGCGGTGTGGGGGAGGGGATACCACTCGTAGCGGCGATCGCGCTTGGCGGGGAGCTGGCGGTCTGTCTCGGAGGCACGGCCGAAGAACCACCACTGACCCTGTGTGAACTTGTCGAAGCGGCGCAGGTCGGTACGACGGCGACGGCCTTCATCAAGGAATTCAAGACCCCATTCGCTCAGCATCCAGTCGGCATCGAATGCAGTGAAGCCGGGACCGGGGTTGTTGAGCTGGCCGGCGTCGGCGCTGCTGAAGTAGCGCTGACGTACTTCGTTGACGAGTGTCTTGGCTGCATCGGCCTTACCGGCGCGGAGGTTACACTCGGCGAGGGTGTAGTACACTTCGGCAAGACGGAATTCTACCTGGTCGGCATCGCGCCAGTCAACACCTACAGATGCGGGATAGATGGGGTAGCGGAGCATGCGGTAGCCCGAGTTGGTCATACCCCAGCGGGGCGACATTACAGTCTCAAGTTTGCGGCCTTTGTTGGTGAAAGTACCTACCTGGTCAACGTAGATGAGGGGGAGCTTATCAAGGTCGGCATCGGCTTCTATGGCAGCTCCGGTGCTGTAATCGGTCTGGGCTCCCATTGCGAATAAGCCTTTCCAGTTGCCGGCGGCATCGCAGCTGAAAGGCTGCTTACGGATATCCTTGTCGTTCATACGGTCGTAGGGAGCACCGAGCTTATCGCCGTAGTCGAAGATGAAGCTCTTGCCGTCGGAAGTACCGCAGATGTCGTTGCCGGCCATGATGTACTGTGTGCCGGAGTTGTCCTTGGAGGGTACGAGACAGGTACAGTTCCAGCCGCCCTGGTCGCAGCTGAAGCCGAACATCTGATCGTAGTTGTAGGGCAGGAAGGGGGTGTTGCGGTTGTTGTTGGTCTTGCGGCCGGCCTCCATGGCGAAGGCGAATACTACCTCGGGACAGGTGTTGTTGTCGATATCATAGATACGACGGTAGTCGGATGCAAGATTGTATGTACCGTACTTGCCATCGATGATTTCCTGGCAGAGAGTGGCACATTCGGCATAGCGGTCTACACCGGTGAAGAGCTGGGAGTTCAGCAGCAGACGCATCTTGAGCATACGGTTCAGACCCTGGTTCATGCGGGTACGGGTAGCGTTGGAACCGTCTTCGGCGGTAAGGTCTGCGTAGCAGCCGTCAAGTTCATCGGCGATGAAATCCCAGATGATTTCGCAGCCCTTGTTGAAGTCGGCATCTGCCGAACCGGGGATCTCTCCGCCAACAGATACGTTCAGAGGCAGAGCACCGCCCCACAGCTCGAAGTTGTTGTAGTAGGCCCATGCGCGCATGGTGCGTACTTCGGCAATGTAGGATTTCATCTTGTCCTCGGTGATGTCTATCGACGAAGGGTTGATTTCCTCAAGGTCGTGGATAAGAGTGTTGCAAAGGCCGATAGTGGTCCATGCCTTATCCCATGCCTGGCTGATGATTTTCGAGTCGGAGTTCCATGTCTGAGAGGAGAGGACGAATTTTTCAGCTTCGTCGTAGCCCCATTCGCCACCGTTCCATGAGCGCCATGCTATCTGGTCGGCGGGGAATTCATTGAGGTACCAGAAGTACTCCAGGAAGCCGTCGGTAGCCTCGGAGTAGATGGCGGCAACGGCGCCCTTGACGCTATTCTCGTCCTGATAGTAGGCCGAAGCGTCGATGCGGTCGAATGTTTTCTCGTCGAGGTCGGTACATGCGCCGGCGCCCACGATAAGTGCTGCCGAAAGCAGCCCCTTTATATATTTGTGCAGATTCATTAGTGCGAAATATTGATATTAACGGAAGCGGAGAGTTACACCGAGAGTGAGCTGAGTAGCGGTAGGATAGGCTGTTGATACGTCCACACCGGGAGTAATACCTGTAGAGGGTACGGCGGAGGGATCGGTACCGCTGTAGCTGGTGATGGTGAAGAGGTTCTTGGCAGCGAGGTACACACGGAGGCTGTCGAGCAAGCGACGGTTCTTCAGAGGTACGGTGTAGCCCAGGGTTACGTTCTCGAGCTTGAAGTAGTCGCCGCGTTCGAGGAAGTACGACGAGATAACGCCGCCGCCGGACCATACGTCCTTATCTTCGAGGTAGGCGCTGCGGAGTACGTTGGCAGTACCACAGCCCTGCAGACCCATGCCGTATTTACGCATGTTGAAGATCTGGAATTTGAAGGCGCCGTTGAACATGAGGCTCAGGTCGAAGCCTTTCCATTTGATGGTGTTGTTCCATGTAAGGAAGTGGCGGGGTGCACCGTCGCCGATGACACGCTTGTCTTCGGGATTGGCCGAAGCGGCTGTCACTTTCTCACCATCTTTGTTGTAGACGAGCATATTGTGGTTCTCGTCAACGCCGGCATATTCATAGCCGTAGAATTGGCCGATCTTGCCACCCTCTTCTACGCGGAAGAAGTATTCGTTCGAACCGATACCGGGTTTCTGATACAGATCGAGGTAGGCTGCCTGATATACACTGTTGCTCAGCTTGGTGAGCTTGGTAGTGCTATAGGAGTAGTTGACACCGGTGGTCCAGGTTACGGGCTGGTTCACTACTGCATCGGCGGTAAGTGCAAGCTCGACGCCGGTGTTGCGGGTGGTACCTACATTGACGAGGATGTTGGAATACACGAAGGGAGGCTGCGGTGCGGTGTAGTTGTAGAGGAGGTCCTGCGAACGACGGTCGAAGTATTCGATAGAACCGTAGATGCGGTTGAGGAACATGAAGTCAATACCATAGTTGGTACTTGTCAGTTTCTCCCAGCCCAGATTCGGGTTGGCATTGTTGGAGGGAGCGTAGCCGGTCACCCACTGGCCGTCGATGAGGTAAGTACCGCGGTTCGAGTAGGTAGAGATGGCCTGGTAAGCATCGAAGTCGCTACGACCGGTAACACCGAAGCTGAAGCGAGGCTTGAGGCTCTGCACGATCTGTGTGTATTCGCTCAGGAAAGGAGCCTTGGTCATCTCCCATGCGATAGAAGCAGCAGGGAAGGAACCCCACTTGTTGTTGGCACCGAACTTGGTGGAGCCTTCATAGCGGAGTGAAGCGGAGGCGATAATCATGCTGCGCCAGGAGTAGTTGACACGGCCGAAGAAGCCTACGAGGGTCGACTGGCTCTTGCCACCATACATCTGAGCTTTACCGTCGGCAAGCCATGTACCGGAGCCGATACCGTTCCAGAGGGGCTTGTCGTACATGAAGTTGTTGTTCTGTTCGAACATCTGCTCCCAGGTGGAGCGCTCGTAGGAGTAACCAACTACCACCTTGGCGTCGTGGTCGCCGCTGTTGAAGCCGTAGTTGCCGATCCATTCGAGGCTGTTGGTGTACCACTTCTGGTACTGCATGGAAGCGCGGCCGGCATAGCCGTTCCAGAACGATTCACCGGAGGTGGAGGGGGTGTAGTAGTCGCTCTTGAGGTCGTTGTAGTTGTAGGAGTACGAGAGTGTGGTGCTTACGTTGTGGTGGTCGTTGCTCCAGATGTTGTACTTCACATCGGCTGTACCAAGGAGGTAGGTACGGTTGCCCTGCGAGGTGTTCACCTTGAGCTGCTGCACGGGGTTGTAGATACCTGTGGGCGATGAGGGCTGGAAGTAGGTGCCGTCCTCATTGTAGATGGGGATGGTGGGGTTCATGCTAAGAGCGGTGTCGAACATACCCTGGTCGCCCCAGTCTTCCTTCACCTTGCGAGCGTTGAGGGTTGCGGTGAAGCGGAGGTGGCTGTCGAGGGTGTTGGCCGATACGGCAGCACGGCCGCCGAATTCTTCACGCTTGCTGATGATGTCCAGACCGTTGGCGCTCTTGTAGTTGACGGAGGCCGTGTAGTAGCCGCCGTTGGAGAGGCTGCCGTCGATGGAGAGGTACTGGTTGGTATCGTAGGCTACGTCGCGGGTAATTTCATTGTACCAGTTGGTGCTTGCACCGTAGTCGGCATTGCGACGTGACAGACGGAATTCGTAGGGGCTCAGTACTTCGGGCTTGTCCTTGATGAAGGAGAGCGCACCGTAGCTGTCATAGGTGATAACGGGCAGACCTGCTTCACCGGTGCCTTTCTTGGTGGTGATGAGGATTACGCCATTCGCACCGCGGGTACCGTAGATGGCAGCGGAGGCAGCGTCCTTCAGTACCGACATGGACTCGATGTCCTGGGGTGCAATGGTGCGGATGTCACCGCCGGCAACACCGTCGATGACGATCAGAGGACCGTTGCCGGCCATGATGGAGGTGGCGCCACGTACCTGTAGAGCTGCACTGCCGTTGGGGTCGGCAGACGCGGTGCTCGATACGTTAAGACCGGCCACCTTACCGGTCAGCATTTCCATGGGGTTGTTCATGGCACCCTTCTGGAAGTCGGCGCTGTTTACTTGTACGATAGAGCTGGAGAGCTCTTTGCGGCTCAATGAACCGTAGCCCACTACTACGACTTCATCGAGGAGTTCGGCGTCTTCGTGCATCACGGCATCGACTACGCTGCGGCCCTTGACGGGCACTTCTACCGCCTGGAAGCCTACATAGCTGAATATCAGCGTAGCATCAGCCGGTACATTCGACAGGGTGTACTGTCCGTCATAGTCCGTGGCTATGGCATTCTTTTCATTGTTTTTTACCGATACGCTGACGCCGATGAGTACCTCGCCGGTAGGATCGGTGACAGTGCCGGATACTTTCAGCATCTGGGCACTCAGGTGCGGGGATGCCAGCAGACCTACAGTCAGCAGTAGACTGAGCACGAAGGCCCGCAGTGTCCATGGTGTTCTTTTCATTATTGATAAGGTTTTAAGTGATGGATTTTAATCCTTAAGTAGTATGATAGTAATGTTCGCGACAAAGTTAGTTACTGGCAGACGTATAAACAATACTCTCAAATAAAAATCAAAATATGTAAAATCTTATCAAATACTTAAAATGTTATCAGACAGCAACTTAAGTTAAGTAAATATTTGTTAAATAATATAAATATTCTAAAACGACCTCAATAACAACCATCATGCAGTCGCTAACTGATATCTTTGGATAATAAAACAGCTCCGCTTTACCAAGAGGCAGGCGGAGCTTGTAAAGGTCTAAGTTGGGCGGATTTATAGTGTCACGGGATTAGCTACAGGCTCGTTCGTGAGAGCATAGTCAAGTACCTGGTCGACAGTGTCGACATAGCGGAAAGTGATACCCTCGGTATATGCTCCGGGAATATCTTCGATGTTACGGCGGTTTTCGCTGCTGAGGATGATGGTATCGATACCCGCACGCTTGGCGGCGAGAATCTTCTCGCGTATGCCGCCTACGGGGAGTACTTTGCCGCGCAGGGTGATTTCGCCCGTCATAGCTATCCGCGGAGCAACACGGCACTGCCGGAAGGTCGACACGATGGAGGTGGCGATGGTGATACCCGCCGAAGGGCCATCCTTGGGTACGGCGCCCTCGGGGAAGTGGATGTGCAGCTTGTATTTCTCGAATAGCTCGGGGTCGATGCCGAGTTGATCGGCATGGCACTGCACCCACTGATAGGCGATGGTGGCGCTTTCTTTCATCACGTCACCGAGTTTGCCCGTAAGCACCAGCGACGGTGTCTTGGCCTTGCTCAGAGACGACTCTACCATGAGTATCTCGCCTCCGACTTCGGTCCAAGCCAAACCGGTGACGACGCCGGCGAATTCGTTGCCCTCATATTTCTCGGGCTGATACGGTGCCAGACCGAGCAGGTCGTAGAGATGCTCCGGCTCGACAGGTGTAGGGAAGGTCTTCCCGCTCATGTCCGCGAGGATAGCCTTGCGTACTACCTTCGCGAGCAATTTTTCGAGCTTGCGCACACCGCTTTCGGCAGTGTAGTTGCGGATGATGCCGGAGAGGGCTGCGTCCGAGAGGACGATGCGGTCCGTCGGGAAACCGAGCTCCTTGCAGATACGTGGCAGCAGGTGGCGGCGGCCGATCTCCATCTTTTCTTCCACCAAGTAGCCGGGTACTTCGATGATTTCCATGCGGTCCAGGAGCGGACGCGCTATGGTGCTCAGAGTGTTTGCCGTGGCTATGAAGAGTACCTTCGAGAGGTCGTAGTCGATATCTATATAGTTATCGTGGAAGCGGCAGTTCTGCTCCGGGTCGAGCACTTCGAGGAGGGCGGCGGCAGGGTCACCCTTGTAGTCAGCCCCTATTTTATCGATTTCGTCGAGCATCAACACCGGGTTGACGGTGCCGGCGCGCTTCATGGCGTCGATGATACGGCCCGGCATTGCACCTATATAAGTACGGCGGTGACCGCGTATCTCGGCTTCGTCATGCAGGCCGCCGAAGGACACACGCTCGTACACGCGTCCGAGAGCATGTGCTACCGAACGGCCGATTGAAGTCTTGCCCACGCCGGGAGGGCCAACGAGACAGATGATGGGGGCTTTCGCTGTGGGGTTGTGCATCATCACGGCAAGCTGCTCTATGATGCGTTCCTTCACCTTCTCGAGTCCATAGTGCTCGGTCTCGAGCGTCTCGGTGGCGGCTGACAGGTCGTTAGCGCGTGGGCTTTCTTTGGTCCACGGCAGATTCAGGAGCGTGTCGAGATAGCTGTAGAGTACCGAATAGTCTGGCGACGAGGGATTGTAGCGCCGCAGTT
>CAMWKV010000028.1 GCA_947174915.1 uncultured Porphyromonadaceae bacterium | reverse complement strand
AAAAAATGCGCCCCCGGCGGGGGGGCCGAGTCGGCGCGCCCGGGTTAAAATCCCCGCAACACCCACCTGCGCTCCCCTGACGTAGGGTCGCTCCATGGAGCGACCCTACGTCGTTAGCTACCTATTTTGTGCTGAGGATGCAATTTGACACAGCCTGTCTGTTACAATTAGTATTTATGCGACGAGTGTTCGAGTTCCTCGGCGGTGAGCAGAGTGGCATTGAGCTTCGACCAGGCGTACCATATGTATGCGAGGACGAAGGGCACGAGGATTGATACATAGCTCATCACGGTGAGGGTGAAGAGCGACGAGCTACTATTGGCAAGGGTGAGCGACGATGCCGCATCGACTGTCGAAGGCAGGTAGGCAGTGCCGCCGTAGCCGGCGATGAGGAAGAGCACGCATACCACGGCAGCGACGCCGAAGCCTGCCACCCAGATACCGCCACGCCATGTGGCAGAGCGCCATGTGCAGAAGATGGCCGCGAGGACGGCTACTACACCGGCGAGGAAGATGATAGCCAGCCACCACATATTCAGCAGATTGTGGAGGTAGATATTGTTCTCTGCCACCATAGCACCATCGACCTGGCGGTAGCCGCTCTGAAGCAAGAGTACCACGAGGAAGGCCACGAAAAGGACGGCGAAGATGAGGCCGTTGCGGAGGGTGCGCACGCGCATGCGGGCAGTGAAGGCTGCGGCGCCGCCGATGTTGTTGATGAAATACATCGAGGCAAGTGTGCGGGCGAGGAAGAAGACGGCGAAACCGAGCAGGAGGTTCTTCCAGCAGGCGATGGCCTCAAGGCCGTGTGTAGGCGCCCACTGCGAGATGACGGGGGCGGTACCATCGAGGATATTGCCGAACGATACGGTGAAAGCACCTCCGAAAAAGAATGTACCCACAGCCACGCCGAGGAGCACACAGCCCACCAGACCGTTGAACATCAGGAAGATATCATACACACCGGTACCATAGACATTACCCTTCTTGCGGCGGAACTCATAGCTCACAGCCTGGAGGACAAAGCTGAGAAGGATAAGCATCCACAACCAGTAGGCACCGCCGAAACTGGTGCTGTAGAAAAGAGGGAAGGAGGCGAAGAACGCTCCACCGAATACCACGAGGGTGGTATAGGTGAATTCCCATTTGCGGCCGAGACTGTTGGCCATCAACTGGCGCTGCTCGTAGGTGGAGTTGCAGTAGAGCATCGACTGGCCACCCTGCACAAAAAGAAGGAACACGAGGGCTGCACCGAGGACGGCGATCAGCAGCCACCAATAATTCTGTAAGAGTTCGAGGGTTTCCATGGTCAATCGTTATTTTCAAGGTTCTTTTTAGACGCCGTATTGATATAGTTGAGCATGATGCTCACTTCGGCAATGAGGAGAGCTGTAAAGATAGCGGCGAAAATCCAGAATGTGAGCTGCACCGACGATGACGGAATATCGCTGATAGCCACGGTAGTAGGCATAATATCCTGAATAACCCAAGGCTGTCGGCCCACCTCGGCGAGCACCCAGCCCGCCTGGCTGCAAATCCACACCAGAGCGATGGAAAGCATACCGGTGATATGCAGCCACTTGTGTTCGAGCCATGCCGTGCGCCACTTGGCAGCGAATACGAGTACCACGAGAACGAGCAGTAACAGACCGCCCACGAGCACCATGAGGTGGAAGGCGTAAAAGGATGTACCCACAGGCGGTACGGCAGCCTGTGCATCAGGCAGATAGCCGTAGCCGAAGGAGGCATAGTTATTCTCGAGCACTTCGAGACATTCATCGGCTGCAGCGGTGTCGCCCATAGCGCGGGCGGCATTGTAGCCGCGGAGAGCATCGCGGGCGGCCTTACCGGAGAGGATGCGGTCGTCGTAGCTCTCGCCATATACGGTGTCGCCGGAGGCGGTGATTGTACGTCCGTCGATGAGGTCGTTGATACCGGGCACATAGGTGTCGGTCTTCATATCGATGAGGAGCGAGAGGCCGTAGGGAATGTCGACGCTGAAGAGCATGGGATCATCAGGTGTGGCGGCGGGGTCGGACTTGAGGATACCGAAGGCCACAAGGTTCTGGCCTACATTACCACGGTAGAGACCCTCCATGGCAGCGAGCTTCATAGGCTGCACACGGGCTACCTGCACCGCCGAGCCGTGGCCGGTGAACATTGTGGCGAGCATACCGATGAGGCCTACCCAGGCGCCGATGGCGAGCGAGCTGCGGGCGGCGCTGATATTGTGCTTCTTCCACAGCATCCAGCAGCTTACGCCGGCGACGAATACGCCTGCAAGCGCCCAGCCGCTGCTGACAGCATGGAAGAACTTATTCATAGCCACGGGGCTGAGGGTGACGGCCCAGAAGTTGTCCATCACATTGCGCATCTGGTCGGGGTCGAAGCGCATGCCCACGGGATACTGCATCCACGCATTTGCCACGAGAATCCACAGCGCCGACAGAGACACACCGAGTGCCACAAGCCAGGTGGAAAGAAGATGAAAACGGGGGCTCACCTTGTTCCATCCGAAGAACATCACAGCCACGAAGGTAGCCTCCATGAAGAATGCCAGGAGACCTTCGATGGCAAGCGGTGCGCCGAAAATATCACCGACGAACCAGCTGTAGTTCGACCAGTTGGTACCGAACTCAAATTCGAGGATAAGGCCTGTGGCGATACCGCAGGCGAAGTTGATGCCGAAGACGGTCATCCAGAATTTAGTGATGTTTTTCCATCTCTCAAGGCCTGTTCGCAGGTAGAGTGTCTCCATAATTGCCACTATCACGGACAAGCCGATGGTGAGCGGCACAAAGAGCCAGTGATACATGGCCGTGAGCGCGAATTGCGCGCGCGACCAGTCCACGGTACTCATCAGATCGTTCATAGTATCAGGTATTTATGGTGTTATTAATGTTAGTATAGATTTCACAAATCTTGTCACTCGCGAGAGAGGGCTGTGGCCACGGCCTCGGCACGGTCAGCATCGTTATCGTAGTTCTCGCTGAGGATATTAGGGAAGAAGAACAGTCTCAGGATAGCGAAGAAGAGTATCACCTTGACCGCAATGAGCAGCCACAGCTTGCGACCGACCGTCATATTGCGGAACCCGTCGATATACATATCGGCTATGCGTCGCAGGGTGGTATTCATGGCGCCTGGATTTAATTATTAGCTGTAGCCTCAGTGCCCGAGGTGGCGTGTGCAGCAACTTCCGTGGCCTCCATCGATGCTGCACCTTCAGCTACAACTCCTGTGGCTTCCATCGGTGCGACACCATCGGTGACAGCTTTGGCTGCAGCCATCTCAGCCTTCTCCTGAGGGGTATGGCGGCTGCTGTGAGCAGTCATCTTTACCTTGAGTTCGTCGAAGCCTTTACCGTATACACCATTGACGTTGGCCTGGGTGATGAAGGCATCGGGGTCGATAGACTTTATGATACGCGATATTGTCACCGATTCAATCTTGCGACACATCACAAGGAGCACCTTCACCTCCTGCTTGCTGTACCAGCCCATGCCGGAGAGCACTGTACAACCACGATTCGCATCATTGTTGATGGCCGTGGCTATCTCGCGCCAGTACTTCGAGAAGATAGTGAACTGTACCGCCTGACGGTTGGTGTTGATGATAAGGTCGGCGGTGTAGGATGTGAGCATCAGCACGATGTAGCCGCATACCACAAGGTCGATGCGATGGCTTATGAAATAGGCAGAGGAGATGATGAAGATATCGACGTACAGCATGGTGCGACCGAAGCTCACATTGGTATGCTTGGCCACCATGGCGGCAACGATATCGGTACCACCGGACGAACCGTTGTGAGTAAATGCCATGCCTACGCCAAGACCTGCCATGAGACCGCCGAGGACGATGTTCATGAATGGTTCGTGCGTGAGACTCTCGGGGAACATGGGCTGGAATATACCGATGAAGAGCGATATCATCGTGGCGCCGAAGATGGTGTTCAGGACGAAACCACGACCTACTACCTTATAAGCTATAGCAAGGAGGATGAGGTTCAAGCCGTACTGCGACAGTGCCACAGGGATACCGGTGAGCAGGTAGATGATGGTGCCGATACCGGTCACGCCACCGATGACGACCTTCTCCGGGAGGATGAAAGCGCAGAAGCCCAGCGCATAGATGGCCATGCCGAAGGTAATGAACAGATAGTCACGGGCTGTTCGCCAGATTTTGATTTTATCAGAAGCCATAGAATAAGGTCTAACGTTATTAAAAGGCAATGTGCCCGGGCATGGCTCGTGGCGCATGAAGTCGGGCACAAAGTTACCAAATTTTTGGCTTACTGCAATACTGCGGTAGAATGTTTTGAGGCTTTTATGGTTCGTCGGCATGATATTCCACCAGGCCGGGCATGGAGTAGCGTATTATTTTCGATACTTCCACGCCGAAGTCGCGTGCGGCACGCAGGAGTATATCCTTGTACATCACGCATACCGAGCCCACGAAGCATAGCGGTTGCTCGCGATAGGCATACGCCGCGATATTGCGCGAGAAGAAGCGCATAAAGGCCGAGTAGACAAGCTGATAGCAATAAGCATTATCGAGATGCTCGGCGAGGAAAACGGAGTATTTCGACAAGGCTCGCGACGGCAGTACATTCGTGTAGACATCGTCCATGAGCACATTCGGCGTCACCATGAATTTCTCATAGAAAGCCTGTGTTATTTCGGTGGGAGCTATGCCTTTGAGCATATCGGCGATAAGGGTCTTGCCGAGGTAGGCGCCGGAGCCTTCGTCGCCGAGGATGAAACCGAGAGGTGCCACGGTCTTGGTGATCTCATGACCATTGTAGAGACAACTGTTCGAGCCTGTGCCGAGGATACATGCCAGACCCGACTCGCGCACGAGCAGGCCGCGTGCGGCGCCGAGGAGGTCGCTCTCCACGGTGACGGGTGTCTTGAACTGCGCCACCAGCGACGACTCCATTATCTTGCACTTCTCCTGCGTGGCACAGCCGGCACCATAGAAATACACATGATTCCATCGGCGGCGAAAGAAGACCTCGGGAAGTTCAAGACGTATGCTGTGTGATATCTCGCGACGCGTCTGGAAGAAGGGATTCAGACCGGTGGTGAAGGCATGCTCTACGATAGTACGCCCGTCGACGATGGCCCATTCGGTACGCGTACTACTGCTCTCTGCTATGATATTGAGGGGCATAGGCTCTCTTTTTAGCGTCGATTTCGCGGAGGAGTTCTGTCACTGCGGCGCGGAGCTGTGTATCTACGCCGGCCACGATGTCGGCAGGTTCGTTGGCTACCTTTATATCAGGCTCAAGCTGCTGATTCTCAAGTATCGAACCATCGGCGAGGCGGTAGGCTACAACAGGAATACCGAATACCATGGTGGGATCCTGCATGGTGACCCAGTTTACGGAGGTCATAGTACCGGCCACGGGCATACCGACGAGCTTGCCGAGGCCTCGGTGGCTATACACCCAGGGTGTGCCGTGGGCGTTGGAGTAGCAAGCCTCGGACATAAGCATGATGGAGGGCTTGTTCCAGCGGCGCGAGGGCATATCGCAGGTGGCATTGCCGCGTATCTCCTGAGTGAAATATTTCTCTCCGCTGAGGAGCACTTCGATGTCCTCGTGCAGACGGCCGCCGCCATTCCAGCGGATGTCGATTACCACGCCTTCGCGGTCGTTGTACTTGCCCAGGAGGTCGGAGTAGACCTTGCGGAAGGATTCATCGTCCATCGACGAGATGTGCACATAGCCGAGGCGACCGCCGGAGAGGCTGTCGACATCGTGCGCACGTTGAGCCACCCAACGGTCGTAGAGCATATCGCGCTCCTTGCCCTTGCTGATGGGGCGTACGGTGACATCGCGCTTGCTGCCGTCGGCGCCTTGCAGGCTCACGAGGGTGCGGTGGCCGGAGGCGTCGGAGAGCAGGCGGTCGAGAGGCATCCGGGTGGTCACGTCGGTACCGTTGATAGCGGTGATGATATCGCCTGCCGAAGCCAGACCGGACAGCGGTCCGTGGGCGAGGGTCTCGGCAATACGGGCACCCGGGCCGGGATAGTTCATATCGAGGAGCACGCCGAGCGATGCGGTATTCTCGGGAGCTTTAGTGGCCGAACGACCGGCATAGCGGCCACCGGTGTGGCTCACATTGAGTTCGCCGAGGAGCTCACTGAGGAGTTCGGCGAAGTCGTAGTTGTTCGAGATATGAGGCAGGAACTTGCGATAGTCCTTCACCAGTCCTGTCCAGTCAACACCGTTCATATCAGCGGTGTAGAAACGTTCACGGGTCTCGCGCTCCACATAGTCGAGCATGAATTCGCGCTCAGCGGCGGGGTCGAGAGTCATCGTGGCATTGTAAGAGATAGCCTTCGGTGTCGCACCGTATTTATAAGGAGTGCGGCCGATGAGGAATACGTTCTTGCCGTCGGGGGTAAGGTCGAAACCGGCGCGCTCGCTGTGTCGACGTTTCATGGCCAGATCACCGTCGAGGAGGTCGTACTCCCAGATGAAGGCACCCGAGCCATCGGCATCCGAGGTGTAGGTCAATTTCTTGCCATCCTTATCTATATAGTAATCAATCAGATCGGTCGACATCGGTGTGAGACGGGCGATGCGTCGGTCCATACCGTCGAGCTGCACATTGACGAGGGTGTCGGCAGAATTTTTCTTAGGCAGCAGTTCGCGTTCTTCCTTGCTGAGTTTGAATTCGTCGTAGGCCTTGTCGTTGAGGAACACTGCGAAGACATCCATCTGCGAGCCCCACGATGCGTGATTGCGCATACCGAGGCGTTCGCTGGCGAAGGCGATGGCATTGCCGTCGAAGACCCACTTGGGATTCTCGTCGAAATAGCCGCTGTTGGTGAGGTTGGTGAGTTCGCCGGTCTCCACGTTGACCAAGGCTATATCGGTGTAGGGGTCGTGCTGACGGTCTACAATCTCGAGGGCGAGCCACTTGGAGTCGGGCGACCAGCTGTAGGAGAAGCCGCCGTTGCGATGACGGAAGGTAGAGCCGTCGGTAAGTTGGTGCACCTTGCCGGACTTCATGTCGCGGACTGCCAGGATGTTGCGGTCCAGGATGAAAGCCATCTTCTTGCCATCGGGCGAGATAAGAGGCTTGATGCGCTCGTGCTTGTCGGTGGTGAAGACGGGTTCTTCCTTGATGACGGTGGCATGGGCGAGGTCGGGCTCAGAGCTGATAGCACGGGTGGCGCGGTAGATATTCGGCGCTCCGTCGCGGCGGCTGTCGTAGTAGAGGGTCGAATCATCGCCCCACACCACATGACCTTCAGCCTGAGGAGTATTGCTTATCTGCTTGGTGGTGCTGTACTCTACCGGGGTCACATACACATCGCCGCGGTAGATGAAAGCAATATTCTTGCCGTCGGGCGATGGTGTCACGGAACTGCCACCGCGTGTGGCGCTGTTCTTGACGGTCTCATCGGGGAAGTCGGCATTGATTTCCACGGCCACCTTGGCAGGCTTGCCGGAGGGAGCCATGGTGTAGAGCTCGCCATCGTAGGTGAAGGCAAGCGTACCGTTGTCGGCGCGGGAGAGGAAGCGCACAGGATGGCGATTGAAAGACGTAAGTTTCTCGGCAGCAGCGGGATTCGAAGCAGGAGCACGATATACATTGAGCGACTTGGCAGGCTTACGCTCAGCCACCCAGTAGATATAATCGCCGCCATCGACGGGCCAGAGATCCTCGCCGAGGACATCAATCACCACTTCGTCGGCGCCCGTAGCCGGTGTGTAGCGGCGTATATCGCGGGTGACGGATGATGTATGATGCTTACGCCAGTTGTTCTCGAAGCCCTTCACATCCTGGTAGAGAAAACTCTTGCCGTCCGGCGCCCAGGAAACATTCATCGCAGGAGTGGCGAGCAGTTGCTGAGGCGCCGCGCCGTCGAGGGTGACGCTGTAGAGCTCTGTCATGCGTCCGGTGGGGAAGAGTGCGCTCGACGCCGGGTCCTGAATGGCAGCGCTGAAGAGCACGGCTTTGCCAGAAGGAGTGAAGGCCTCCGGGGTCTCGGAGGCGCTGTTGAATGTGAGCTGTGTCCACTCGCCTTTGCCGTCGGCGGGGGTGATGAAGACATCGAAATTGCCGAAGCGGTCCGACGCGAAAGCGAGCGTCTTCGAATCCGGACTCCATACGGGAGCCGTCTCGTAAGTAGGCTGGGCGGTGATACGCGTGGCCACGCCGCCGGTGGTGGGTACGGTGAATATATCGCCTTTGTAGGTGAAAGCTATGCGGGAGCCGTCGGGCGAAATCTTGGCATTGCGAAGCCAGAGGGGAGTCTCCGCGGCGTTAGTTATGGTACAAGCCACTACAAAAGCGGCCGAAAGGATAATTTTTCTCATAGCGCTGATGGGTTTACCGCGCAAATATACAAAAAATTCTCCAATTTACGTAACTTTTGCGCAATTGCGCCCACATCTACCCCCGCGGCATCAGCCGATACGGTGCCAATCTCGACAGCAACGTCACCGCGGCATCAGCCGATGCGGGCGAGGAAGTCGCGGCGATAGGAGTCGCTCACCGGGATGGCACGACCGCCCATGATGATGCAGTTGCGCTCCACTACCCTCACCTTGTCGATGTTGACGATGAAGGAGCGGTGCACACGCATGAACTGCTCGGGTGGCAGAGTATCCTCGAGGCTCTTGATGCTCATAAGCGACAGGATGGCTTTGTCACTCTCGGCGGTGTAGATTTTCACATAGTCTTTGAGGCCTTCGATGTACTCTATCTCCGCCACGGGTATGCGCACGAGGCGATACTCGCTCTTGACTGTGATAAATTCGCGCGACACGCGTGTTTGCGTTTGCTCATCGGGGGCAGTCTCGGCAACATCGGGACGCGACTGCAGCAGGCGCCGTGCGCGTACGATGGCCTCCATGAATTCTTCGTAGCTGACGGGCTTGAGGAGATAGTGCAGCGCATCGAGACGAAAGCCTTCGAGAGCATGGTCTGTATAGGCTGTGGTGAATACCACCCGTGTGGTGGCAGGCAGCAAACGTGCCAACTGGGTGCCGCTCAACCCGGGCATGTGGATGTCAAGGAACACGAGGTCGACGGCTTCGGCATTGACCACCGCGAGGGCGGCGTCGGCATTGTGAGCTTCGCCTACAAGCACGAGGCCTGGAGTCCGGTTCACGTACGAACTTATCAACGCTGCCGCAAGGGGTTCGTCGTCGACAACGAGGCAACGGATGGTACCGGTTTCTGTCATTTTGCAGCGAGAGGTATTGATAGACGGGTGAGGAAATTATTGCCCTCGGCGCGGGCGCTGAAGGATGCACGCTGGCCGTAGATAAGGGTGAGGCGGCGACGCAGTATTTTCAGGCCGTGGCCGGAGTTGCTCGTCGACACGGGTGCATAGGGGTTCGATGTCGTGAGTACCACGGCGGTGTCGTCGACTGCCAGGCGGATGGTCAGTTCCTCCTCGGCGGCATGAGACATGGCGACGTGCTTGAAGGCATTCTCCACCGGTGTTATGAACACCAACGGAGCCACCATGGCATCCTCGTGGCCGGTGATGTCGATAGTGAGTCGCACGCGGCAGTCACTCATACGCAGGCTCATGAGCGACACATAATTGCGGATAAAATCGGCCTCTTTCGACAGCGGCACCATCGCCACATTATCGTAGAGCATATAGCGCATCATGGCCGACAGACGGTGCACGGCATCTTGTGCCGCCGTACCGTCGATAGCTATAAGGGCGTAGATGGTATTGAGAGTGTTGAAGAGGAAGTGCGGGTTGATCTGCTGCTTGAGGCTTTCGAGCTCGGTAGCACGCTGATTGGCTATCAGTTCCTGCCTCTGTCGTCGGAGGTCGTCCCACTTGGCGGTCAGACGCAGTGCCACGGCAAGACCGATGGTGAGTATGAACATTCCGCAGTCGCGCAGGATGAAAGAGCCTGTCTTCCATGCCGTGCGCGGACGGCGGGGAGGTGCGTCCTGGAACCAGTGCATCAGCAGCCATCCGAGAGCCACACCGGCGGCCAACACCAGTAGATTGACCACGAAGAAGGTCAATATGCCTCGCCTGTGACCGCGCACGAGCAGCCTGTCGATGAGCACGAGATAGTTGAGATAGAAAACACCTATATACAGCAGGCTCTTAAGGTAGAAGCGCGGCGCGAAGCCCACTGACATGCGGTCCGGCATAGCGACGTACATCATCACCTCCGGCAACACGAAGATGATGACAAGGAAGATGGTATGCGAAATCGCTGTAAGCATTCGCGAGCGCACAGAGTTTGTTTCCGACATAAGGCCTGCACTTATTTGATGCCACAAAAATAGTAAACGCCGCCAACATCCACAAACTCATACCGATAAAAAGGCACTATTTATCGACCGGCCGGCCCGTGCCATCATCGCAGACCTCTCTTTCTCATCCTCGCCGAACAATTAATAAGATGACATTGTAATATTTACATCTAAACATCTTCTCTCATGGTTCGCAATTGTATCATCAAAGCAGCCGCTGCTATTTCTATCGCATTATGCAGCGTTGTCGGAGCCACCGCTCAGACATGGGGTGTGCGCACGAGTATGGACGTCACGTTCCCCTCGGGTGGCACCAAACTGTACGACACCGGCGCCGGACTCTCCATCGGCGGCGTGGCAAGTTTCGACCTGCCTCGCAATTTCTACGTCGAACCGAGCCTCTACTTCTCCTACACAGGCTTTTCGTCGAAGGGACTTGCCGAGTTCGACGACCAGAGCTACCTCGACGGGACAGCACGCCTCTACAGCCTGCGCGTACCCGTATATGTGGGCTGGCATCACGACATATCGCCGCTGATGCAACTCGGCATCGCCACAGGCCCCTACGTCAACGTCAACCTATCGGCACGCCAGGGACTTCAGGCCAACTTCGACGCCGCCGTACCCCTGCCGGACAAGACCGTCGACCTCTTCAAGCACGGCTGGAAACGCGTGGATGCCGGATGGGGAATCTCGCTGAGCATGACCTTCGCGCAGGCTTACTATGTGGGCCTCTCCACCGGTGTCAGCTTCACCCCCCTCGCCTCCTACGGCAACCGCGACAAGAAAGTACGCATCCATCGCCACGTCCTCGCCGTCTCCCTGGGCTACAACTTCTGACCGATTCCGGCGGCTCATAACGCACAGAGGGTATGTCACAGTGACTGTCCGTATCTGCCACAAAACTGGCAAAAGCGACAATCCACGGCTGACTCAGCGAGTTAACCGTGGATTGCTTGTAACTGTTTGGTATCAATCCGTGTGGATTGCTTCAATGGGGTGTAATTGGCTATAGTTCAGAGGTGTCTGAATGAGTCTTTATCACTCCCACTCGATTGTTGCCGGGGGTTTTGAGGAGATGTCGTAGCATACGCGGTTGACGCCGCGGACTTTGTTGATAATCTCGTTGCTCACGAAGGCCATGAAGTCGTAGGGGAGGTGTGCCCAGTCGGCGGTCATGGCATCGGTTGAAGTGACGGCGCGGAGTGCTACGGCACGCTCGTAGGTGCGTTCGTCGCCCATCACACCCACGCTCTGCACGGGGAGGAGGATGGCTCCGGCCTGCCATACTTTGTCGTAAAGACCCCAGTCGCGCAGCCCCTTGATGAAGATATGGTCGGCTTCCTGAAGGATGGACACTTTCTCGCGTGTCACCTCGCCGAGGATGCGCACTGCCAGGCCGGGACCGGGGAAGGGATGACGGCCGATAAGGTGCTCGGGCATCCCCAGAGCACGGCCCACGGCGCGTACCTCGTCCTTGAAGAGCAGTCGAAGGGGTTCGCAGAGCTTCAGATTCATGCGCTCGGGCAGACCGCCCACGTTGTGGTGGCTCTTGATGGTGGTGCCGGTGATGGAGAGGGATTCGATACAGTCGGGATAGATGGTGCCCTGGGCGAGCCAGCGGGCATCGGTTATCTTGGCGGCCTCGGCATCGAAGACTTCGATGAAGTCGGCGCCGATGATTTTGCGCTTGCGTTCGGGATCGGTGACGCCTGCGAGGTCGGCGAAGAACTTGTCGGAGGCATCTACGCCTATCACGTTGAGGCCCAGGCACTCATAGTCGCGTAGCACGGAGGCGAACTCGTCCTTGCGCAGCATACCGTGATCCACGAAGATACAGGTGAGGTGCTTGCCTATGGCGCGGTTGAGCAGCACGGCGGCGACAGAAGAGTCGACACCACCGCTGAGGCCGAGAATCACACGGTCGTCACCGAGAGTCTCGCGGAGCTGTGCCACGGTGCTGTCGATGAACGACTCGGCGCTCCATGAGCAGGACGCGCCGCAGATACCCTTGGCAAAGTTGCTCAGCAGCTGCATGCCACATTCGCTGTGATATACTTCGGGGTGGAACTGTACGCCCCAGAGCTTGCCTGCCGAGGCGGGAGCCTGGAAGGCGGCGAAGCGTACATCATCGGTGGAAGCCACCACCTCGAAGCCCTCGGGGAGAGCGGTGATGGTATCGCCGTGGCTCATCCACACCTGTGCGCCGGGGTCGATGCCGGCAAGGAGAGGACAGTTGGCGTCGACCATCGACAGACGTGCGCGGCCATACTCGCGCGAGGGAGCGGGCTCCACATTGCCACCGTAGGTATAGGCGGTGAGCTGGGCGCCGTAGCAGATACCGAGCACCGGCACGGCAGCCGTAATACGGGGGATATCAACGCGGTAGGCGCCTTCATCATAGACCGACAGGGGGCTGCCGGAGAGAATGACGCCGATGATACCCTCTTCCTTCTCCCGTCCGAAGGGGTATTTGTTGTAAGGGATAATCTCACTATAGATATTCAACTCGCGGATACGGCGGCCGATGAGCTGCGTCGTCTGCGAACCGAAATCAAGGATTACTATCTTCTCCTGCATACAGTGTGTGTTGTGAGGATGACTATTAGTCAGTGTGTGATAAAATGATGCACAAAGATACGGCTAAATATCGACATGACAAAATCCCGCCCCATTTTCGCACTGCGGTCTTTAATTCAGATAGACTCGTGCGGTGTTCTATCTCAGCCGTCCGCTATGTAGCGTATACTCTCCCTCGATACCTGTTGGCGGTTTAATTCAAAAGATTCTCAGACGATTTCTTCGTTGACGTTGAAATCATTATAGAATTCAACTCTGGCATTGAGAAGCGAACTGATATCCGCACAGAGAAAAGTACAATTGAAATCGTAGATGGGCTGAAGAGCTGACATTGTCATTTCCTCGCGAAGCTCCATCATATTCTTGTAATGATTCACCAAGTGACGGTCAGAAGTGGCATCGGCCGCAAAAAGATATAGATATTCACAGCCGGTAAGATTCCTTATTCTTTCTATAATTCCAACAATCACATGCCAGAACATAGTAGTACCTATTCTGTTTCTTGCCGAGAAACCATACGTCTGCCATTTCTCTCTATAAGTCTCATTGACGCAAAAGTGGGTCAGCTCTATAGAGGGAAACGATTTTGCCACTTGCTTGTTGGGAGGCAGCGACTCAAAATTGCCTAATAACCGCTCTATATCGTCCTTGGCTTCCCGGAGTTTCTTCTTGATGTCAGCTATATATTCACGGACCTTAGCGTTATCACTCCTCTGTTCAAGTTCCATAAGTTTTATCTTATGATTCTTGAATTTTTCAAACTTTTTCAGTTCCTCGAATTCAGAATACAGAAGTCCACATTTGATTGAAAAATAGCAGAGAATATCATCGTCAGCATCTCGTACTACATAGCAGGCACATCTGTTCTTGTCATCGTCATCAAATGCCTCACCAACAAGGTATTCAACCAAGTTTTCGTTCTTAGTATTCTTAAATGCCGAGACAATCCTGAGCAATGACTCGTCGTCTTTCAACCTCGTGACGCGAAACGAGTCAAGAATGGCTATTTGCTCTGATGTAATTTTCATTTGGAGCACATGAATCTTCTACGCTTGATGAGCATGGCATCGTATTCTATATCCGAAGTCTCGATTGCCACAGGGATTGAGCTCACCTCCTTGTCTTTTGCTTTCTGCCAACAGGTTTCGCCATGGGAAATGCTGCTTAACGTCCACGAATCCATCGATGAGTATCTGTTCAACGTATCCTCAAGGACTGGAATATACTCGGAGTCCTCCGGTAACATCGACGAAATCTGAGTTTTCCAATGAGCTTTTCTGAGACAGCGCATTACCGGTCCATATTTCCAGGCTTCAAATCGATCGAGAAACATGGGTTTTCCCAATAGGACAAAGCTTTCCCGCTGGGTGAAGTAAAGCAATTTGTGGAGCTTCATTTCATCCATGACATTACCTGATTCCTGTTCATATCGGTAAATCAGATACTTTGCGGCTGTCCTGACATCAATCATTGCGGGATTGTTTATAGTTTCTTAATTTGCAAATATATAACAATTCCCAATATTTTTGCAACTACGCCACGAGTATTTAACTTTTTTTACCGCAATCACATTTCCGTGGCGACTTTATGGTATTCTTGATTTTATTATGACGGTCGAACTCGCTGTGGATGCAGAGTCCGCGCCGGCGGGAATCGGCCGGCGGGAGACGAACTTTATTGCGGCGGGGTCGTTTTATCGATATATACTCACTACATTCAACTACATTATGGACTGGTTTATCAATACCCTTCGCGACAACCCCGCCATAGCGATTTTCCTGACACTGGGACTGGGCTTCTGGCTGGGCAAACTCAAGTACAAATCCTTCTCTCTCGGCACCGTGACCTCCGTGCTCCTTGTGGGCGTCCTCGTAGGTCAGCTCGATATCCCCATCTCCGGGCCTGTCAAGTCCGTTTTCTTCCTTCTCTTCCTCTTCGCCATCGGCTACAGCGTGGGCCCGCAGTTCTTCCGCGCCCTCCGCGGCTCGGGTATCAAGCAGGTCATCTTCGCCGTGGTGATGTGCGTCATCTGTTTCGCTGTCACTCTGGGTGTATCCTACGCTTTCGGCTACAATCCCGGTGAGGCCGCCGGCCTCTTCGCAGGAGCCCAGACCATTTCCGCCGTCATCGGCGTGGGCGACGATACCATCAGCACCCTCACAGCCTCCGCTGCCGACAAGCAGGCCTGGACCAACATCGTACCCGTCTGCTACGCCGTCACTTACATCTTCGGCACCATCGGTTCGGCCTACATCCTCAGCTACATCGGCCCGGCCATGCTCGGCGGCATAAAGAAGGTAAAAGAGCAGACTGCCGAACTCGAAAAGAGCATGAACCAAAGCTCTGCCTCCAGCGATCCGGCCTACGTCAACGCCATGCGTCCCGTAGTATTCCGTGCCTATCGTGCCGACGGTGAATTCTTCGACACTCCACGCACCATCGCCGAGATTGAGGCTCACGAATCCGAGCTCGGCCGCCGCCTCTTCGTTGACCGCGTCCGTCAGAACGGCACCCTTGTGGACGATCCCGCCTCCGACGTCAAGGTAGCCAAAGGCGACGAGATAGTACTCAGCGGACGCCGCGAATTCATCATCGAAGACGAGAGCTGGATCGGCCCCGAAATAGTTGACGCCGAACTCCTCAACTTCCCCGTGGAGCAGCTCCCCGTGATGATTTCGAAGAAAGACATTGACGGTCTCACCGTCGACGAGCTCCGTGGACGCGACTTCATGCGCGGCGTCATCATAAAAGACATAACTGCCGGCGGTCAGAGCCTCCCCGTACTCTCGCAGACCAAGCTGCAGCGCGGTGACATGATCACCATCTCAGGCCTCAAACGTGAAGTAGAGACTGCCGTCCAGGCTCTCGGCTACGCCGACCGTCCCTCGAATCAGACCGACATGGTATTCGTAGGCCTCGGTATCTTCATCGGCGCACTCATCGGCGCCATCACCATCCACCTCGGCGGCATCCCCATCAGCCTCTCCACCTCCGGTGGCGCACTTATCGCAGGCCTCGTACTGGGCTGGCTCCGCAGCCGTCACCCCTCATTCGGCCGCATTCCCGAGTCGTCAGTATGGCTGCTCAATAACCTGGGCCTGAATATGTTCATCGCCGTCATAGGCATCTCCTCGGCACCGAGCTTCGTATCGGGTCTGGCACAGGTAGGCTGGATGCTCCTCGTAGCAGGTATCATCTGTACCACTATTCCTCTGCTCATCGGCATATGGATGGGCAACAAAATCTTCAAGTTCCACCCCGCCATCAACCTGGGCTGCTGCGCCGGCTCGCGTGTCACCACCGCTGCCCTCGGCGCTATCCAAGATTCCCTCGGCTCCACCGTCCCTGCAATGGGGTACACCGTGACATACGCCATAGGCAATACTCTCCTCATATTGATGGGTGTGGCTCTCGTGCTCATTGTCTGATAACTTCTGCGCCTAATACCACCGCATCAACCGATATAGCTAATAATCAAACTACTACAATATATGAACTCCAACAATCCCCTGAGTAAAAAGAACGAAGAAGCGCTGAGCCAGCTCAGCCCCTTCGAAATCAAAAACGAGCTCATCGAACTTGCCAAGGCCGACGCCCGTAAGTCGAACTCGGCCTTCCTCAACGCCGGCCGCGGCAATCCCAACTGGATAGCCACCGACGCCCGCGAGGCATTCTTCCTCCTGGGTTCCTTCGCCCTCGCCGAGTGCCGCCGTGTCTACACCGACGAGCCCGGCATAGCAGGCATCCCCGCCAAGGATGGCAGCGCCGACCGCTTCGAAAAATTCCTCGCCGACAACGCCACCGCTCCCGGCGCCGACCTTCTGACCAAGGCCTACCGATACATGGTCGAAACTCTCGGCGCCGACCGCGACGAACTGGCCTACGAATGGGCCGAAGGTATCATCGGCGACCAGTACCCCACCCCGCCTCGAATCCTCAAGTACACCGAGGCCGCCATACGCCCCTACCTCGCGCAGGAGATGGGCAATCGCGCGGCAGGCGGAGGCAAGGAGTACGACCTCTTCGCCACCGAGGGCGGCACAGCTGCTATGTGCTATGTATTCGACTCCCTGCAGGCCAACCACCTCGTGAAGCGCGGCGACAAGATTGCCCTCATGGCGCCCCTCTTCACTCCCTACATCGAGATTCCCGAGCTCGACCGCTTCAACTTCGACGTAGTGACAGTGAGCGCCAACGAAGTGGAGAAAGACGGCTACCACCACTGGCAGTACCCCGAGTCCGAGCTCGACAAGCTCCGCGACCCCTCGATCCGTCTGCTCTGCCTCATCAACCCGTCCAATCCTCCGAGCTACCGCCTCAGCGACGACAACATGAAGACCCTCGTCGACATCGTGCGCAAGGACAATCCCAACCTTATCATCGTCACCGACGATGTGTACGGCACCTTCGCCAAGGACTTCAAGAGCCTCATGTATGTGCTGCCCTACAACACTCTCTGTGTCTACTCCTTCTCCAAGTACTTCGGTGCCACCGGCTGGCGTCTTGCAGTAGTGGCCGCCGCTCAGGACAACGTATGCGACCACCTCATCGCCACCCTCCCCGATGCCGAGAAAGAAGACCTCCGCAAGCGCTACGAATCACTCACCCTCGATGTACCCCACCTCAAGTTCATCGACCGTATGGTAGCCGACAGCCGTGATGTAGCCCTCAACCACACCGCCGGCCTGAGCACACCGCAGCAGATACAGATGAGCCTCTTCGCCCTCAAGTGCCTCCTCGACACCGAAGACGTCTACAAAGGCAAGATGCAGCAGATGATTCACGACCGCCTCGACACTCTGTGGGAGAACACCGGCTTCAAGCAGTTCGACGATGACCTCCGCGTAGGTTACTACTCTGAGATTGACTTCATGGTACAGGCCACCAAAGTGTACGGCGAAGACTTCGCCAAGTGGCTTGCCGCCACGCACAACTCCCTCGACGTGACCATCCGTCTCGCCAAGGAGACCGCCACGGTAGTCCTCAACGGCTCCGGCTTCGACGGCCCCGAATGGAGCATCCGCACCTCCGAGGCCAACCTCGACAAAGACGCCTACGCCGTCATAGGCAAGAAGATCCGCCAGATTCTCGACGAATACTACGCCGAATATCAGGCCTCCAAGAAATAAGCAAGCTCTAAGCCCCCGTTGCGACTGGAAGCAACAGCTCCGTGGAGCAATCTCACTAACTTAAAAAATGACCGTTCCAAGATATTTAATCCGGAACGGTCATTGTATAAAAGCAGGACAACCGGATTCGGCTGCCCTGCTTTCTATTTAGTGGGGATTAATCACATGATGTCACCGATACGAGTAGCAAGAAGTATCGCTTTAGTTTCCGGATGAGAGATGTACATCAGGAACGGTCGGTCAAACTTAACTTCATAAATATGGGGGGTATCGTGATATCCGGCCGCCCATCCACAGTCTGTAATGGCTGCTCCCTCGGCTCCTTTTTCTGTCACCTCTATTGTCGCCTTTTGTATGATATCGAATTTTGACGGCATTTCTGTCGAGAACATTGGAGAGGGTAACAATTCATTTATTTTCGTTATACCAAGGCTGGCAAGTGGCGCATTGAGCCTATATTCCTTCTCCGGCTTCACTTTGAATGTTGGCACATAAAGCTCTGTAGGTAAGACCGGGAAAAAACATTCCTGTTCAAGCTCTGCAAAATCCATTGTTGCTATCAAATCATTGACATCTGTATAGGCATTGGGCAATACAAAAGTCGCAACCAGTTTACCCTCCATACCCAATGGTAGTCGTACAGCGGTATACATTGCAGTAGTTGCAATAGATTGAAAATCATGCATATACATCATGTCAACAACTTTATCACCATTGACGCCATGAAAAACATCTTTTATTGTCTCTTTTTCATCAAATGGATTGGACCATTGTCCCGAGAAATAGAGAGCATTAGCGAGAATGGCTTTTATGGACTGATCAATTGGCATGTCAAGAATCACGGGAATTTTATTATTCGTTTTTTCGGCGGCCCATCCGTTTATGAGATTCATGGTATTGCCGGTGTAAAGGTCAACAGAATGAGTCTCGCTACCGAAGTCTCCCTCAATTGCAGTCTTGAACGCATCGGCGAGAGTATAGTCTTCATGATACCATACTCCATTTGCCATCTGAATTGTTGCAGTAGGATCAAGATAGCCCAAAGTAGTCAGATACTTACCGGATAGTGTATTTAAAGCCTTAAGGTCAGTACATCCAAGGGCCTCAACAATCTCTGCGGCAGCCTCATCGTTGGCAGCATTTGCAACCATCGCCATAAGAATTCGAGCGCTCAGCGGCGACACTGCTACCACTGCCTCGTCAGCCTCCGCAGCACAAACAGCCTTAAAAAATGCTACGTCAAAAGTTGCAGTTTCTTCTGCTGCCCGGCTCTCAGCATCCGTCAGCTCAAAAGCCACACACTCATCACCTGCAGGAGTCACCTCCTCTACCCGGGTCTGTTCACCTTCGATCATCTGCGGCTCATCGCTCGAGCAACTTACAAAAGCCACCGCCAATGCAAGCATTATATACGTTTTAATTGTTTTCATAGATCACCTTTTATTTATATACTACGAAATATTGATTGCTACTATTGTAGTTGCCTGGATAGTCACTATTTTCTGTTTTAAACACACCGGCGTTGAAATAGCCATTGTCTTCACCGGACCAGCCCCAGTTGAAATGCATGCTATAGCTATGTGTATCTACGTATTCCCACGTGCCGTCAATTTTCAAAGCTCGAGTAGTGGTAATAATGTCATACCCCCCATCACAAACCCAAGCAAATTCTGTATTGTTGGTGGCATCGCAACCTCTAATATATGCCACAGCGCTATTCCTTCCATTAGCTTTCAGTTCTTTGAATAGTTTGGGAAAGTCCATGGAATAATTATAGCCTGAAATTTTAGAAGCACCAACTAATGCTCTAAATGTATTATAAGCATTTGTACTTGGAGTTACCGTTTTTTCTTCTCCATAATATGTTAGATAATGTGCATTATTCCTATGACCAAGCTCTCTACAAAGTTGTCCTAACATCTGATGGAATACAGACGAACCCATGCAACCGATTGAGTGAGAATTGATATCTCTCGGATCTGTGGAGTTGATTGACTTCATGTGCCTTTTAATCGATGTCCAATCCAGTGTTACACCTGTAAACTCACAGTTAGGATATGTGAAGTCAATTTCAGTAGGACTTTCAAGGAAAGACATCATCTGAGCCATTGCAGTCTGTGAGCAACCGGCTAATTTGTTCGGGCAGAACATTCCTTCGGGATAACACTGTCCCCACTGCACCATTACAACAGGGAAAATCTCATCTGTCTTTGTGATACTTGGGGTAACTGGTTCTAACGGGCCAATGTCGTTAGGCATATCTACCAAAGTTGAAGCTACATAGTTCTTAGCCTCGTTCAGATAGTAATTGTAGTTCGGATTCTCTGCGGCACGTTCTGCATCGAAATTTCCTTCTTCGGTAAACCCTATTACAGATTCACCAACAGGAGATGCAGATATTAAAGCATAACCATTCCCATCTTCGAAGTCTACAGCATAGATAAGTGTATCTTGAGAAGTGCGAGATAATGAAGCACTACCAAGTACGGACACTTTCGATACCGAACGCACGGAACGACTACTAACTCCGTTTTCTTGGTTGATGAAATCGGCTACACTTTGTGCAACTGCGATTGCCTCCTGAGGAGTACGCAGATTACTTGCACGTACCGATTTTGCCTCAGGAATATCTTCTGAGGCACACCCTGCCAACAATGGAAGGCAAAGCAAGACATAACGTAACATTTTCATACTAATTTGTGTTTAGTTGGTTGACGCCGCAATATTAGCACTTATTAATCGAATAAAAAAATTATTATGTTATTAATAGTGAATATTTATTATCTATTAACAATCTGCTACTATGGAAGGCGTATTATATGTGCCCGTACGAGGACTTATATTTCGTGCTCAAAGGCTAAAACGGCTAAAAAACAACTTAAAATAAAAAAAACGTTAAATCATTTTGAGGATTGAACAATTTGATGTAACTTTGCACTCGCAAACGAAAAGAATGCACGGCTCATTAGCTCAACTGAATAGAGCATCTGACTACGGATCAGAAGGTTACAGGT
>CAMWKV010000027.1 GCA_947174915.1 uncultured Porphyromonadaceae bacterium | reverse complement strand
GGAAGTAGGTGTCGGGGTCGGCGCCCTCGGCGTCGATGTGTGTGATGTCCAGGACGTCGGCCAGGGGCATTGCTTCGGCGTAGACGGCGCCACCACCGATGATGAAGATGTCGCTGTCCCCGGTGGCCATAGATAGTGCGTCGGCGAGGCTGCCGGCACGTTCGGCACCGGGAGCTGTCCAGGCGGCATTGCTCGTCAGGACGATGTTGCGTCGCCCGGGGAGTGCTCCGCCGGGGAGGCTGTCGAAGGTGCGGCGTCCCATCACCACGGTGTGTCCCATGGTGAGGGCTTTGAAGCGCTTGAGGTCCTCGCGGAGATGGAAGAGCATGTCGCCCTTGCTTCCTATGGCACCGTGGCGGTCTATGGCGGCGATGAGATGAATCATACTGTATGCTGTCGAGGTGATTAGTATGGGATGAGAGACGGTCAGACTGAGACTTCGGCTTTGATGTGCGGGTGTGGGTCGTAGTCCTCGAGGGTGAAGTCTTCGTAAGTGAATGAGTAGAGGTCTTTTACGTCGGGGTTGAGCTTCATCTTCGGCAGCGGGCGCGGGTCGCGGGAGAGTTGCAGACGTGCCTGGTCGAGATGATTCGTGTAGAGGTGGGCGTCGCCGAGTGTGTGGACGAATTCGCCCGGTTTGAGGCCTGTCACCTGCGCCACCATCATGAGCAGCAGGGCGGAGGAGGCGATGTTGAAGGGAACGCCGAGGAAGCAGTCGGCGCTGCGCTGATATAGCTGGAGGCTGAGGCGTCCGTCGGCCACATAGAACTGAAACAGCGCGTGGCATGGAGGCAGGTGCATCGACGGCAGGTCGGCGACATTCCATGCGCTCACGATGATGCGGCGGCTGTCGGGGTTGTGCTTGATATCCTCCACGGCGCGGGTCATCTGGTCGATGAAGCCCCCGTCGTAGTCAGGCCATGAGCGCCACTGATAGCCGTATATGTGCCCCAGGTCGCCGTCGGGACCAGCCCATTCGTTCCATATCCTCACGCCATGCTCCTGCAGGTAGGCCACATTGGTGTCGCCTTTGAGGAACCACAGTAGCTCGTATATGATGGAGCGCAGGTGCAGCTTCTTCGTGGTGAGCAGAGGGAAGCCGTCGGCGAGGTCGAAGCGCATCTGATAGCCGAAGGTGCTTATAGTGCCCGTGCCCGTGCGGTCGCCTTTGAGGGTGCCGTGGTCGAGGATATGGCGTAGGAGGTCCTGATACTGTTTCATTTGTCGGGTGAGGTGATGTTGGCTTTGCCGTCGCCTACAGCCTCCATCATGGGCATGTCGAGGCGGTAGCGGCCGGATTTGTATGTCAGTGCCTTGGTGGGGCACGCGGCGGCACAGTCGAAGCACACTACGCAGCGGGCTGTGTCGATGGTTTTCTCGGGGAGTTTGATGCACTGGGCCTTGCACACGCGTTCGCACTCGCCGCAGTTGATACATCCGTCGGGGTCAATCTCCATGTGGAAGTAAGCCTTGCGGCTGCCCATGCCCATCACGGTGCCTATGGGACAGACGGTGTTGCATATCAGACGTCCGCGTCGCCAGGCTACCATCACCACGCCTGTTGCCGTAGCGATGGCGGCCGCCATGGCCGATATGGTGTAGGCCATGGCATCGAGGGGCACGCCGAGCGGTCGGGCCACAAGCTCTTCCACCATACGGGCGTAGGCCGTGTAGGGGTCGAGCAGGGTGGGGAGGAAGGCCGACCCGCTGAGCACTGCCACGAGGAAGCAGAGCAGGGCGATGAACTGTATGGTGGGTGTAGGGGAGCAGTAGCGGAAATTCTTGGCGTGCTTGCCACGCGGCGCGACGGCACGGGCTCCGGTGCTCACACAGTCGATGAGAGTGCCCAAGGGGCACACGGTGGAGCAGTATAAGCGTCCGTAAATCAACGTGACGAGTGCCCAGAAAATGAGCACCAGCCACACGCCTGTCATGAGCGAGGTGAGAATCTGCATGCGCACGAATACGCTCTCGTAGCCCGTGAGGAGCGCCCACGTGGGGACGGCAAGGGCTATGAGCGACACGGCAATGCGGATATATCGCAGCGACTTGTACATGGCGCAAAGATAATAATTTTTGCGGGATTAGCATCCTTGCAGCCAAGAAAAGATAGTTAAAGCCTCATCGCGCCGAACCTTGGACCGATATTTTGGGCCGTGGTGCTGTGCAGCTACTGATAATATGACAGCTTTTAGGGCAATCAATGAGCGTCGAGCCAGTTGTCGGCGAGGCCCGCGGAGACTTCCATGGGCACTTTGCCGTGGTAGGCCTTCTCCATGAGTTCGATGACGAGCTGCTGCATCTCGGCTTCTTCACCGGCTACAACGTTGAATATCAATTCGTCGTGTACCTGCATTATCATCCTCGACTTGAGGTGTCGGCGGTTTATCTCGCGGGCTATGGCCACCATGGCTACCTTGATGATGTCGGCGGCAGAGCCCTGCAGGGGCGCGTTGATGGCGTTTCGTTCGGCATAGGAGCGTACGGTGTTGCTGCGCGAGGTGATGTCGGGCAGGTAGCGACGACGTCCCATTATGGTGGTGACATAGCCTTTCTCACGGGCATGCTCTATGGATTCCTGCATATACTCGGCCACGCGCGGATAGGTGGCCAAATAGCCGTCGATGAGCTGCTTCGCTTCGCTTCGCGGGATGGCAAGACGTTCGCTGAGGCCGAAGGCGGAGATGCCGTAGATGATGCCGAAGTTGGCAGTCTTGGCATTGCGGCGCTGGGTGTCGGTGACGTCGGCTATGTCCTCGTGATAAATCTTCGCGGCGGTTGAGCGGTGTATATCCTCGCCGGAGAGGAAGGCTTCCACCATTGCAGCGTCGCCGCTGAGGTCGGCCATCAGACGGAGCTCTATCTGCGAATAGTCGGCCGACAGCAGCAGGCAGCCGGGGTCGGCGATGAATGAGCGGCGTATGTCACGGCCGTCGGCACTGCGGATGGGGATATTCTGCAGATTCGGGTTCGTGGAGGAGATACGTCCGGTGGCAGTAACGGTCTGATTGTAAGTGGTGTGAATCTTGCCGGTGGCAGGGTTGATGAGTTTGGGCAGGGCGTCGACGTATGTTGCGAGCAACTTCTTGAGGCCGCGTATGTCGAGAATCAGTCGCACCAGTGGCACCTTAGCGGCGTACTTCTCCAAGACGTCCTCGGCGGTGCTCCATGAGCCGCCTTTGGTCTTGCGCGCCTTGGGGTCAATCTTCAGTTCGTCGAAAAGAATCTGACCTACCTGCGAGGGCGAACCCACATTGAATGGATGCCCGGCGATGGCGTAGGCTTCTTCTTCGAGAGCTTTGAGGCGTCCGGTGAGTTGCTCGGATATCTTGCTCAGTTCTACGGTGTCGATGCGAGCGCCTTCCCATTCCATCTCCGCGAGGACAGCCACGAGAGGCATCTCTACATCGTAGAGCAGGCTGCGATCGGCCTTCTCGTCCACCTCTTTCTCAAGGATAGGCTTCAGTCGCAGCGACACGGCGGCCATAAGCGTGAGGTCGGTCAGAGGGTCGAGGGTGGGCCGGTAGCGGTCGGCGGGGCGCACTTCGTAGTCGTATGTGCGGATGCCGAGGTAAGTCATTGCCAGTGAGGCGGTGTCATGCTTCTGTTCGGGGGCACATATATAGTGAGCCACGGCGGTGTCGAACCATCGTGCGCCGCCGAAAGGTGTGCCCAAACGGCGTAGTATGAGCATGTCGCGCTTGATGTCGCCGCCTACGACGGTCACTTTCTCCGAGTCGAACACAGGCGCGAGCAAGGCGAGCAGCTCGGCGCGTGCCCTGCTGTCGGCGGGCAGCGGTATGTAGGCCGCCTTGATGTTCTCGCTGCCGTAGGCCAGGGCTATACCGTAGGCATTGGCGGTCATGGCTTCGTTGCCGCCGCTGTTGAGGCACATACCTATGGTGCCATCGGCGATGGCGTGGGCGAGGAAAGTGCTGATGTCGGCGAGGTCGGTGAGCTCACGGGCTTCAATATCAAGGTTTTCACTTGCCGCTGTCGGCTCGTCTGCCATATCGAACAGCCCGCCGAGGGGCTGCGAGGCCGAGGATTGGCCGTCGGTGCTTTTGCTGCCGTCGGCCTGGTCGAACAGGCCTCCCAAGGCTTGCTCGGCAGAGGGTGCTCCGCTACGCTGTCCATTGTCGGCTACTGCACCGGCTTTGCGGTCGGCGCTCAGTCGTGTGATGAGGGTCTTGAATTCGAGTTCCTTGTATATCTCTATGAGGGCGTCGATGTCCGGCTCGCTGCGCAGGAGGTCCTCGGCGCTCACCTCCACGGGGACATCGGTGCAGATGGTGACGAGTTCTTTCGACATGCGTATTTGGTCGGCATTGGCCTCAACTTTCTGTCGCAGAGCACCTTTGATTTCGTCGGTGTGTTCGAGCATATTCTCCACCGAGCCGAACTGAGCGATAAGTTTGACAGCCGTCTTCTCGCCTACGCCGGGGCAGCCGGGCACGTTGTCCGACGCGTCGCCCTCGAGCGCCAGCAGATCGATAACCTGGCGCGGGCTGGAGATGCCGTAGCGTTCGCACACCTGCTCCGGACCGCGTACCTCGAAGCCCTGACCTTTGAGAGCCGGGCGATACATGAACACGCTGTCGGTGACGAGCTGACCGTAGTCCTTGTCCGGCGTCATCATGTAGGTGGTGTAGCCCTTGGCAGAGGCGCGGCGCGAGAGGGTGCCTATAACATCGTCGGCCTCATAGCCTTCCACCTCAAGAGCGGGGATGCGGTAGGCTGCGAGGATGCGTTTGATGTAGGGTATTGCCAGGGTGATGTCCTCGGGCTGCTTGTCGCGGCCGGCCTTGTACTCGGCATATTGCTCGTGGCGGAATGTGCGGCCGTGGGGCGGGTCGAAACATACGGCGATATAGCCCGGATTCTCCTTGCGCAGGAGGTCGTCGAGGGTGTTGATGAATCCGAAAATGGCCGAGGTGTTGAACCCCGCCGCCGTGAAGCGCGGCGAGCGCAGCAGGGCGTAGTAGGCGCGGTAGATAAGCGCGTAGGCATCAAGTAAGAATAGCTTTTTTTCTTCCATTTTCGGTAGATGTATGTTTAGAGGATGTTGCGTAATATCCAGTAGGAGACTACAATGATAAGTATTGCCGTGGTGACGTAGTAGTGTGTGATGGCGGCGTGCATGCGCGGCAGGCGGTCGCGGCAGGCTTCCACTACAATGTACATCACGGCGGCGGGAGCCGCAATGAATACAAGAGGATTGAAGTGCAGCGCGTCGGCTACTCTGCCGTGGAGCAGGGCATGAAGCGCTCTCTGACTCCCGCAGCCGGGACAGTCGTAGCCCGTGAGGAGTTTGAAGGTGCAAGGCAGCCCGCCTTGCCCGGGGTCGTGGCGGTAATAGTACACAGCCACGGCAATGAGCACTATGACTCCGATGAGGCACAATGCTACTCTGCCTGCGATGGGCCTTCGGTGTGCCTCGCTCGGCAGCGGTGGCGGCGTGCCTTCAGTGTGGACTTGAGGGGGCGAGCCGTCAGTGGGGTCTTGAGGAGGTGTTGTGCTCAAGGCTGTCAATTCATCAGCGCACTCATGAGCATCACGGGTATGATACCCAGCGCGAAAGCTATCATAATCAGCCATGCAGCCCACTCGGACGCCTTGCGAGCCGAGGCGAGGTCGCCCTTGGAGTAGTAGCTTGATACGCAGATAGATGCTATCAATGCGGCGAGGCTCACCGGTGAGCAGCAGCATATCAGCAGGAATACTGACCAGCCGATGTAGGAAGGCGGGCACTTGGAGGCAGGGGCTGAGCCTACGTTGACAACAGCTTCCGGCGCGTAGTACACTTGTCCTGTGACATTTACCTCCGCATTGTCGGGGACGCTCCGACCGTAGTTGTCGCCGTAAGTGCGGCCTTCGCTATGGCCTGCGCTATAGTCTTCGCTGCGGTCTTCGCCGTGGTTGCGGTTTTCACCTTCGTTTAAGCCTTCGCCGGCGCTGCGGTCTTCGACATGTGCATCAGCTTCAGTATAAGTACTCTGCGTGTCGGGCTCGGTGCGGGTGGCGGGGGAAGCGTAGGTGCCGTCGAGGATGGACTGCATCTGCTGAAGTTCGCCGGCGCGATACCACTTCGGCAGCCCCTCGAACCATACGAGGGTGTCGGCAGTCAGACCCGGCATGCCCACCAGCTCCTCGGGAGCAAACGGGCCCTGCTGGGTCTGATTGAGATATATCCAGATTTTCATTGTCGGTAGTGAGGCTGACGGTGTCAGAACTGCTTCACCTCCTCGCCCACGATAGCCGAGAGAAGAGTATTGGCAAGGCGAGATGCACCGATGCGGAAATATTCATTGTTGAGCCACTGCTCACCCAGGATTTCCTTGGCAAGAGTGTAGTATGCTACGGCGTCTTCAACGGTGGATACACCGCCGGCAGCCTTGAATCCCACCATGTTGCCTGTCTTTTCGTAGTACTCCTTGATGCACTGCATCATCACATAGGCCGCTTCGAGCGATGCGCCGGGATATTCCTTGCCTGTGGAAGTCTTGAGGAAGTCGGCACCGCTGTAGAGCGAGAGCACGGAGGCTTTCTTGATGTTTTCGGCAGTGCGGAGAGCGCCTGTCTCGAGGATTACCTTCAGACGACCGCCGCGCATGGCTTCCTTCTGTTCGGTGATTTCGTCGCAGAGCGATTCGTAGTCGCCGTCGAGGAAGTATCCCACGTTGAGGACGATGTCAATTTCGTCGGCACCGTTTGCCATGGCGAGGGAAGTCTCGGCAATCTTTATTTCTTCGAAAGTCTGGCTGGAGGGGAATCCGCCCGATACACAGGCAATCTTCACCGACGATACATCCAGAACAGTGCGTACGACTGCTGCGAAATTGGGGTACACGCATATGGCGGCCACGGAGGGGAGCTCGGGATAGCGCTCCTCGAAGTCGTTGACATTCTCGGTGAAAGCGGCAACGCTCGAAGGGGAGTCGGTGCTCTTGAGAGTAGTCAGGTCGATACAGTTGAAGAGGAGCTTGTGTACCTCGGCGGTGTTGTTCTCGGCGGCATGCTCGTCGATTATTTTCTTCACCTCAGCAGCTACAGTTGCATCATCGGTACCCACGGTGCTGGCGTTGAGCACCTGTGTGTATTTATCGGGAGTTTCGTTCGACATGGTAGTATGTGTTTTGTTAATTCGTTGTCAGTTTAGGATTATTGCGATGCCTTTCAGAGTCTCTAACGCTTTTTTTGAGCACATTGTTGCGCCAGGCGTCGGCGAGGTCTATGCCATGCTGGTTGGCGATAGCGCATACCACCCACAGCACGTCGGCAAGTTCGTCGGCGAGGTCGAGGGGTTCGCCCGGTTTGGCACTTTGGTCTCCGTCGGTGCGAGCTATTATGCGGGCAACCTCGCCCACTTCCTCCGTCAGCACGGCCATATTCGTCAGGGGTGAGAAGTATCGAACGCCCACCGTCCTTATCCAGTGGTCGACCTGCTCCTGCATCTGATGCAGCCCGTCAAGAGACATTTCGCTATTCATACCGCAAATATACACATTTTTTTCGAACCCCTCACCAAGTCCGGGCAATCCATGCAGACTACAGGGGTCACTCGGTGGGGCGCCAGCGGTAGAGGCGGTCGGCGGGGCGGATTTTGGCGGGGACGGCGATGGAGAAGGCGTCGCCCTTGACGGCTCGAGGCACGCTCTTGCCGTCGACGCGGATGTCCTCTACCTTGACGATGAGCGCGCCCGTGGTGGGGCCGGTGATTACAACTTCGTCGCCAACGCACAGTTCGGCGCCTTCCATGAAGAATTCGCCTACGCCCAACTTGGAGAACCATTTCACGCCCTTGGCCACATACTCCTTGACGCGCGTGGCGGATGAGCCGTATTTGCCCGACCACTCACCCAGACGCTGGCCCAGGTAGTAACCGTCCCAGAAGCCGCGGTTGAAGATTTTTGCCAGTTCGTCGTCCCAGCGCGCTACGGCCTCGGCGGTGTATGTGCCGTTGCATATGGCCTCTATTGCCTCGGTGTAGCAGCGCACGGCGGTGGCGACGTACTCGGGGCCGCGGGCGCGACCTTCAATCTTGAACACGGTCACGCCGGCGTCAATCATGCGGTCGAGGAAGTGGATGGTCTTCAGATCTTTGGGCGACATGATGTACTTGTTCTCCACGTTGAGCTGATCGCCTGTCTCGAGGTCGGTCACCTCGTAGGCACGACGACATATCTGGGTGCATGCGCCGCGGTTGGCGCTCGAATTCATCTGGTGCAGGCTGAGATAGCACTTGCCGGAGACGGCCATACATAGGGCGCCGTGGCAGAACATCTCCAGTCGTACGCGCTCTCCGGCCGGGCCGCAGATATTCTCGGATTCTATCACGTCGGCTATGGCACGGACTTGCTCCATGTTGAGCTCGCGGGCGAGCACCATCACGTCGGCGTACTGTGCGTAGAAGCGGACTGCCTCGATGTTGGAGATGTTGCACTGGGTGGAGATGTGCACTTCTACGCCATGACGACGGCAAGCGAGTATCACGGCGATGTCGGAGGCTATGATTGCTGTGATGCCTGCGGCCTTGGCAGCGGCAACTACGGTGTCGACGCGCTCAAGGTCGGAGTCGTAAGCTATAGTGTTGACTGTGAGATATGTGTGTACGCCTTTTGCACCGCAACGGCTTGCTATTTCTGCAAGGTCGTCGAGGGTGAAGTTGGCGCTTGAGCGCGAACGCATGTTGAGGCCGGCTACGCCGAAATAGACGGCGTCGGCGCCGGCGTCGAGGGCGGCGGCAAGGCTCTCATAGCTGCCTACCGGAGCCATGATTTCAAAGTCTTTGCGTGTCATAGCGGTATATATACACTAATTCATATCCTGTCTGTACGAGTGACAGGATATGAAGATGAGTTATCTTAAAAAAGTGTCGGCGGATTATTCCTGGCCGGCTTCGGCAGCGGCGGGAGCTTCCTCGGCTACTTCGACTGTTTCGGTCTCTACAACGGGAGTGTCGAAGGTGCCGGTAGCGGGCACTGCAGCGGGAGCGGCTACGGGACGGGTGCGCATTTCTACGCCGGTGGACGCCTTGGGAGCGGTGAAGGCAGATACGATGGAGAGTACCATCAGACATGCCACGAGAGTCCATGTGCCTTTCTCGAGGAAGTTGTTGGTCTGACGGACGCCCATTACGGCGCCGGCGCCACCGAACTGCGACGACAGGCCGCCGCCTTTGGATTTCTGAATCAATACGATGCCAATGAGAAGGATGGCAACGATTACTGTCAATACGATGATGACAACGTGCATAGTTTTATGACTGTTTTTCGGCTGCTTCGTCGCCCTGACGGGCTGCGAGACAGCGCTGGTTTATTATCAATTTTTGCAAAAAGCGCAATTGGTCTGCAAAGTAAGCACTTTTTTTCGGAAATTTCAAGTATAAGCCCGATATTATTTCATAAGCGCGCTCGTATCGTCCTTGTTTTATGAAAATTTTGGCCAAACTTTCGGACAGCAGGCTGTCGTCGGTGCGCTCGGGATGGCGGATGGGTTCTTTCTTTACCTCCTGCTCGGGAGCCGTTTCTTCTTCCGGCTTGGAGGAGGCTTCGGTGGCATGTCGGGCGGGATGTCGGCTGCGGATGAATGCGTTGATGCGCGCTTCGTTGCTGTCGGGGTCACCGTCGTCGGCCTCGTCGGGCAGTTCTTCCTGCTCCTGGCGTGCGAGGAGCTCGGCGTAGTCCGGCGTAGGATTGAAGATAAGTCGTTCGAGCTGTGCCTCTTCCTCGGGGGAGGTAGTGCCGTAGGTGTTGAGGAAGGTGTCGATGACATCCACTGTGGAGGGAGCGTCGGCGCCGGAGGTGGCGGGGTAGAAGTTGGTCCACTCGCTGCCGTGGGCAGCGCGCCACAGGGTGCGTCGGGCCGACGATGCCAGTGCTACGGCATGGCGCACGTCGGTGAGGCGTTCCTCCGGCCACGACTCCGGCCAGTGGTCGAGCAGCAGTATGCCCGCGGCCACGAAGTAGGGGCGGTCCATAAATGCCTGATAGAGAGCTTCTGCGTCGCTATCGGGCAGCGCATCGCCCTCGGTGAGAGCGGCGCAGCGGCGGAATATATCTGAGAGTGTCTCTGTCATCACCAGTCGCCGAGGGTGGCGTTATATATCAGTTCGACAAGTTCTTTTGATATCTCTTCGCAGAGCTGGTCCTGGACATCGGTGAGCATCTGCGTGGCTTCGAAGTCGCGGTAGGCGCTGAATGTCTGGTCGCGATCCTTACCTTCGGCGCGCGTGTCGGTGTATTTCACACGGACGGTGATGGTGAGGCGCGTCATGGAGGCGTAGGCGTTCTCTGTCACGGCCTGCGGCGTGAGGTTGTAGCCGGTGATTTCGCCCTCGATGTTGAGATCGGAGGGTCCGTCGGTCACCTGCAGGCGGGTGTTCTTGGTGATGTAGTTCATCAGCTCATTCTCGAACATTGGTTGCAGGGGAGGGTAGACGAGGGCTGCGCGGATGGGGAACTCCGACACGTGCACGGTCTTATATATATTATAGTCGAGCACAGAGCCCTTGAATGTGTAGCTGATGCGGCAGGCAGCCGGTAGGAGCAGGAGCGCTACCACAGTCACGAGGCGGGCGAGACGGGATGTTATGTCAGTCCAGGCCATATTCTTTTATTTTGCGATATAGTGTGCGTTCGGATATCTGCAACTCTGCGGCGGCGGCTTTGCGGTGGCCCTGATGGCGCAGTAGGGCATCGCGGATGGATTCTCGTTCCTTGTCGCGCAGGCTCTCGGGGACGGCGGTGCCGTTGGCGCCGGGGCGGTCCGTGCTGAGGTGTACGGTGCCGGAGGTGTTAGTGCCACTTGTGTCGGCACAGTCTACTTCCGAGTAGCCTACGTCGGAGTAGCGTGTATCGGCATCGGACATGTGTCGGACGTTGTCGGCAGTTGGTCTCAGGGTGTCTGTGGGCACCACTACGCGCTCGGGCTGGCATACGACAAGCGATGTAGGCGAGGGCGTGGGGTCGCTGTCGAGGTAGGTTGTCACCGGCTGTCTGTCGCGGCTCTGGTGCAGCTGTTCCTGCAGCTGGTCGATGCGGCTCTGCAGATTGAATATCATGCCGAAGAGCATCTCGCGTTCGCGGGCATAGCTGTGGGGGTCGGCAGCGGCGCCGAGGGCGGGGATGTATGATGCCGTGATGTCCGGCAGGTAGGAGCGCAGGATGTCCTCGTGTACCGTTGTACCGGCCTCGAAGAGTGATATCTGTTCCACTACGTTCTTGAGCTGGCGCACATTGCCGGGCCAGCGGTAGTGGCGCATGGCGTCCATGGCACTGTCGTCGAAGGTCACGGCAGGCATGCGGTAGCGCTCGGCGAAGTCGGCGGAGAACTTGCGTGTGAGCAGACGGATGTCGGCCCCGCGGTCGCGTAGTGGCGGCACATGTATCTGCACTGTGCTCAGGCGGTAGTAGAGGTCTTCGCGGAATTTGCCCTCGGCTACGGCGGCGACGAGGTCGACGTTCGTTGCCGCCACGATGCGGATATTGGTATGCTGTACTTTGCTCGAACCCACGCGGATGAACTCGCCGCTCTCCAGCACTCGCAGCAGGCGCGCCTGTGTGGTGAGGGGCAGTTCGGCTACTTCGTCGAGGAAGATTGTACCTCCGTCGGCTTCCTCGAAGTAACCCTTGCGGGAGTCTACGGCGCCTGTGAAGGCGCCTTTCTCGTGGCCGAATAGCTCCGAGTCGATGGTGCCTTCGGGGATGGCGCCGCAGTTCACGGCTATATATTTGGCATGTTTGCGCGGACTGAAGGCGTGGATGATCTGTGGGAAGAACTCCTTGCCGGTGCCGCTCTCGCCTGTCACGAGGACGGACAGGTCGATGGGGGCCACACGGATGGCTCGCTCCACAGCGGCGATGAGCGCGGGAGCGTTGCCTATGATGCCGAAGCGCTGCTTGGCCTGGAGCACCTGCGCATCGGGTATATTGTTGCTGATATCAGGCATATAGGATAGGAGAGTGGTCAGAAGGTGAAGGTCATGCGGTGCAGCGGCGTGGGGCCGAGGGTGGCTATGGCGGCGCGGTGTTCGGCCGTAGGATAACCCTTGTTGCGCTCCCAGCCGTAGCCCGGGTATTGCTCTGCGGCGGCAATCATGTAGAGGTCGCGCTCGGTCTTGGCGAGGATTGAGGCGGCGGCGATATTCGCCAGCCGTCCGTCGCCGCCCACATAGGTGGTGCAGGGTAGGTCGCCATAGGGGTGGAACCGGTTGCCGTCCACTGCCACGGCGCCGGGCTGCGGGGTCAGTTGCGCCAGGGCGCGGTGCATGGCGGCGATAGAGGCTTCGAGGATATTTATCTCGTCGATTTCCTGCGGCGACACCATGGCGATGGCCCATGCCACAGCGTGCTCTTTGATGACTTCGCGGAGCATCATGCGGCGGCGCTCGGTGAGCTGCTTGGAGTCGTTGATGAATGGGTGAGAGAAATCGTCAGGCAATATCACGGCGGCCGCCACTACAGGGCCTGCCAGACAACCGCGGCCGGCTTCGTCACATCCGGCTTCGAGCACGCCGGCACAAGCACAGGCGGGCAACGGTACACGTGGAGTGCTCATGCCAGCAGGTCGTGGTTGATTACGTTCTCTACCAGGTAGATACCCTCTATATCGGCGCGGCGCACCTCGATGTCGTCGTAGGCGGGATTGGCGCTGTGGAGGGTCACCATATCGGGGTCGGAGCTGCGGCGGAGGTACTTCACCAGGCGATAGTCCGGGAGCACCACCACGCAGATGCGGCCTATGGGCAGGGGTGCCTCGGCGTCGAGCGGGCGGATGGAGATGTAGCTGCCGGGTTGTATGACGGGCGTCATGGAGTTGCCGCTCACGCGCACTATGGGGTAGGACTCGTTGATACCGGGTAACTTAACATTACCCACGATGCGTTCGTCGGTGAACATGCGGCTCAGCGGTGTCGTACCGGCGGAGATATCTATGTCGTAGACGGGAGCGCCGGCCTCCGGACGGATGTCGGGGTGGGATGACTGGCGGGGGAAAGGCACATCGCTGCCGTCGCTGAGCCATTCTTTCGACACGCCCATATTGACAACGATGCGATTGATAAAGGTCTCGGTGACACGGAGTTTGCCGCTGAGCACGCGCGACATATAGCCGGGGTCGACACCCACGGCCTTGGCGAAAGAAGCCTGTGTATTGCGCGTAATCTCAATGAGATAGCGAATTCTCTCCACTGGCGATGCCCCGAGAGGCATAGCGCCTGAGTCATGAAAATTTTCCATAGATAATATCCTTTCTGATGCAAATTTACAATTTTCGCTGCAAATATCCAATTTGGCCGGAGTTGCTGATAAATGCTCATACAATTTTTAACATCATTTAAGCAACACTGAATGCCTCCCGGCGCCTTCTTTTTTAATGGCTCGCCTCATGCCACCTCCGACAAACCTGCTCCGCACGGAGGCAAAAACTATTGATAAATAGCGGGTGTGTTTAAACCCGGCGAGGGCGTTGATAGTTATAGGATTATAATCTTTTCAATGCGCTACTATGAAATACATCTCCAATGGCAGGGGCGAGATACCCCTGATAAGCCTTATAGCTCTTCTGTCGGTGTCGCTGGTGGTCAATCTGCCGGGTCTGGCGGTGTCGCCTATGCTGGGCAAGGTGGCCGATATCTTCCCGCACGCCAGTCAGCTCGAGGTGCAGCTACTCACACTGCTGCCGAATCTTGTCATCATCCCTATGATACTCATCTCCGGCAAGATAACTACTGTTCGCAATCAGACGGTGGTGCTCGCCATCGGTCTGGCGATTTTCCTCCTGTCGGGTATCCTCTACCTCAGTGCCGACACGATGCCTATGCTCGTGGGGCTCGGAGCGCTACTCGGCGTGGGATGCGGTCTGGTGGTCCCGATAGCAGCGGGGCAGCTATCGGAGTATTTCTACGGCGCTCAGAATGCTAAAGTACTCGGATTCAAGTCGGGCACATCGAACGGTATCGTTATTCTCGCTACAATATTCGTCGGATGGGCGGCAGATATCAGTTGGCACACGGCCTTCTGTGTGTACCTCGTGCCGGTGATACCGCTCATGTTACTGCCGTTTATGACCAATACCTTCCTCCGCAAGCATATACGCGTACAGGGTGAGGAACGGCACCGCCTGCCTGACCCGGGTACACCTGAGGCGCAGGCGCACCGTTGCCGCTTCGCGCATCCGCTGCTGACACTGGCGGGTGTCATAGGGCTGTATATCGCCCTGACAGCTACGTCGATGGTGTTCACGTACTATCTGCCTTTCACTATGAAGCACTACGGTTTCACGGCTTCACAGGTGGGACTGGCCACGGCGATGTTCTATCTCACCGCCATGCTCGGTGGCTTCGGACTCACGCCGTATATCCGTGCGGTAGGACGTTTGGGACTGTATGTGTGCATCATAATCATGGTGGCAGGACTGCTCACATTAGGAGTCTTCCACACCATGCCGGCCTATGTGACCGGTGTGCTGCTCATAGGACTTGGGTATGGATTCTTTCAACCCATAATATATGATAAGACAACCCAGATAGCCCCTACTAAGGCACTGTCCACAAAGTATTTTTCCTATACTTTGGCCGGTAACTATGTCGCGCTGTCCGTCATACCGGTCATAGTAGAATTCTTCCAGCGTATATTTGACAATCATACTGCCGACTTCCCCTACTATCTGAGTGCATCTATCCTCGGCGTGATCTTCTTGATAGGCTTCGTCAAACGACACTCCTTCGTATGGCTCACCGGCGATGACAAGCCCTGCACCCCGCCCCGTAAGCAACAGTGAGCTTTCCGCTAAATGGAAATTTTCGGGTCGTTTCAGGGCGTTTTCGTGATTTCGTCTTTGCGGCAGCGGATGAGTCGGGAAGGATTTCCTCCTACTATTGAGAACGGAGGGAAATCCTTTACAAGCACCGTGCGTGCTGCCAGGATTGAACCGCCGGACACTCGCTTGTTGCCCACTGCCATTACGTCGGCTCCAATCCATACATCATCCTCTATAATCACCTGCTGAGGCGGCAGCACATTCTGCAGTGCCATAGGTATGTCGGTGCGGTCGAAACTGTGACGACTCTCCTGCACTACGAATCGCGGTCCCATCATGACATAATCGCCAATAATGGTGTTGCGCTTAATGCGTGCGTTTATGCCGATGCCGCTGTTATTGCCGAGACGTACCTTGTCGCCGACGCCGAATGATGCGCCTCGTTCTACGTTGACATTCTCGCCACAGTATTCGAAGATGTGTCGGCAGCAGAATACCCTGAGGGATTTTGCTATTTTGCCTCCGGGGATGTAGGATACAGGCAGCCATCGGGCAAAGCCATAATATAGCGCCAGGAAAAAGAGTCGTGAGATTTTCATTTTATCGGGAGGTAGATCCGGAATGAGAGATGGTATTAATTACTGCCGGGAAAGGTCTGTGACGAGGGGTATGTAGGAGCCGTAGCCTTCGCGTGCCATGTCTTCGAGAGGGATGAAGCGCAGTGAGGCGGAGTTGATGCAGTAGCGCAGGCCGCCCTCGGATGCCGGGCCGTCGGGAAAGACGTGTCCCAGGTGAGAGCCGCTCGACGCTGAACGCACTTCTGTGCGTACGCGGCCGAAGGAGGTGTCTGTATGGTCAGTGACAAGGGAGGGGTCAATAGGACGTGTGAAGGCTGGCCAGCCGCAGCCGGAGTCGTACTTGCGAGCCGACACGAAGAGCGGTGTGCCGTCGGTGATGTCAACGTAGATGCCGGGGCGGAACTCGTGGTCGTACTCATTGACGAATGGACGTTCGGTGGCCCCGTTCTGAGTCACCTCCCACTGGAGCGGCGTGAGGCGTGCACGCAAAGCAGCCTTGTCGGCGGACGACTGACGGGTGAGCTTGCGAGCCTCGGCGAAGAGCGTCGGGTCGACGTGGCAGTAGCCGCCGGGATTCTTATCCAGATAGTCCTGATGGTAGTCCTCGGCGGGGTAGAAATTGCTCAATGGCGCTACCTCTACAGCGAGCGGTTCGGTATAGTGGCGGGCGACGGTAGCCACAACAGCCTCTATGACAGAGATGTCTGCCGGGTCAGTGTAATAGATACCGGTGCGATATTGTGTGCCGCTGTCACCGCCCTGACGGTTGACCGCCAGCGGGTCGATACTGCGGAAATAAAGGAAAAGAATATCCGACAGCCCTATACGGTCGGAGTCGTAGACAACTTCGACAGTCTCGGCGGCGCCGGTGCGACCGGTGCATACGAGTTCATACGACGGAGCGGGCACTGCGCTGTTGGCATATCCGACAGTAGTGGCGAGCACACCCGGAATAAGAGCCATCAGATGCTCCGTGCCCCAGAAGCAACCTCCGGCAAGATATATCTTTTTCTGCATACCATATTTCGATTTAGAGGCGAATTTACACATTTTCCACCATTCACGCAAGCGCCCCGAGCACGGAGACTGCGTCAGTTGCACGGAATTTACGGACAGGTCGCTTGTTCGGTCAAAAAAACGGGATATTTATTGCCTGCCTGGGGGATTATTTATAACTTTGGGCACGAGATGTCTGTGATGCTTGTGCGTTTATCCGAATCTCAATCTGATAATTTGCCGGACTTAAAACTACTACTATGAAAAGAATTATGATTGCCATTCTATTTGCTGTTCTGTCTGTGGCCACATTTCGTGTCTGGGCACAGACGGATAATGGCTCGGAAAAAGCAGAGCTACTTAGTGATGAGGAAATCCTTAAGTGCTGCAAGTGGTACGTCTCGACCGTCCCTACCGACGACCCTACCGACGGGGCTATGCGCCGGAAGGTGGCTATGCTTATTACGCTCTATGCCATCAATTCGGAGAACTTTACTCTCGTTGTGGGTGGACAGGTGTTTGATGTTATAGGACAAAGTGATGACAATCAAAGACCGGAGCTGTTGCTTGTCTATATGGCAGGTGAGATAATCTATTGTATGGAGCACAATCTGAGTCGTAACACTGAAGATTCTTTTGTCAGCGCTATGGACGGACTGATGAATTACTATTCGCTGCTACCCGATCAACCGGTGAAGTCCGTCAACAAATACCTCAAGATGGAACCTTCAGCTCGTGAGACCGCTCTGCGCAAGCGCTACCGCAAGAATATGAAATAGCCACGATCCGAAGCATAACGTCGTGGCTATGACACGGATGAACTAATCGTTATCGTTTTCTTTCTTTTTTGCTTTGGTGTTTATAGCCTTGATTGTATCCATATAAGCTCGCTCCACAGGAGAAAGTTCCCGCACCTGAAATTTGCGGTATTCGTTACGTGCTTTATCCATAGCCTGCTTATGACTAACAGTACCGGGACCACTTAGCAGAGCTTCACCGGTTGAAGATAGTATCAAGTCGAGTTGCTTTACATAATCTTCCATATACATCGGGCGACGACGCAATGCCTGAATTTCGGCAAAATCGAAGTATCCGGAAACAAGATTGTTGAGAATCTTCAATTCTTCCTCACTAAGATAATTCTTAGCTACCTGAGCATCGCGGAGCGTGGGATGATCCCCCTTGAATGATGTCAGCCCCATCATGGGTGCGTCCGCATTGGCACGCTTATAAATCACTTCAGCCGCTGTGTTACCGTGAGCTGCGAAATGAAGCTTGTTTTGCACAATCTTGAAGAATTCCACAGAAATCTCCGAGCAAGGGTCATAATCTACTGCTGTGGCATATAGGTCAAGGACCTGCCGATACATCACCTTTTCAGACGAACGAATATCACGGATTCTGTCAAGCAGTTCGCGCCAATAAGCGCCTCCTCCATTCCCCTTCAATCGCTCATCATCCATGGTGAATCCCTTGATGATATACTCCTTAAGTCGCTCAGTGGCCCATCGTCTGAAATGCGTGGCAATCACGGACCTAATCCTATATCCCAAAGAAATAATCATGTCGAGATTATAGAATGGAATCTCACGCGTAACCTGCCTGTTACCCTCTTGACGAACCTGTCGGAAATTCCGACAAGTTGATTCTTCATCAAGCTCCCCTTCTTCATAAATATGCTTGATATGCTCAACCACATTACTGCGGGATGACTGAAATAAATCCGCCATCTGCTGCTGCGAAAGCCACACAGTCTCACCCATAAACTTCACCTCGATACGGGTCTCTCCATCCTCGCTCCGGTATATGATTATCTGATTATTAACGTCCATTTTGCAAATTTAATGCCCCTGCATGCATTTTAGATATGATTACGGGTCGTGTTAAGTGTAATTAGCTTGACACCACCCTCAGATTCAAAGTTAATTAAGATGAATAATCCAAATCATTTAAATGCAAACAAATCTCGACAACAGAGGCTATAAAATACCAGCCATGCGAACAATGATAAATTGTCTGCATGGCTGATTATCAACTATTTTAAGTATCTTTCAAAGCCTTAGTACTCGTCCTCATTGAACAGGAAGTCGTCTTTTGAGGGGTAGTCGGGCCAGATGTCTTCGATGGATTCGTAGGTGTCGCCTTCGTCTTCTATTTCCTGAAGGTTTTCAATCACTTCCATTGGTGAGCCGCTGCGCATTGCGTAGTCGATGAGCTCGTCTTTCGTTGCGGGCCAGGGCGCGTCTTCGAGCTTCGAGGCCAGTTCGAGTGTCCAATACATAGTAAGTAGTGTTTAATCGATTCATGAAAAAGTGCGCAAAGATAGTACTTTTTTATTGCCTTAGCGCGCTCGTGGTTGTAAATAATGTTAAAAGGCTGTGTCAAAATAGCGAAATTCTGACACAGCCTCCAAGGTGTTATTCTGTGGTGTAGGGCTGTCTTATTCGAGTCCTTCGGCGTAGTCCATTGCCATGTAGTGCTCGCGGGGATGGTCGCAGGCGGGGCACTTCACGGGGGGCTCTGTGCCGGTGAATTCGTAGCCGCAGACGAGGCATTTCCACACGATGGGTTTGTCGCGTTTCCACACTGTTCCTTCCTGTACCTGCTTGAGGTAGTGTAGGAAGCGGCGGCGGTGTTTTTCTTCGATTTCGGCGATTGCTTCGAAGTGGTCGGCGATTTCGTCAAATCCTTCTTCGCGTGCCACTTCGGCGGCGTTGCGGTACATCACATAGCCTTCTTCTTCCTCTTCCTTGGCGGCGGTGGCGAGGTTCTCGGCGGTGGTGCCGATGACTCCGGCGTCGACGCCTACGTTGACGGGGAATGAACCGCCCTGGAGGTATTTGAAGTATATCTTGGCATGACGTAGCTCGTTGGCTGCTGTCTCTTCGAATATTCGCTGGATGGGGAAGTAGCTTTCTTTTTCGGCCTGTCCGGCGTAGAATGTATAGCGGCTGTAGGCGGCGCTTTCGGCCATGTAGGCTACGGCGAGGTTCTTCTCGGTGCGTGTGCCTTTGATGTTGGGTGTGGTTGACATGTTCGTTATGATTAGTGTAGTTTAGTATTTTTTGCGATTGTACTATGTCAACGTTGTGCCGGCGGCTATTGTTCAATGCTCGTGATTTTTTGTATCTTTGCGCCGAAATCTAATTAATAGGAAAGGAATCCTCATGAAGAAAGATATTCCCGTGCTGCTGCTCACCGGCTATCTGGGCAGCGGCAAGACAACGCTCCTCAACCGTATTCTATCCAACGAGCGCGGCATCCGTTTTGCCGTCATTGTCAATGATATAGGCGAGGTCAACATTGACGCGTCGCTCATCCGCAAGGGTGGTATCGTCGGTGGGGGCGACAGCACCGACCTCGTGGCGCTGCAGAATGGCTGCATATGCTGTACCCTGAAGATGGATCTCATCGAGCAGCTCGCCGACATCGTGGCTACGGGCGAGTTCGAGTATATCGTCATCGAGTCGAGCGGCATCTGCGAGCCGGCGCCCATCGCGCAGACCATCTGTTCTATCCCGAGTCTCGAGGCGCGCTACCATCGTGGCGGCATACCGCGGCTCGACTGTATAGTGACCGTTGTCGATGCTCTGCGCATGGCGTCGGAGTTCGGTTGCGGCGATTCCCTCCAGCGTCAGAATCTCGACGAGGAGGACATCGAGAATCTCATCATCGAGCAGATAGAATTCTGCAATATCATCCTGCTCAACAAGATATCCGAGGTGACACCCGAGCAGGCCGGTCGCATCCGTGCCATCATCCGTGCGTTGCAGCCCAAGGCCGAGATTATCGAGTGCGACTATGCTGACGTGGACCTCGCGAAGTTGCTCAACACGAAGATGTTCAACTTCGAGGCCGTTGCTACTTCTGCCGCATGGGTGCATGAGATAGAGAGTGCGCCCACGGCGGAGATGGAGGCTGAGGCTCACGGACACCACCACCACCACGAGCACCATCATGACCACGATGAGCATGAGCACGAGGATGAGCACCACCACGACCACCATCATGACCATGAGGAGCATGAGCATGAGCACGAGGAGTGTGGCTGCCATCACGGCCACTGTCACCACCATCATCATGGCGAGGGTGAGGCCGAGGAGTACGGCATACAGACATTTGTGTACTACCGTCGTCCCGGCTTCGACATCAACAAGTTCGACTACTTCATCGCCAAGCAGTGGCCTGCGAGCGTGATACGCGCCAAGGGTGTGGTGTACTTCAAGCACAACCCCGACATGAGTTTCCTCTTCGAGCAGGCGGGTGTGCAGAAGAAGCTCACCGAGGCCGGCTTCTGGTTCGCCACAGCGCCGGAGGAGGAGCTTGAGGAGCTGATGCGCGCCGAGCCGGGGCTTGCCCGCGACTGGGACGAGCGCTATGGCGACCGCATGGTGAAGCTCGTTTTCATCGGTCGCAACATGGACCGCGACGCCATCACCGCCGCCCTCGATGCCTGCCTGGCCAAGTAACCAAGTAAGTAAAAACCTCCGCGGACCTCTGCACCTCTGCGATTCCTCTTAGTGAGCCTATTCCATCCAGGGCGGGAAATGCGCCGCGAGAATTAGTCTCACGCAGAGGGGGCGCAGAGGAGCAGAGGAACGCAGAGATGAGGGGACGACGCCCATGCTTCGTCTGTGAGCTTGACAAGAATGGCTTCCCTGACGTAGGGTCGCTCCATGGAGCAACCGCCGACGAGGTGCGCGACCGCCTGAAAGTCAATTGTTTGCAGCCTGAAAGCGGTCGCTCCATGGAGCGACCCTACTTCATAACCCATAACTCATAACCCATACTTATTTTTAAGCGTACAAAGAAAAAGCGCTGATTCTCATGAATCAGCGCTTTTTAATGAGGTACCAAGCAGATTCGAACTGCTGTACACGGTTTTGCAGACCGTTGCCTAA
>CAMWKV010000026.1 GCA_947174915.1 uncultured Porphyromonadaceae bacterium | reverse complement strand
ACGGTCGATATTCTCGATATAAGCCAGCGAGTCGTCGAGGTAGAACTGCAGTTCGGGCACCTTGCGGAGCTGGAAACGCACCTTCTGGGCGAGCTCGTAGCGGATGGTCTTGGATGACGCCTCGATGCTTTCGAGCTGTGCCTGCGACTGCTCCGAGGGGAAGATTGACAGATAGGCCTTGGCCACCGACAGATCGGGCGACACGCGTACGGCACTCACCGTGACGATGACGCCATGCGTCTTGGCCGTCTGCTGACGGAAGATTTCACTGAGTTCCTTCTGTAGAAGGCAGGATATTTTGGCTTGTCGTGTTGATTCCATATCTTTAATGTTTTATGTTAGCAGTATTAAAACGCGCCCGGGCGGTAAAGGGTTTAATCCCGGCCGGCAGCGACGCCTATTGGCTGTTTCGAGGGGACCAAGTAAAAGTTTTTTGGTGTTTTCTTCACCAGCCGCCACATTGCTTATTTGTACTCCTCGGCGGCGTGACGGATAGCCTCGAACATGCGAGCATGCGCCTCCGTGAACGGCAGTCCGCGACGCGCCATCATGCGCTCGGCTATGCCGCAGAACTTGCTCATCGACACCTCCGTATATCCGGCCGTACTGCCCTCGGAGAAAGACGGCACGAAGTTGCGCGGGAACCCTGAGCCGTGGATATTGACACCCACGCCGAGCACAGTGGCCGTATTGAACATCGTATTGATACCGGCCTTGGAGTGGTCGCCCATTATGAGGCCACAGAATTGCAGTCCCGTGCGCAGGAAGCGCCCCGTGGGATAGTTCCACAGACGGATGGGAGTATAGTCGTTCTTGAGATTCGACGCCGTGGCACCGGCACCGATATTGCACCATGCTCCTATCACGGCATTGCCCAGGAAGCCGTCGTGAGCCTTGTTGGAGTAGCCGAGCATCACTACATTGTTCAGTTCGCCCCCGACCTTGCACCACCGGCCTATGGTAGTGTCGGGATATATGCGAGTGCCCATATTGACAGTGGCGTGCGCACATATAGCGATAGGGCCGCGCAGCAGCGCACCCTCCATCACCTCGGCACCGGGACCGATATACACCGGACCGGTCTTGACATTGATTACAGCACCCTCCACTGTAGCATCCGGTGCTATGTAGAGTTGTCCTGCATCGCCGATGACAGTATTGGTGTCACTCGGTGTCTGTTGCTCACCGTGAGCATAGGAAGCGAAGTCGGCGCGGATAGCATCACCGTTCAGCAGAAAGATATCGTAGAGCTGAGATATACGGCGTACAGGGTGCGGATATTCGACAGCTACTGCCGGCCCGGATGCCGAAATACGCCTGGCCACAACGAGTCCGGCACTGTCGACAATCTGCTCACCCGGCAGGAGAGCCTCTACAGCGGCGGCGAGAGTAGCATCCGGCAACACATTGGCTGCCACCATAGTACGGTCGCCATCCTCGGGGGCGAGACGGTCAGCATATAGTTCAGCGAGGTAATCCGCCTCCGGCTCCACATACCATTCACCATCGACATGACGGCTCCACTTGTCGGCGATAGAATCAATACCCACAAGAATATCGCCCACCACACGAGTATAGGTGATGGGCAACAAGTCGGCCCGCACACCCTGCAGGTCAGCCAGAACATAAATCCGTTTCATACCCGCAAATATACGCACTTCCCGCCACATACGCAACCCCGGCTTTCCGCGCTGACGCGCACAAAGTTATAAAAAGACAGCACCGCAAGTGTACCTGCGATGCTGTCGGGAAGGAATTATCAAATACCTTTGTAGTATTTTCAGCGGGAACGGAGCTTTACTTCACAAGGACCTTGCGGGCAGTACCGTTCTCTACGAAGATGTACACGCCGGTTGCGAGGTTCTCAACGTTTGTCACCTTCACGCCGGAGAGGGTGTAAACCTCGGCGGTGCCGATTTCTTCAGCGCTGATTTCTTCCACGCCGGTCTGGGCATCTCTGTCGACAGTGAAAGTGTAGCTGTGCGGTTCGGACGGTGTGAAAGTATATGCATGTGCTGTCGGGGTGAGGGTGGAGGTTATAGTGAGGGTACCCAAAGCCGAACGGGGAGCACGACGCTGGGCAGCCCCGGCGGGTGTACTGCCTTCCATGTCGGGAACGGTGATGACGTGGTGGCCTATGTATTCGCGGTGCTGCCACGACGGAGTGCCGAGCTCGGGGGTGTATCGGGGATCCGAAGCAGTCACTTCAAGATTATGTGCAGCAACATTGTAGACCTGATAATCACCTACGTTGAATACATAAGGATTGTAGAAGTCTATCACGTCACCGGGCTTCACTACGAAATTTGTCGGATCGTAGTAACTACCGAGCGACTGACGGTTAACATGGATGATAGGCTCGCCCATCTGTGCCTCTCTGATATACTCGTGTTCAACGTAATATATTTCGAGCGCGGACTTTTCACAACCTTTGGCAGTAATATACGATGCTACCAGGCGACCGTATGCGTAATCGTATGATACGGTATTCTGTAGTCTCGTTTCATCTTTATATGTCACATCCTTCTCTGTAATCAGTTGTTCTCCATGTTGGAACTGGACTGTCTGCAAGTGTACAGTATACTCTTTCACATCGGAGTCATGACTATTGGTAGCAATCGCAACATTAGTCAACACCTTATTTCCGGTAGTCTTAGACACACTGTAGCTTGGCGGCCACAGCTCTCGGTTCTTGATAGTAAAGGTGAATTCGGACGAAGCGGGCATGTAAGATTGAACATCGTTGTCGATCGAGAAGGCGGTGAGAACAACGGTCACTGTCTCGCCGTCATTACCAAGGAGACGGAATGTAGAGCCACCGTTGGAGTCGGGTTCCACATTCTCGTCGTAAGCATACGGAGCGAGGTCGAATGCTTCGCCGGAGGAAGTGGTGAATTTCACAGAACCGATATTATGCCCGGACGAGTTGCGCAATTCGTTGGGATTGACAATGTGAATCTCGCTCCAGTTGATAATCTCGCAGCCGGATTCCACACGCTCGCCGTCAACGGTCACATAGGGTGCATCGAGCTGATTGGTCTTCGGAGTGAAGGTGTATTCCACCTTATTGGTAAGGAGATTGCCGTTCTTATCGGTGCAGTACAGTATCAAGGTGATAGGATCGCTGTCGGGAGCGGCAAGGATGAAATCTATCACATTACTCGGACGTGAGCTGCCGTTGGGGCGCACGAAGGTATTCTGCGAACCGGCACGCATGATAGATGCCGGCACTGTATTGGCCTCGGTAGGAGCCTGGTCTTTGATATCCATGTGCCATTGGTTGCCGGAAGTGGGGCTCAAGTCGTAGCGGTAGTCCACCAAGAGCTGGGTGGCGCCGGGAATTTCCGATCCGGAGGGATATACTTCGGATGTTGTGGCATTAGATACCTTGGGCTCGCCCAGAGTATTTATCGTAAGGGTCTGCTCCGCGGGGAGGATATATTTGTCATCGCCAAGTCTGTTATTGATACCGTATTTGATGACCTTATTATTTCCGGGATTAGCATCCTTTACTGTCAGGGAAATCCGGCCATAGAAATCTGATTTGTAAGTGTCGGGAGCAGCTATAGTCTCCAGCGACTCACCGTTGATAGTGGCGTAGGCCACGGCGTCGCTGAGATTAGTAACATTGGGATTCGTAATCTCGAGCACGGCACCGTCGTAGAGGCTGATTGTAGAGTCATCGGTCATCTCTTGGCCGTCAACCAACAATTTAGGCGCAGTAGCAACATATCTGACTTTGTATTGAAGCTTTGTGGTGGCATCCTTCCAAGCTGCGGTGGCATTCTCCTTCACAGTCTGGGTGAAAGTGCTTTGATATGAGCCTCCATTAGTAGCGGCTGTATAGGTATATGTACCCGGGGTTTCTGTGGCCTTAAAGCTGTTGGAAGTACAGGTCACATCACTCACGTAGGTTTCGGGGAGTGCTTTTACGCCTGCGCTTGTTACGCCGTAGTACCAGTTGGGGTCAACGATGGTGAATACAGTACCGGGATCGACATAGCTGCCGTCGACGTATTTCTCGCCGTTGACATATATTTCCAGGGGCTGGAGGGCATACGGCGACTGATTGTCGACACGCGTGAAGACAACATCCGAGCTCACATAGCCATCACCGTGCAGTAAAGCGGCGTACACCATAGTGCTACCACCACCTGTACCTGCTACCGTACCATCATCGCCGGGGTGATAGTCGTAGGTGGCTTCTGCCTTGTGGGTGCCATTTTTGATATTGGCACGTACTACGTTGACACCATCGATGCCAAAGGCATCACCGGACTGCACATTGAAATATTTGCCGGAGACGGTAAAAACAGGATCAGGCAGCACGTTGGTGGTGGTGAAGGTGAAGGAGGTGGCGTTGTCGGGCAGCGTGAAGTAGGAGCTGATGGCGCTGTCGATGAAGTACGAAAGTGACAGGGTGTGGACAGAACCTGTCTCACCGCCGATCTTGAAGGTAGCTTCGCCGGTTTTGGTGTCGGTGACAGGCTGGGCAAGGGCGTATTTGTTCCACGCCTCGGTAGAGGACATCACCATCTTCACAGGAACGGTACCGTCATCAAGGGTGAGAGTATTGGGATTCACAGCCTTAATCTCACGTCCCTTCAGGGCAAACATGCCATCGACAGCATGAGCATTACCATTAGTAAAGGTGAAGTAAGGGGCCTCAACGGGACGAGGCAAGATCTTGATCTTGAAGGTGGATTCCTTATAATCGTACTTGTGAGGCATCGTAGCATCAGTATAGTTGGCGGCATTCTCGGTACCGATATACAGTGTAACGAAATCGGTGGTGGGGGCACCGGCTACCCATTCTGTGTTACCGGTGTTGATCCAATCATATGAGACCACAGATTCCTTCCAGGCATAATCCGACAGGGCTGATATGCGTGGCAGCTCATTTTGTGACATCTGTGCTCTGGGGCGAGGGAGTACATATGTGCGTACTTCAGACATCCCGCCGGGCAACTTATACTCATTAGGGTTACGGAATTCGATAGTGCTGCCGGACATGATGGTGCAACCGGACTGTACCTCCTTGCCGTCCACATAAGCCTTGGGAAGCTCTGTGGGGTTGTAATATGTCAGGGACAACGCAGAGGTCATTTCCTCTACATCGAAACCGGCACCTTCGTCTATCTCGTACTGGGCATAAATAATGATACTCTCCTTAAGATTGGAATTCAGCTGGAACTCTATACTTTTGTCCTCTTTAGTCTTGATATTATCAGCGATTTCGCTCAGTTCGTATCTCCTGCCTTCGCCACCGATTGCATAAGCCGTAATCTTATAGCCATCGCCGGTGTAAGAGCTTGTGTTACAGATTTTAATTGTTGAGCCAAGTTTGACATCAGCTAAATAGATGTCCAGTTTTTCTCCGTCGACCTCGAATGAGATGTTATCAAGTTTCTCACGCGCAATTGTGATATCAAAATAGATATCATCCATGATGCGGGTATACGTAACGTCTCCAGTCTTCGTTTGCGGATAGAAAGAGAGCGTATAAGTCTTGCCGGGGATACCGCCGAGAGTAAAATCTACATGGGCCGGTTCCAAAGGACTTAGATAGGAGGCAAATGAACCCTTTATCATTGCTGTAGGAATAGTGGCTTTGAAAGATACAACATTGCCGTAGATATCATCTTGACCTTGAATCACTACTTGTGAGCCACGTTTAGCTGTCACATAAGTGTTTGAACTTATTGAGGCGCCATCAATGAATACACCTTTTGGGAAATAGTTCTCACCGGATGGTGCCGTGCCGATATTGACAGTACCATCCACTTTGTTATCAAAAACAGGCCTCATGTAGCTGCCGTAGTACACCGGCTGGGAATCATCCTTCCTTACTGCTTTGCCCGCATAGTTAAAGTAGATGGACCTATTGGGCGCTGAGAAACCAGGCGTAGAGTTCGATACCAACATATCTGTGTACATCATTGAGGCAAGCGGCGATGAAACGGTGTTCCAATCCATATTTTTGTCAGTGATGAATGGACATATGGCAGACTCATAGCCGTTAGGGACCTCGGTACGGTTCCATACTCCCATGCGGTCGCCGGTTGTTACATAATATGTCTTGTCGGCACCAAGGCGAAAACCATTGACTGTGACGTAGGACGGTTGGTATTGTACATCCTTAAGTGATTCCGGAGCTTTTGCAGAGGCTCCTGCGACTGCCGGGGCATTGCTCGACATGCCGTCGACAGCATAAGTCAGCGCCACTCCGGCACCGGCCAACACGCCTGCAACAGCGAACACCTTAATTGGCATTGTAAATAATTTCTTCATACTCATTACAATGATAGCATCGATTGGTTTTTATAAAATTGTTTATTTTTTCCTTTTAGAGTAATGATCGATAGCGTCGGATGCTACCAATAGCATCCGACAGTAACTTTACATATGCCGTTGTTTTTTCAGGAATCTGAAGTGAATCAGTCCAATAATAGGGAAGTTATCGCCGATAGGTTTTGATGAAAATAGGATGTGTAAGCGATAATTCGGTTGCAAAACTACATCAAAAATCTCACCCGCGCAAAGTCTTAAATTACCCCCCCGATTTTTCACATATTTTAATATTATTTAAAAATTACTATTTGCCGACGTTTGCGAAGGGATGTAGTCTTTGGAGGTCAGGGTAGTGTGGGAATTGGGACGGCGAAAATGTAGGTTGTTCATTTCAAGGGGGCTCAGGCGGCGAGCGCCGGGGAGCTCGGGGCGGGAGATTTGTCGGACGGGGTTCATTGCTTATGATGTTGAGGCGCCGCGCCTGGCGGCTATGGATGGTACTTATTTTATTGCTCGCGGGTGAGGTAGGGTGAGAGGGAGTTGAGGGCGAGGAGGGCGGCGATGTAGGTGGCGCCGATGACGAAGAGGGGCAGACGCAGCGGCCACAGGCCGGTGAAGGCGCCGGTGCAGATGTAGGCTCCGAGAGAAAGCCACAGACAAGCCTGTGTGAGCAGGCAGAGGGTGCACCAGGCCTTGGCCCGATATTTCTGATACCATATACTCCAGAAGGAGAAGGGGCAGCAGCAGGCGTTGATGAGTGCCAGCCAGCGTATCTCGCCGGGGAATAACAGCAGAACAGCCAGGCTGACAGTGAAATACGCAAAACCGACCTCGCTCCAGCCGAATAGGCCGAAGAACTTCGAGGCGTCGGTGCTGAGCACGGTATGGCACCCGTTGCGATCGATGATACCGCAGATATTGTCAGCATGGTCGGAGTGGATGCCGTAGGTCTTAAGGAGGAGGTTGTAGGTGACGTATATCCCCACGATGTCAATGACTACCAGCGCCATACCTCCGAAGCTATGCCATACTCCGGACGCCACCACCCCGCAGACGAGGATGAATAGAACGGCGAGGGCGAGTACCACCCGCTTGGCACGGGCGGCGATATCGAGGAAACGATGCTCGGCATAATGCGGTTCACAGGCATCGGGACGCGGATACATGAGGAGCACCTCGCCGGTCCAACGATTGAGGAAATCGGCAACGGGGACAGAATGCGCTCCGGTGCCTTCGTTGATGGTGACGCTGTCGGGGGCCACAGACTCTACTATCACGAAACCGTCCGGGACGTGCGCCAGGAAAGGACCGGTGGTGAGGCGTTGCAAGTCGTCCGCCTTGTTCGTGAGCATATACGCCTCGGAGTCAACGCCATACTCCTGAAGCAGTTTGGACAGACCGAAGAGAGACCGGAAGGTCATGGCATCGAAGGCGGTATCGCTCCACGAGCGTGTATGAGGCACCCCGAGGGATTGGAGTGCGTCGCTGAGGATGGAAGGGATAGGCTGTGGCATAGGGCATTTTTTTAGTAACTAAAAAACGCCCGGCACGACAGAAAAGTTCCCGCGCAGCCGGATGCAGTGCAGGTCCGCCTTACTCGCGTAGGTTCGTCATCATCTCGCCGGCAAACGGGCGACGGGCGAAAGGTCGGAGGCCCAGGGATTCGTAGAGGCGGCGGGCGGAGGAGTTATCGTCAGCCACCAGGAGACCGAGCGGGAGGCCGGCTCGGTGCGCTTTCTTACGAGCGTCGTCTATGAGCGCTGTAGCTATACCCATCCCGCGGTATTGCGGCAGCGTGGCCAGAGTGTCGAGGTAGAACTCTTCGGCGCAGGTCTCACCGGGGAGGGCATCAACTTCATCATCGGTAATCGACCAGCCCAGGGAGCGACGCGCCTCGGCGAAGAAGGGACGGCGAAGCTCGATAAGGCGTCCGCCGTCATAGCTCACGCATACTCCTGCCTTACAGCCATCCGGGGCGAGGGCTATGCGAGTATTACGGTAGGAGTACTGAGTGTCGTCGCGGGCGGCAAGGCGCGCGAAAACCTCGCGTACCTCCTCGCGGCTATGGTCGCCCGCCATTCCGGCCACTATCTCAGGTCCGACGGCATCCATTATGGCCTCGGCTATCATTACGGCGTCCTCCGCCGTCGCATCAATGATTTCTATCCGGTGGGTCTTCATGCTGCAAAGTTAGCAAAGTTTTCAGTGAAATATTTATAATTTAATCAGTCTTGCAAAAATAATGCGTAACTTTGCAAGTTGAAAGTTCTTGCACTTACACACAATTTTATTATAAATCAATCATGCAATTCAAACAAATCAACTGTTTCCTGAAAGGAGCAGCCTTGTTTTTGCTGACACTTCTGCCCACCGCCCACCTGCAGGCGGCTGAGGACGGGACGGCCTATGCTATCCTGGCGTTCAGCGAAAACGCGCCCCGACAGCTCAATCACATCGTGAGCTTCAGCTATGTGGGCGAAGAGGCCGCCACCTACACGACCGTGGTGCCCTACACCACCACCTCTACAGCCGGTGCTTACGGCCTCGACGCCTACTACCTCGCCTCGTCGCGTATGGACGGCACCACCGAAGTGCCCGACAAGCTCGTGAAGGTAGACCTTGAGAAAGGCACCACCACTACTATCGGCGCTCTCCAGGGCTTCAGCGCTCTCATCGCCGACATGACCTTCGACCACGCCACCGCCACCATGTACGGTATCTCGAAGGTGAACGACAATCAGTCTATCCTCTTCACAGTCGACCTTACTACTGCCGCCACCAAGACAGTAGCCACCCTCGACCGCCGTTTCTATACCCTGGCCGCCTCAATGGACGGTCAGCTCTACGGCATCGACGCCTCCGGCGACTTCTGCCTCATCAACAAGACCAACGGCCAGGTGACCTTCCACTCCAATGTAGGCTACCAGCCCGTCAACTTCCAGACGATGGAGTTCAACCATCTTACCGGTAAAATCATGTGGGCCGCCAACATCCGCCTGACATCCGGTCAGATGTACATGGACTACGCCACACTGTGTGAACTTGACCCCGTGACAGGCATCCTGACACAGCTCAAGTCGCTCGACGAAGCTCAGCTTGCCGGCCTCTACATCCCCGGCGCCGCATCGTCGGCCGGCGCTCCCGCTGCCGTGACAGGCCTCACCATCACCCCCGCTACCGGAGGTGCCGACAGCGCCACCCTCACATGGACCAACCCATCGAAGACCTTCTCCGGCGAGCCTCTCAAGGCTATCACCGCCGTGAAGATATTCCGCGACGATGAGGAAATAGCCTCTCCCGCAGGCCAGCCCGGCGCCGTACAGTCCTACACCGACAACATCGACCAGACCTCCGGCGCATACCATACATATAAGGTTTATGCCGTCAATGCCCAAGGCGAGTCGGCTCCCGCAGCCATCACCGGCTTCGTCGGCAAGGACACTCCCGCCGCCGTCACCGGCATCACCGTGACCCGTCTCACCCCCGCCTCGGCACGCATCACCTGGGAGCCCGTCACCACCGGCGCTCACGGCGGCTGGACGGACCCTGCCGTCACCTACACCGTAGTGCGCAACCCCGGCGCCGTCGAGGTGGCAACAGGCCTCACCGAGACCGAGTACGAGCAGGAACCCATCGACGTATCGGCTGCATACTCCTACACCATCACTGCTGTGAACAACTGCGGCAGCTCCGAACCCGCCGAGTCCGAGGCCATCACCCTCGGTCCTAAATGGGGATTCCCCTTCAGCAACGACTTCAGCGAGGAAGAACTCGCTCAGTGGACCGTTGTCGACGCCAACGCTGACGGCAACAGTTGGACATACTTCAACCTCTCATGGGCTAAATCGGCCGGCGCCTACCTCAATACCGCAGGCTTCGAGGGCGATGACTGGCTCATCAGCCGCGAGATGGAATTCGACTCCAACGCCACCTACAAATTCAAGATGCGCTACTACGCTTCGCCGGCTCACACCGTAGAGCTCGTAGTGCTCAAGGACGCCGACATCACTGCCGAAGTAGTGACAAGCACCACTGTTGAATTCCCCGCCGGATGGGATATGGCCAACGTTGAAGGCATATTCACCGTAGAGGAAGGCGGCGACTACTACCTCGCCATCCATGAAATCACCGGCAAGGACAAGTCCTACCTCCTCATCGACAAGCTCGAGATAGAAAAGCTGGTGGACAACAACCTCCAGGCAGCTCTCCTCTCCGGCTCCGCTGCACCCATCGTAGGTAACACCTACAACTACACCGTGACAGTGAAGAACCGCGGCTCTAAGCCTGCGTCGAACTTCACCGTGAAGATATCCGACAACCTCGGCAACGTCCTCGGCAGCGCCGTCTACACCGACGCCCTTGAAGCCGAGCAGACAGCCGAAATCCCCGTCACCATCGAGTTCACCGCCGACATGGCCGACCTCACCGCACTCAGCGCCGTCGTAGAGTGGGCCGCCGACGAGATTGCTTCCGACAACACCACCGATGTCTTCCCCATCACCGTGATGCCCGTAGGTACTCCCGAAGCTCTCTATATCGGTACTCAGGCGGGTACTTCCAATTACCAGCCCTTCAACCTGTACTCGGACAAATATGGTGCCACACTCGATATCTACGGCGCCTCCGAGATCGGCATCAAGGCTGGTCGTATCACAGGTCTGCGATACACCTACAATTCATCCTACTCCTCGCCCAAGAACGTAGGCGTGAAAATCTATCTGGCCAACACCGACCGCACCAAAGGCGGCGACGGATGGATTCCCGAGGATGAGATGACCCTCGTCTACGACGGTCTCATTGACATGCCCTCCGGCACAGGCATGGAACTGGCATTCGACTTCGACAAGTCCTTCGACTACGACGGCCGCAACCTCGCCGTACTCGTCGCCACCAGCCTGGCCAACGCCGGCGCCTCCTACTACTCCGGCGTTTACTTCCCCTATTACAACAGCCCCCTCGAAGGCAACAAGGCCTACTGCTATCCCAAGGGTTACAGTGCTCCCACACCCTTCGACTTCACCCAGGAAGGTACCACCCGCTACTCCAGCGTAGTGACACTGATGGTACAGTCCGGCGGCTCGGCTATCACCGGTGTTGTCACCGACAGCGAAGGCGCTCCTGCCGCCGACGCCAAGGTGACCGTCGAAGAAGTTCACGCCACCGCCACTGCCGACGAGAACGGCCTCTTCAAGTTCGACTTCATCCCCAACGGCGTATACACCGTCTCCGTAGAGAAATTCGGCTACGAGCCCGAACGTCAGGAGAATGTGGAAATCGCCGACGAAGATGTAGCCCTGACCTTCGCCATCACCAAGATTCCCGTCTACAACATCAGTGGCAAGGTCGTAGACCCCGTAGGTTCGCCCATCAGCGGCGCTGCCGTAGCCCTCGAAGGCTATGAGTCGCGCGCCACAGTATCCGCCGAAGACGGCTCCTTCAGCTTCGCCGACGTTGTCAGCAAGCCCGTCACCCTATCCGTGGCAGCTCCCTGGTACACCGCCGCTACCGCCTCCTCCGACCTTCAGGCCGACTGGGCCGCCGGCAACATCGAACTCGGCTACGCTCACTACACGCCCGGCACCCCTGCCGTAGCAGAAGCCGAGGGCGGCATGGCTCTCAGTTGGGCCGGCCCCGACAAGACCGCCACACTCCGCTACGACAACGGCGAAGTGTTCGGTCAGTTCGGCTTCGACAGCTCTGTAGGTACCATAGTTGCCGGTAATGTATTCCGCACACCCATCGAACTCACCTCCGTGAGCTGGATGACCATGGTATCCGGCCTACCCCACGATAAGATGCACCTCTACATCTACGACCTCGACGAAGAAGGCAATCCCACCAGCACCCTCCTCTACAGCGAACGCAACATCGAGAACATCGACGAAGAGTGGACCGAGCACGCACTTACCGAGCCCGTATCCGCACCCCGCGGCTGCCTCGTAGCACTCAACTACCCCGGCTTCCACGGCATCGCCATCGACAGCTCCTCGCGCAGCTATCCCGTGCAGGAACAGACCGTAGCCTACTCTATAGACTATAACGGCGGTGAATTCTCCTACGTCGACGCTGCCACCGTGGGCGGCAACCTCCTCATCCGTGCCGAAGGCTACCTCTATCCCGCCGAGAACGAGCCCGTCGCCACCGTAGGCGAGGCACGCGGCGACATACCCGCATTCCAGGCCTACAAGGTGATGCGCTCCGCCGGCGACGACAACTGGACCGAGCTCCAGGAGAGCACACCCGACACCGACTTCGTCGACAGCGAGTGGGCTACCCTCCCCGTAGGCAGCTACCGCTACGCCGTAGCATCCGTCTACCCCGACGGCTCTGTATCCGAGCCCGCATACTCATGCTTCTTATTCAAGAATATGGAAGCTACCGTGAAGCTCGCCATCAGCACCAACGCCCACTCCGCCAGCGCCGAGGGCGCTACCGTAGTGCTCTCCGGCAACAACGGTGACAGCTACAACGCCACCATCGGTGCCGAAGGCATTGCTGTATTCGAAGACCTCTTCCGTCAGAACTATGACCTCACCGTGAGCCTCCCCGGCTACGCCACCATCGCGCAGACCCTCAACCTCGGCGGCGAAGCTGTAGACTTCAGCTACACAATAGTCCTTGAGGAAATCATCGCAACGCCTGTCAACATCGAATTCGGCGGCGACGAGCAGACAGGCTACCTACTCACCTGGAACGAATCCGGCGAAATCGAGGACAGCTTCGAAGACCACGAGCCCTTCACCATCGCATCTCCCGGCGAGATAGGCTGGCAGTACATCGACGGCGACGGCGCCCGCACCTTCGCCGAGGCCGACTTCCGCTTCCCCGGCATCACTCAGCCCATGTCGATGATGGCCTTCTTCCCCAAACTCACAGAGCCCTCCATCTACGATGAGCGCACCGCTTCCCGTCCCCATAGCGGCGACGCCGAACTGGCTTGCTTCGCCGGCTTCACCGGCAGCGACGACTGGTTCATCTCGCCCCGTCTCAACTACCACTGCGACTTCGAGTTCACCTTCTGGGCCCGCGGCTACTCGCAGACCTACGGCGAAGAATTCCATGTAGGCTACTCCACTACCGACGCCGACAAGAAATCCTTCACCTGGATTACTCCCGTCATCGACGTGCCCAAGCAGGTATGGACAGAATACTCCTACACCATCCCCGCCGAAGCCAAGTATGTAGCCATCAACGTGGTATCCTCCGACGGCTTCATCCTCTTCATCGACGATGTCACCATCTCCTCTGGCAAGGGCTTCGAGCTCAACACCGCCGTGACCGGTCCCGAAGTTGAATACGAGGTACTCCTCGACGGCGAAGTAGTGGCCACCACCGACGCCACCGAGCTCCACCTCGACCCCGTAGGCGACGGCATCCACACTCTCGGCATCCGTGCCGTATACGCTTCCGGCACCTCCGACACTGCCGAACTCACCTTCGGCGATGCCGGTATCGGCAGCATCGACGCCACCGACGCTGTCAGCGTATCGCCCAACCCTGCTACGGACTACACCATCGTGAACACCGTCTTCGAGCAGGCAGCCCTCTACACCCTCTCGGGCCGCTTGGTAGCCTCCTACGACGGCACCAACGGTGACCGCGTGATACGTCTCGACAACGTAGGCGCAGGATTCTATCTCCTCACCGTCAAGACTGCCGACGGCCGCACAGCCACCGTCAAGCTCACAGTGAAGTAACATACCTCTCAACAGTCCCCTCCAAGGGTGTGCCTCGCCGGCACACCCTTTTTTCATACTCCGGTCACGGCATCTTTTCATACCATTGTCACGGCATTGCAGACTCAGATACCTTCAGGCGTTCGCCGGATTTGTGCATTTCGCGGGAAATGTGTAACTTTACCGTCCGAATCTCATCTTTCATCATGGACAAAAATCAACACCGCTACTGTGTGATTATGTGCGGAGGTATAGGCAGCCGTTTCTGGCCCTATAGCCGCAGCCGTCTGCCCAAGCAATTCATTGATTTCCTGGGCACAGGACGCTCTCTGCTCCAAATGAGCTACGACCGCATCGCGCGCCTCATACCCGAGGAAAACATACTCATCGTCACCAACGAACGCTACGCCTCCCTCGTGGCCGAGCAACTGCCGGAGGTACCCTCCGACCGGGTGCTCTTCGAACCGGCACGACGCAACACCGCTCCCTGCATAGCTTGGGCGGCGTGGCATATCGCCGCACGCGACCCCGAGGCGTCGATGATAGTCACTCCCGCCGACCATGTCATCACCCGCGACCACGAATTCGACAGTGCCGTTCTCGCCGGCTTCGACTTCGTAGAGAGCCGCGACGCGCTCCTCACCCTCGGCATACAACCCGTCCGACCCGAGACAGGCTACGGCTACATACAGATAGGCGACAACTGCTCCGGTGACTTCTTCAAAGTGAAGACTTTCACCGAGAAGCCCGACGCCGAACTGGCTCGCGTATTCCTCGCCTCAGGCGAATTCCTCTGGAACTCAGGCATATTCCTCTGGCGTACGGCCACAATTCTGGATGCCTTCCGCACGCTGGTGCCGGATATCGCCTCCGTATTCGACGGTACCGCCGCCGACACCTACCGCGCCGAAGATGCCGAGCGTACCTTCATCGCCGGTGCCTTCCCCGCCTGCCGCAGCATATCCATCGACTACTCTGTCATGGAGAAGGCCGCCAATGTGTACGTGGAGAAGGTCACCTTCGGCTGGAACGACCTGGGCACATGGAGCGCCCTCTACGACCTCTCGCCCAAGAACAGCGACTCTAATGTGACGCAGAACTGCAACGTGCTGGCCTACAACAGCCGCGGCAACATCTTCGCCGTCCGTGGCGACAAGCTCGTGGTAGTGGACGGCCTGGCCGACTACATCGTCGCTGACGCCGACGGCGTGCTCCTGATATGCCCCAAGGAGAAAGAGCAGTCCATCAAACAGATGGTGAACGATGCCCGCATAAAATTCGGCGAAAAATACGACTAAATCACAATAACTCACGATTAATCCTGATTAATCCATATAAATCCTGATAATCCGCGATAACATGTCTATCGACAATCTCATATCCACGGCTGTGAGCCGCGCCGTAAAGGCTCTCTACGACATTGACGCCGCCCCCGAAAGCATACGTCCGCAAGCTACGCGCAAGGAGTTCGAGGGCAACCTTACCGTGATGGTATTCCCCTACGCCAAGGCTGCCCGCAAAGCGCCCGAAGCCGTAGGACAGGAAATCGGCCGGTGGCTCGTGGACAACGAACCCGCCGTGGCTGCCTTCAATGTGGTGAAAGGCTTCCTCAACATTGTCATCTCGCCCACCTACTGGAACGGCGTGCTCGCCGGCATTGCCTCCGACGGCACATGGGGTCTCACCGAACCCGCGGCAGACAGCCCCCTGGTGATGGTTGAGTTCTCCTCGCCCAACACCAACAAGCCCCTCCACCTCGGCCACCTCCGCAACATCCTCCTCGGCAGCAGCCTCTCCAACATCCTGGCAGCCTGCGGCAACCGCGTAGTGAAGACGAACATCGTCAACGACCGCGGCATCCACATCTGCAAGTCTATGCTGGCATGGCAGCGCTGGTTCGACGGAGCCACACCCGAGACCGCCGGCATCAAGGGCGACCACCTCGTAGGTGCATGCTACGTCGCCTTCGACAAGCACTACAAGGCCGAACTCGCCGAGCTTGAAGCCAAGGGTATGACCCCCGACGAGGCCAAGGAAGCCTCCACCCTCATGGCCGATGCACGTCAGATGCTACGCCTCTGGGAGCAGGGCGACCCCGAAGTACGCGCCCTCTGGGAGATGATGAACAGTTGGGTCTACGAAGGCTTCGACGCCACCTACGAGCGCATGGGCGTTTCGTTCGACAAGATATACTACGAATCGCAGACCTACCTCGACGGTAAAGCCAAGGTGCTCGAAGGCCTCGAGAAAGGAGTACTCTACCGCCGCGACGACGGCAGCGTGTGGGCCGACCTTACTGCCGACGGCCTCGACCACAAACTCCTCATCCGCGACGACGGCACCACCGTATACATGACTCAGGACATCGGCACCGCCAAGCAGCGCTTCGACGACTATGCCATCGACAAGATGATCTATGTCGTAGGCAACGAGCAGAACTACCACTTCCAGGTACTCTCACTCATCCTCGACCGCCTGGGCTTCAGCTGGGGTAAAGACCTGGTCCACTTCTCGTACGGCATGGTAGAGCTCCCCGAAGGCAAGATGAAGAGCCGCGAAGGTACCGTGGTCGACGCCGACGACCTCATGGCCGAGATGGTGGACGACGCTCGCAAGATGGCCGTTGAACTCGGTAAGACCGACGACCTCTCCGACGAGGAAATCGACGCCATCGCCGAAATCGTGGGCATGGGCGCCCTCAAGTACTTCCTCCTCAAGGTAGACCCCCGCAAGAACATGACCTTCAACCCCGCCGAGAGTATCGACTTCAACGGCAACACAGGCCCCTTCATCCAGTACACATACGCCCGTATACGCTCCGTGCTGCGCCGCTGCGCCGAGCAGGGCTACACCGTGACGGACTACTCCGCCGTCGTACCCTGCGAGCGCGAGGTGACTCTCATCCAGCGCCTGGGCGACTTCCCCTCCGTAGTGGCACAGGCAGGACGTGCATACTCACCCGCCCTCATCGCCAACTATGCCTACGAACTCGTGAAGGAGTACAATCAGTTCTACCACGACTGCTCCATCCTGCGCGAATCCGACGACGCTGTCCGCTCGCTACGTATGGTGCTCTCCGACGTGACAGCACGCACCGTCAAGACTGCGATGGCTCTCCTCGGCATCCGCGTTCCCGAACGCATGTAAAAAATTTCGCCCTCTCCGTATATTCAGAAAAAACTCCGGACACGCATCGGCACGATGTGTGTCCGGATACTAACAAAAACTACTATGTACAGCAACGACAACAACTACCAGCCTACAGGCTACGGCTTCAACGGCAACAGCCAGGCCCTTACCAACACTGTCAGCGCCACCATGCGCAAGGTGTACTTCCGTATGACCCTCGCCCTCCTGGTGACAGCCTTCACCTCACTGTGGTGCGCTTCCTCGGCGGCCTTCATGAACTATCTCATCTACCACTCGTGGGCTACCTGGGCACTCATCATAGCCGAGTTCGGTCTCGTCATCGGTATCAGCGCCGGCATCAACAAGCTCTCCTCGCCCGTGGCAACTCTCCTCTTCTACCTCTTCGCCATCGTCAACGGCATGATGCTCAGCTCAATATTCATAGTCTACAGCACCACTGCCATCGTCAAGACATTCTTCATCACCGCAGGCACTTTCGGTGCCATGAGCGTCTACGGATACTTCACCTCGAAGAACCTCGCCAAGGTAGGCTCCTTCCTCTTCATGGCACTAATAGGCCTCATCATCGCTTCGGTGGTTAATATCTTCGTCCACAGCTCCGGCCTCGACTGGATCATCTCCATCGCCGGCGTACTCATCTTCGTAGGTCTCACCGCATGGGATACCCAGCAGATCAAGCAGATGGCCATGGCAGCCCCCGCCGCAAGCATTGGACGCCTCGCCACCCTCGGCGCTCTGTCGCTCTACCTTGACTTCATCAACCTCTTCCTCTACCTCCTCCGCATCTTCGGCAACCGCGACTGAATCAATCCGAGTAACTCGGATTGATTCAAGTCAGAGTTATGTGTTATGAGTTATGAAGTACGCTTTAGATGAACAATATGTCAAAAGATAGTATACTAAAATCAAAGAGTAAAGAATTCGCACTTCATATTATCCACCTTTACAACTATCTTTACGGCCATAAGGAATTTGTCCTATCTAAGCAAGTTCTGCGTAGTGGTACAAGCATTGGGGCAAATATAACAGAAGCATTTTATGCGCAAAGCACCCCCGACTTCCTATCGAAACTAGGTATAGCAAGAAAAGAAGCCGGAGAAACGATATATTGGATTGAATTACTTCAAGAAGCTCAATATATTGAATGTTCAGAAGCAGAATCCTTGCTTAATGAGTGTCATGAATTGCTGAGGATGTTGTCATCATCTATACTGACTTTGAAACAAAAGTTGAGCCAAAATAACCCATAACTCATAACCCATAACTCATAACTATTATGCGCCCCTATCGATCAATCATACGCCTGGCATTCCCGCTACTGCTGGGGCAGCTTGGCAACATCGCCGTAGCTTTCGCCGACAACATCATGGTGGGGCACTACTCCACCGACGCCCTCGCTTCGGCTTCATTCGTCAACAACATATTCAACATAGCGCTGATGGCCTGCCTGGGCTTCACCTACGGCCTGACGCCACTGCTCGGAGCACTCTTCGCCAAGAACGACCACGCCTCCATCGGCAGCATGCTGCGACGAGGTCTGAGGGTCAATACAATATTCACATGTATAGTGTGCCTTCTCATGGGCATACTATACTTTTTTGTTGACCGCATGGGACAGCCCGAGCACCTGCTGCCCATCATACGCCCCTACTACCTCACAGTGCTGTCAGGCATGATATTCGTGGCCATATTCAACGTCTTCGCGCAGTGGTGCTTCGCCATAGGCCGCACAGGACTGCCCACGTGGATCATCCTCGCCGCCAACGCCCTCAACATCGTCGGCAACTACTTCCTCATCTACGGTCACGGAGGGGCGCCTGAGCTCGGTCTGCTCGGTGCCGGCATATCCACCCTCACCGCACGCATCATCGCCGCAGTGGCCATGGCAGGTGTCTTCGCCTTCGCCGCCTTCGCACGGCCTTGGCGACCCTCCTTCGCCCACCCCGACCCTACAGACACACGCCTGATAGTGCGCACGGGATTCCCCGTATCCATGCAGATGACCTTCGAGACAGCATCCTTCTCCGGCTCCGCCATTATGTCGGGCTGGCTCGGTGCTGTGTCCCTCGCAGCCTTCCAGATAGTTGTCATCAGCGGCATGGTAGGCTTCTGCATATACTACAGCATAGGCGCCGCCATGGCCATCCCCATCAGCCACCAGGCCGGACGCCACGACAACCGCGGCATGCGCCGCACAGCCCTCGCAGGCTACCACATCACCCTCGTGACAATGGCAGCGGCATGTGTACTGCTCCTCACTACCGGCAAATACATCATGGCACTCTTCACCGACGACCCCGAGGTACTCACCCTCGCACTGACACTACTCGTGCCCATGGCACTCTACCAGTTCGGCGACGCCACACAGATCACCTTCGCCAACGCCCTCCGCGGCACATCCAAGGTGATGCCCATGCTCTACATAGCCTTTGTGAGCTACGTCGTCATAGGGCTGCCCGTCACATGGTTCATGGCCTTCCCCCTTGGCATGGGGCTATATGGCATCATCCTCAGCTTCACAGTATGCCTCCTCGTGGCAGCTATGCTATATCTGTACTATTTCCTGAGAGTGACACGTGCGAGGGAAGACTGACGAAAAATTTTTTCTATCTTTCTGTAGAAAATTTTCCATACCCCGTATACTATTCGAGAGTCGGACAAAAGACGGCTTGAAACTCACTAAAAACTCAACAGCATGATAACATACGAAATTATCAAAGAATGTCTCGACATCCTCGAAGTCAATTACACCGATCTTACCGAGGAGAATGGAGGTATCGCCGTCTGCTTCTTCGACAAAGAAACCTTCTCACACGAGATTTATACCAACATCCACGTTGTCAACGACGAGCTGGTGAGTTTCATCTCTTATGCCGACGATTATCACCCCGAAGGCGACCTCCTGGCGATGGCCAACCGTCACAACTATCGCTCACACTCCCCGCGATGCTACATCGACGACGATGGCGACGTGATAATGCATCAGGCCTTCGTCCTCGCTGCCGAAGTATCGCCCAACTACATTCTCAAGGACGTAATCCAGGCTACCATATCACTCACCATGGAAGCCTTCAGCAACTTCGAACTCGACATGGAGGAATTCAGCAGCCGATTCAGCAATAAAGATTAACACCTACGGCCATGTTTACTATCGATCAAATACGCTCATATACCGACAGATTCGGAGTGCCATCCTACGTCGACGACGACGGCGACCTCCATCTCAACTTCGCCGCCGACAACGACTTTCCTCACAACGTCGACGTGGTAGTGCTCATCGACAACGACAGACTGAGCTACATAGCATTCCCCTCAGACTACCATCCCGACAATCTCGAGTACAAGGTGAACCGCGCCAACATGCGCCGTAACTTCCCCACTGCCGTCATGTCAAAAGGCGAGCTACGCATGGAGTACTCCTTCTACATCTCCGAAGACGTATCCGAAGAATACATCTACGACACCTGCGTACGTCGCATCCTCGGCTCCATCTGGAACGCCTTTGTCGAATTCGACCGCGATGACATCGAAGAAGAATAATCCCGCGAGGCCGTGTCAACAGCCCCATTATCAACTATAACACTATTAATTATGACAATTGACAAAAAACTCATCCGCGACTACTTCGACGAGCTCCGCATCAGCACACGCCTCGACGACGACGGCGACATGGTAGTCGTACAGGCTGCCGACGAAGACTTCCCCCACGACGTCATCATCTTCGTGATGGTCAACAACAACCGACTCAGCTACGCCGCCATGGCCTCCGGCTACCAGCCCCAGGGCGACCTCTATCAGTTGGCCAACCACCACAACTGCGTCCGCAACTTACCCGTTGCAGTAGTACGCGACGGCAACATCCGCATGGAATGTTCATTCCTCCTCGACGAAGAAGTATCCAAAGAATACATCGTCGAGAACTGCATCAAGATGGTCCTCGGCTCCATCTGGCACGCCTTCGTCAACCTCGAAAAAGAATAAGCCCCGCCAGCACAAAAAATAACCTCCCCTGACGTAGGGTCGCTCCATGGAGCGACCGCCGACAAGGCATATGACCGACTAAAACTCAATTGGTTGCAGCCTTAAAGCGGTCGCTCCATGGAGCGACCCTACGTCATAATGCCCCGCCGCTTACTTCATCACCCATCACTCATACTTAGCTCATAACCCATAACCCATAACTCATACTTATCAAAACCCTCTGCGTGAGACATATTCCCGCGGCGCATTTTCCGCACTGGAAGGATAGGCTCACGCAGAGTAGACGCAGAGGAGCAGAGGTACGCAGAGATAGGAGGTAGCACTGCAGAAAGTCTTCGCCGAGTGTGATGAGGAGGGAAGAAACTTTCGCGGAGCAGGTTTGTCGTAGGTGCCAAGAGACGCGCGTGTCCTGAACCCTAAGCAAAAAATAATCCGTGGGCTTCCTCCGGCATAAAGGGGAGAAACCACGGATTATATCGATGGCGTATGAATAAAATTTACGTAGGTTGTGGGCGCGTGCCCGGGCGCTAAAAGTAGCCTCCGCACCCCGGAGAAAAGAACAGGCCTGACCCGTCACGGGCACGAGGCCTGTTCCAACCTATCGATAAAAAACTAACTTTTCTGTTATTGACTATTCTTCCGCCGGCTGTAGTGGCACGGATGTAAAGAATAGCTTCTCTCACGTAGCGTCGCTCCATGGAGCGACGCCTTCAGCAGGGCGTGAGCCTGTACGCGTGACACAGCTTCACAACCACGCTTGGGAATATCACCCCTCTATCTTGCAAACTAAAGGGCAACGCGGAAGCCTAAGTCGCTGAACGCCCTAGTGCCGGTGGTGTAGTAGCGGTAGCTAACAAGGAAGTTGGAGGCGCTGGTGCTGTCCCAGCCACCGCCACGATTAGGACAGCTGGAGCTTAGCCAACTACCACTATCGTTCAAATAACCAGGCGTAGTCTCATGCCCCGAATAACCAAGTCCACTACACCACTCCCAAACATTACCC
>CAMWKV010000025.1 GCA_947174915.1 uncultured Porphyromonadaceae bacterium | reverse complement strand
CTTCTTCATACTTATAGAAGATATGCCATGCGATGCAATGTTCGTCAGTATGAAGTCCGTTGATACACTTAATTTCAATCACATCCGGTAGCTTTGCTATCTGAGCTGCAATAGCAAAACTACTCTCCTCTGTTATACCTTTTGAATAGACGTGTAAGTCTATATCTTTATGGGAAGCCAATAGTCCCATACGCAAGGAGCCGATGAGATTAACACGGCAGCCATTCCGTTCCCAAACATTGGCTATATCGGAACTCTTCAGAACTCTTTTAGCTCTCTCTTGATTGACAAAGGACAAATTCAATATTTCTTCTTGATTCATCATATTTGAATTTAACAAATACAGTATAACGCGACAATCAAACATTTATTGCCGGAAGATAATTTTTTTAATATTTCGGAAGCCAATATGTTGATGAAACCAACCACCCTACTCTCTTCGGAGTGAAAATGAAAAAACATCCGATTGGTCTTCCTTGGGAATTGGAACACGAATCGAATGTTTAATTCTTTATAACTACCTGATAATCAGGTGGTTACAGTGGAGCTGGAGGGGTTCGAACCCTCGTCCAAACGCGGAACTAATGAGCTTTCTACGTGCTTAGTTTCAAGTTGATTGTCGGGATGATGCAGGCCTGAAACTACCAACAGCATCCTTATCCTCAAAAAATTTCGGAACCATCGCGAGGCTCTTTGGCTCCTATTTCCGATTTATGAGCACCGTCTGATCGAATAGCCTCGGAAAAAGGGCACTCGGACGATGTCTTGTCGCCGCAACTGTTGCAGCGATTAAGCTAATCTACTGTACTTCGATTAAGCAGCAAGAGCGTAGTTATTTTCGCCATTTAAATTGCTCGAAGCATGATATTATAGAGCGTATGCCTCAAAGCTCTGCACGCTTACACACCACTTCTACACGCTGTCAAAACCTGTCAGCCCCGTGGTTCGCGACTCTTCGCTGTGTTAAGTCTGCAAAGATACTAAAGAAATTCTATATAATACAAGAATTTATCATGTTTTAACATTCGCAGGCTGCAATTTTTGGAGAGCAATTTTGGTGACACACTGTGGTGTCTTCATCAGGCTGTGGGAATACCGCCCGTCTCAGATGCCCAGGTCGGGATTGTAGCTTTCCTCTATCATCTCGTCGTAGGCAGCCCAATCGGGGTCGTTCTCGGCGTAGATTTCAAGCGGCAGAACGGGCAGCTCGGCAAGCGCTCGGTTGAGGTATGATCCGAAGACTTCGGTACTGAATGTGTAGAACACCCAGTTGCGCTGTGCGCCGCCGGTAAATATTCCGGTCATGATAGCCGTATTCTTACCCTTCAGAGCTTTCTGGAGGGCATCGGTGGCTTGTTCCATCAACTCGGCAGTGGCCGGTGCAGGGAAGCCCAGCGGCCCTTCGGGCGTATAAGGCAGCGTTACTTCTACGCGTATGCTGTACTTGTCCTTGCTGCGGAATTTCTCAACGTCAAGGCGTCCGGTGACGATGATGGTGTTGCCGTCTTCGTCGACGGTTGGGGATATAAACCAGTCGTCCATATCTATGAAATAAGAAAAAGCATGGTCGGAGTATAAGCCGGGTTATGTAGCCGATGTGTTTTCGAAATCTCGAACGGCATCGCGCTGTCTGTCATTTATCTGGCCGTAAGGCCTTGAGCGGTCTACCCCCCGACAATGGGCGAGCAACCCTTAAATGTCGGTATACTTGACCTTGCAACCCATAAGATGTGCGGCCGCCGACGTTGCCGCCGACGCCGGTGAGCTCTTACCTCACCTTTTCACCCTTGCCGGCGCACAAGGCGCTTAGGCGGTCGTTTTCTGTCACATTGTCTCTACCGTTGCCGATAGCTTTCCGTTAGAAAATATGGTGCTCTGTGTTGCCCGGACTTTCCTCACATATTCTATATATAATATGCGCGACAGACCCTCCGGCCATGCTGTTATGTCTTGTATTAATTGTCTGCTCCGGCGTATCCGCGAAGGATGCCGCGCTCGGAGTGTGCCACGAAGTCTATGATTGCATCACGCTCCGGTGTAGCGGGTACTTGCTGACGAATTACTTCAAGCACATCGGCTACTGTAGGATAGCCACCGAAGTAAAGGATGCGATAAGTCTCTTTGATGACATCTACAGCCTCACTACTGAAGCCACGACGGCGCAGGCCGATGGTGTTGATACCGGTGTAGCTGATGGGCTCACGGGCTGCCCGTATGAAGGGAGGGATGTCCTTATTGACCAGTGCTCCACCCTGCAGCATGATGTATGAGCCGATGTGGCAGAACTGGTGTATGAGGCTACCGCCGCCAATGATGGCGAAATCGTCGACTTCTACTTCGCCGGCGAGCTGGCTGGCGTTGGAGATGATTACGTTGTTGCCGACCTTACAATCGTGTGCCACGTGGCTGTAAGCCATTATGAGACAGTTGCTTCCCACAATGGTAGTTCCCTTGGCAGCAGTGCCGCGGTTCACTGTCACGCATTCGCGTAGCACTGTGTTGTCGCCAATTACTGCTGTCGTTTCTTCGCCACGGAACTTGAGATCCTGCGGAATAGCACTCACGACAGCGCCCGGGAATATTGTCACACCATTGCCGATACGCGCACCGGAGAGGATGGTGACGTTGCTGCCGATTTTGCATCCGTCACCAATCTCTACATTTGCGTCGATGGTCGTAAATGGACCTATCTCCACGTCAGCGCCGATGACGGCTGCAGGGTTGATACTTGTAAGTTTGTGAATTGCCATAGATTACTTGTTCTTAACAATCTGTGCCATGAATTCGCATTCGCACACTACTTTCTCACCCACGAATGCACGGCCTTTCATCACGGCCATACCGCGGCGCAGAGGTGTCATGAAGGATACATGGAAGATAAGGGTATCACCGGGAACAACTTTCTGGCGGAACTTCACGTTGTCAATCTTCATGAAGTAAGTGCTGTAGCGCTCGGGGTCGTCCACTGTCGAAAGCACGAGCAGGCCGCCGGTCTGCGCCATGGCTTCTACCATGAGTACGCCGGGCATTACGGGTTCCTGGGGGAAGTGACCCTGGAAGAAAGGCTCGTTTGTGGTAACGTTCTTTACACCTACGATGTAGTTGTCGGTCTTATCTATCACCTTGTCTACCAACAGGAAGGGATAGCGATGAGGAAGAGCGTGGCGGATAGCCTTATTGTCCATTAGGGGCTCCATGTTGGGGTTGTAGTAGGGAGCCTGTACCTCCTGGCGTTTGATTTCTGTGCGTAGTGTCTTGGTGAGCTGCGCATTGATGGTATGGCCCGGTTTAGTCGCAATCACGCGGCCCTTGAGAGGACGGCCGATGAGGGCGATGTCGCCGATAAGGTCCATGAGCTTGTGACGAGCAGGCTCGTTGGCAGCGTGGAGCGGAGTTGTGCTGATGACACCGAACTCACCGGCATCGTGATGAGGAACACCCATAGCATCGGCGAGCTTATCAAGTTCCTCCTGCGTCTTGGGATATTCGTAGATTACGATAGCATTGTCGAGATCGCCGCCCTTGATAAGGCCGGCATGCACAAGATTCTCTATCTCACGAACGAACACAAATGTGCGAGCCCATGCCACCTCTTCGCCGAAATCGGTCATATGATCAAGGGTGGCGTACTGATTCGCAAGCACTTTGCTGTCGAAGTTGACTTTTACATCTACGCTGAATTCATCATCGGGAAGGAGCATCAGCTTCGAGCCGGTCTCCGGATCAACAACTTCAACTTTATGCTTTACATAGAAGAAATCTTTGTCGGACACTTGTTCAACAATGCCTACATTCTTAATCGCGTCAAAGAAGGGCTTTGCGCTGCCGTCGAGGATAGGAATTTCAAGACCGTCGACTTTGATGAGGCAGTTGTCAATACCGCTCGCATAGAGGGCAGCCATAGCATGTTCGATGGTGCTGACGGTAGCTTCGCCTTTGCCTATCACGGTACCCCGCACGGTGGAAACGATATTCTCGGCTACTGCATCAATAACAGGCTGACCTTCAATGTCGGTTCGCTGTATTTTATATCCATGATTGTCGGCAGCAGGACAGAAGGTCGCCTTGATGTAGCCACCGGTGTGCAGGCCCTTGCCTTCGACAGTAAATTCTTCTTGCAGTGTGAGTTGCTTCATTGCTGTTGCAATTATATGTTGATGATGAGTTTATTCTTTGCTATTTTCTTTTTCGAGTCGGGCCACTGTTTTAGCTATGTCTGGCAGACGTTTGAGCAGTGCTGCCATACGGCCGAATTCGCCCCATGGCATAGCGGGTGACCCCATGATGCGACTACCGGCGGGTGTATCCTTAGGGACGCCTGTCTGCGGACCGATGGTGGTTCGGTCGCCGATAGTGATGTGACCGGAGAGACCTGCCTGACCGCCTACAATGCAATTACTGCCGACTTTACAGCTGCCCGCCACACCGGCCTGCGCTGCCATCACAGTGTCGTGGCCCACCTCACAGTTGTGGCCTACCTGGATGAGATTGTCCAGCTTTACGCCGTGACCTATACGTGTTGAGCCCATCGTCGAGCGGTCGATGGTGGTATTTGCACCGATTTCTACATCGTCTTCGATGATGACATTGCCTATCTGTTCGATTTTATGGAAGACGCCCTGAGCATCGGGGGCGAACCCGAAGCCGTCGGCTCCTATGACGGCACCGGAGTGAATGGTGCAACGATTACCTATCCGGCAATTGTAATATACTTTGACACCGGGATATAAGGTAGTATCGTCTCCTATGATAACGCCGGGCCCGACATATACCTGTGGATATATCTTCACGCGATTGCCAATCTGTGCTCCGGCACCAATATATGCGAAAGCTCCGACATAGCAGTCGTCGCTAATCTCCACGCCTTCTGCAATACGGCAAGGCATTTCGATACCTTTCGGCTCCGGCTTGATATACTGAGAAACCAACGACAGAAGTGACGAGAGTGCTACATAGGGATTTTCGACGCGGATAAGCGTTGCAGCCACAGGTTGCTCTGCAACGAAATCCTTACGCACAATTACTATTGAGGCTTGGGTATCATAGATATAACGCGTGTACTGCGGGTTCGAAAGGAAAGTGATAGTACCCGGACGACCCTCATCTATCTTGGAGAAATCGCTTACAGTGACTTCAGCATTGCCTTCAACGATGCCTCCGAGATGTTGCGCTATTATCTGTGCTGTAAATTGCATACCTTTTTTGTTACAGTTTTACGTCAGGTCTACTTTTGAGACTGCAAAGATGGTGAAAATTTTCGACACATATCCTATTTGAAGCCCATAAAACACCTTACAGACATTGTTTGTAGCCGTTTATTCCAATTTTATCTCCCTTTTTACCCATACCATCTTGTGTTTTTTAATAATATCAGTCACTATTTTGGATGTATTGCAAATTATTTTTAATTTTGCTGCTGATATAACTATTCAACATAATCTATAGGAATAAATGATAAGATCTGCTCTTCAAAAAGTTATGAATGAGGATATGGCCGAGATATGGACCATACTCTCACAGGATGAGCGCCGTCTTGTCGCCGAAAACCTCCAGATACGCGAGTACAGCAAGAATCAGCTCATCTATGCCGAAGGCGAGGAGCCCGAATGCCTGTGGGTGCTACTTTCAGGAAAGGTTAAGAAGACTAAAGAGGGTGTTGGAGGTCGCGTACAGATTCTTCGCCTGATTCGTCCCGTTCAATATTTCGGTTATCGTGCCTTCTTTGCCAAAGAGCCCTACGTATCCAGCGCTACCGCTATCGAGCCTTCCACTCTCGGGTCTCTGCCACTATCATTGGTAGCCAAGCTCATCGACGGTAATATACGCCTGGCATGGTTCTTCATCCACGAACTGTCCCAGAATCTCGGCGGCTCGGATACACGTATTGTCAATCTCACTCAGAAGCATATACGCGGTAGACTTGCCGAAGCACTCATGGTGCTTCTCGACAACTACGGCTATGAGGAGGACAATTGTACACTCAACATCTATATGGCGCGCGAAGATCTGGCCAACCTGTCGAATATGACCACCTCTAATGCCATCCGTACCTTATCCACCTTCGTCAATGAAAAACTTCTTATCGTGGATGGTCGTCGAATCAAAATTATAAACGAGAATCTATTGCGAAAAATCAGCAAATTCGGCTGATACTCATTAGCTAATCACACCTTAAACTATTACTGCCAAAAATTTGTTTTTGCTTCAGTGCCCGCCGCGCTTTCATATTATAATAAATAAGGTGAAACGTCAGCCGCGAGGATTTCTAAAAATTATATAATAAAGGTTGATTATTGAGGGAAAAGCCTTAACTTTGCCCGCATAAATCGTTTAATTAAACTGAATAAGACTATGGCAGAAATCAAATGCATCGGTATCCTCACTTCCGGCGGTGATGCACCGGGTATGAACGCAGCCATCCGCGCCGTGACACGCGCCGCAATATATAACGGTCTTAAAGTGAAAGGTATCTACCGCGGCTACCGCGGACTTATCACTGATGAGATTGTGGATTTCCACACCCAGAATGTTTCCAATATTATACAGCAGGGCGGTACCATCCTTAAGACAGCGCGTTGCAAAGAATTCGAGACTTCCGAAGGTCGACAGCTCGCCTACGACGTAGCAAGACGCCACGGCATCGACGCTCTCGTTGTCATCGGCGGTGACGGTTCACTCACCGGTGCACGTATCTTCGCCAACGAATTCAACTTCCCCATCATCGGCCTGCCGGGCACTATCGACAACGACCTCTACGGCACCGATACCACCATCGGCTATGACACAGCCCTCAACACAATCATGGAATGTGTCGATAAGATACGCGACACAGCAACGAGCCATGAGCGTCTGTTCTTCATCGAAGTAATGGGTCGTGATGCCGGCTTCCTCGCCCTCAACGGTGCTATTGCTTCCGGTGCCGAGGCAGCCATCATCCCCGAAATCTCAACAGAGGTCGACCAGTTGGCCGAACTCATTCAGAACGGTTTCCGCAAGAGCAAAAACTCGTCCATCGTCTTGGTAGCCGAAAGCCCTGTCACCGGCGGCGCGATGGGCCTTGCCGAGCGTGTTAAGAACGAATACCCGGGCTATGATGTGCGCGTATCCATCCTCGGGCACCTCCAGCGTGGTGGTTCGCCCACGGCACACGACCGCATCCTGGCATCCCGCATGGGTGCCGCTGCCATTGACGCTCTCATGGAAGACCAGCGCAATGTGATGATCGGTATCAAGAACGATGAAATCGTCTACGTACCTTTCACCAAAGCCATCAAGAACGACAAGCCCATCAATCGCGAACTCCTCAATACTCTCCGCCGTCTCTCAATCTAAGAGTTCATACACATTCAACATATGAAAACTCCCGATCAACTTATCGACGACTTGATAGACCTCGCCTTTGCCGAAGACCTCGGTGACGGCGACCACACCACCCTCAGCACCATCGGCCCCGATGCTATGGGGCGCCAGCACCTTTTAGTGAAAGAAGAGGGTATCCTTGCCGGCGTTGACGCAGCCCGTCGTGTCTTCGAACGCCTCGACCCCAAGCTGAAGATGACAGTAGCTATTGAAGACGGTGCGCATGTATGTCCCGGTGACATTGCCTTCACAGTAGAAGGTCCCGTGCGTTCACTCCTCATGGCTGAGCGTACCATGCTCAATATCATGCAGCGTATGAGCGGTATAGCTACCACTACCGACAAATACCAAAGCCGTCTCGAAGGCCTCAACTGCAAGGTACTCGACACACGCAAGACCACTCCCGGCATGCGCATACTTGAGAAGCAAGCGGTTGCTATCGGTGGAGGCGCCAACCATCGCATCGGCCTCTTCGATATGATTCTGATAAAGGACAATCATGTCGATTTCGCCGGCGGCATCACTCAGGCTGTTGAATCGGCAAAGAAATACAATGCCGAGCATGGCAAGAACCTCCGCATCGAGGTAGAGGTACGCAACGAAGACGAAATCCGTGAAGCTCTCGCAGTGGGTGTCGACCGCATCATGCTGGACAACTTCACGCCCGAGCGCACTGCCGAGGCCGTCAAACTCATTCGTTCCATCAATCCCGACGTAGAGATTGAAAGTTCGGGCGGCATCACTTTCGACACACTTCGCGCCTATGGCGAAGCCGGAGTAGATTTCATATCCGTAGGAGCACTCACCCACTCCGTCAAAGGCCTTGACCTCAGCTTCAAAGCCTGCTGACTTACTGACCCGAAGAAGCTGTCGTCCGGAGGCGTGAAGTGGCCGACGCAGGATTCTTCTCCACACGAATTTGCACGTCGATTTCCTTTCTAAGGGCATCGACGTGACTTATTATACCCACTCGGCGTCCGGAGTCTTTGTGCAACTTCGTCAGTAGCGCCACCACATTTGCCAGCGGCTCATCGCTCAGTGTGCTGAATCCCTCGTCGATGAACAGGATATCCACGGCGAGCGACGGACTCACATCGCTCAGCGCAAGAGCAAGGGCAAGCGATATCATGAAACTTTCACCGCCGCTGCCGGTATTTGCCGAGCGTTGGGTGTCACCCTTATGATGATCAACAACATCAATATTATATGTACCCGGGATAAGGACGAGGGAATAGCGGTCGGTGAGGCGCCGAAGATATTCATTAGCCTTATTGAGCAGCACACCGAGTATGAATCCAAGCGCAATGCGTTTGAATTTCTCGCCCGTCGAGTCGCCCAGCATGTCATTGAGTCGTTTCCATTTGCTCAGCACATTCTCGGCGACCTCAATCCGGCGCAGCAAGTCCTCGAACGCAGTCTTATTCTTCTCATCATCCGACAGTTGCTGAGCCAATTGACCGCGTCGCTCTATATGACCGTCAATACTTATATTGATAGAAGCCAGATTACCGGACAGTTTCTCTACCGTTGTGTCCTCGTCGAAGTCCGGGCGTTCAGACTCATGCTTATCTAAATCTATGCGAGTTCGTGCCAGATTGAGGCGAGCTTGCTTCAATGCATCGTCAATGATAGAATTTGATTTCCGATACATCTCTATCGTTTCAACATCCATTGCAGCAAGTTTTTCGAGCAAATCTGTCGTAAAACCTTCGTTTCCTGAAAGGAAGGCACTTATAGCTGTGTCACAAGCCTTTATGCCTTCTTTGGTACTTGTGAGCAAGGCTATATCTGCACTGAATTTTCTGGTAATTCGCAGCAGACAGGATTCAATATCCTCATGTAAAGTACCATTAGCCTCTACATCCTGCCAGGGTAGCACCAGCTCATAGTTCGAGAGTCGTCCAAGCAATTTCCTGTTCTCATCAACAGTGCGTTCTATCGCACGAACTTGCTCTACAACAGACATATACTCCTTCAGTTCGGCACTGAATGTCGTCTTGATCGCAGGGGCATCAAATGACTTTCCGCCTACGAAAGCGTCTACTCCGGGCACCTTGAGCAATTCTTTCTCTGCTTCCTCCGCTGTTATTTTTTCAACATTGGCAACCTTGACGGCTTCATCGCGCTTGTTTTGCGTCAGTTTCAACTCACCGGCAGCTTCATTTACCTTCGTCTGCGCCTCAATCATCTTGTCCTTCGCTGCTGTTGCCAGTGTCTGAAGGCGATTGACTTCCTTATTAACGGCCTCTCTTTCCTCAAGAGCTTGTCTAATTGCAGCCAGTGTTTTTATACAGCTGTTTATCGCGCTCTCAAGCGACTCGACATCAACACCATGCTCCTGCATTTGCAGCTTCAGTTCCTTCTCCTTTGCTGTCGTTTCAGCAGCGAGCCTGTCAAGTCGCTCAGCCTCCGATTTCAATTGCACTGATATGCGTATAGATTCTTTTTGCGTCTCCTCAAGGATTTTGTCAGCCTCAATTTTCTTAGCCTTAGCAGCCTCAAGTTGAGCGGCAGTCCCTTTCCGCAGGGCAGACTCGGCCTCAATATCCGGCTCCACTACCAGCTCCACTGCTTGGAGGCATACGGGACACTTGCATCCGGGAACAAGTTTGGTCCTCAGCGTGTTGGCTTTCTCCTCAACCGTCGCGGCCACGAGTTCATACAGTTTTAGGGCACTGTCAAGCGCTTCGGCAGCCTCGGTACTGTTTCGTTCCAGCAGTGGTAACAGCACTGTAAGTTCCTCATTGCGCCGACTTAAGCTGTAGAGTGCACGCCTATCGGCATCTATCTTTTCAACCGTATCAGCAATGGCCCTGACGCCGTTCAGAATATTTTTTAGCGCCTCCAGTCGATCTGTAGTAGCAGTGTTATTATGTGTAAGATCGTCATAATCATATTTCTCCAACTGCTTTCTGCAATTATCGACTGCCTCCGCTGCCTTCTCTGACTCTACTACACGACTCGCCAGCGATTCCTGCGCTTTCACGAGCGCCTCATTCATAGCCGGTAGCTTACTCTCTTCTGTCGCCATACGATCGAGCGCCGCCTTCCGACGAGCTCCGGCATCGCATACTCGTGCCAGAAATTCGTTAATCTCAGCAGCATGCTCGAAAGCTGTTGCGCGGCCGCCGTAGGATTCTTGCTTGGCAGTGAGTGAAGCAAGTCGGTCGGCGCACTCTTTGCCGGACATCACTAATGCTTCTTTGGCAGCTAAGTAGGCACCGTATTCTTCTTTTAGAGCGGCTATAGAACGTTCGATTTTCAGTGCTTCCGTTTCAAGTGATTTGCGGTCGGCCAACGAGCGTCGCACGTCTGCCGTAGCATCCCATTGCGCCACTAATACGGACCGGGATTTATATTCATCCGACTCAGTAGCCTCTAAAGCCCGCTTTTCTGCCGCCATTTCTGCTTCAGCGCGTTGAGAAAGCTCCGCACGACGCGTCAGCCAATTACTAATAGCCTGGAGACGTGCCGATTCTGCACGCAATTTATCGATTTCTTCACCAAGTTTTTGTACCTCGGCAAGCTTAGATTCTCGTTCCTCTGCGCTCAGGACAGTGATATGTCCTCTTTGCTGCTCAAGCGCTTTTAGTTCAGACTCTCTGTCGCGGTACTCTGTGAAGATCTGCTTGCCTATGCGCGCGTAGATGTCTTTACCCGTAATCTTTTCGAGAATATCGGCCTTGGATTTATTGTCGCTGAGCAAGAAGTTGGCGAACTCTCCTTGCGCCAGCATTGTAGTACGGCAGAACTGCTCGTATGTCAGCCCACACAGCTCCACTACCCTCTTGTTCACCTGCGTCAGCTTGTCCAGTTCTGGTTCGGTGGGATCACTCAGGCATTTCAGATAGCGGCAGCGGTTCTTGATTTTGCCGGCCTCGCTATCCTTCGACCGCCTCACTGTTCGTGAAGTTGACCATTCGGCCATGTACACCTTACCGTTGTTGGCTTCAAACGTAAGCCGCGCATAGCCCTCAGAGGCACCCTGTGTCAGGAGCTGGCGGGTATCATCAGCATCAGGATTAAATGTGTCGGCATCGTCTGCACGTCCTCGCATGCGTGTGCGCTCCATTCGCGGTACGGCATCATATAGTGCGAGGCATATAGCATCTAATATGGTGCTCTTACCCGCTCCGGTAGGACCGCTGATGAGGAACACTGAAGCAGAGGCAAGCGGTTCTGATTCAAAGTCTATGCAAGCATCTGCAATAGATGCGATGTTGTGAATCTCAAGAAGTTTCAGTTTCATTGATTGCGGTCCTCCTGTTCTATTTTATCGAGAACTGATTCGAGCATCGCTGCCATATCGTTATCGAATACGAAACCGCGCATGTCGGCATATCGTGTGGCAATCTCGAGCGGCGTGGCTGCCGAAAAAGCATCTATATCCATCGTATTGACGGGCTTGTATTCGCTCCGTCGGGCAACGTGCTCGTACTGCATAGTGCAAAAACGCTTATGTACGCCGTCGCACTCCTGACGGGCAAAGAAATCGGCGTTGTATGGCAAGGCGTCTTCCTGCGACACCTTCAGCCGTATATAGCAATTCCTACGAACATCTATCTCTCTCAGCTTTTCATACACTTCAGTCCATGCGCCCTCAATAGTGAGCACATCATACATAGGCTCAATGACTGCTTCACGTATGCTTATGTCTGCGCCATGTGTCGGTATATCAACGATGCTGACCGTATGGAGCCACGTCTCATCAAAACTTACCGGCAGCAGACTCCCTGAATAGCGGACCGACATCCCTTCGAAGGTCTGCGGTTTGTGGATGTGCCCCAGCGCCACGTAATCGTAGCCCGTAGATAAGATATCTGGCGTGCAGCAATCAATGTTGCCGATGGTAGCTCCATCGTCATCATGTCCCGTCGACTGGCATCCGCTTACAGCGAGGTGCCCCATCAACACTACCGGGAGAGCGGCCGTATTGAGTTCTGCTATCCGTGCCATTACCCTTTCATAGAGGCCGTTCATCCTCCGTGCCGGCACATATGGTACAGCACCGACGTATCCGACACCGGGGATTTCTATAATCAATGAATCAACCTCACCCGTATACAGGCCTATGGTATGCACGCCGGCTTTACGCCAAGGAGTAGAGAAAACCTCGTGGTAGGCGGCATTGTCATGGTTGCCTGCCGTTACGATAATATGCGTGCGCGTACTTCGTTGGTGTATTTCTTCAATTGCATCGACAAAAAGACGACGCGCCCGGCTCGATGGCGTATATGAATGGAAGATATCACCACTGACAAGAAGAGCATCCGGCTGCTCGGCAGCCACTATATCGGAGAGTTGTGCGAGGGCACGAGCATGTTCTTCGTATCTCTCAAAGTCGAAAAAACTATGCCCGATATGCCAGTCGCTTGTATGGATTATTTTCATGACACCACAAAGATACGCAATGTTCTCCGAAAAATGTACTCTTTTTACTGTACTCAGACTTGGTTGCATGCAGAATTATTGCTAATTTTACAGCACGAATCTAAACCAATACAATAAATTATATCATGAAACAACTCTACGCACACCTCCTTGCCTCGGCTCTCGGTATAGCCGTCGGTGCTCAAGGGATGAGCGCCTTGGAATGGAATCTTCAAGGGAAAACATTCTCTGTCGACACCACTTATCACGCTACGATAGGTCCGGGTATTACCCATACTACGCTGTCACTCAGCGGTGCGGCAAAACTCCGTATCTTCTACAGCACTACCGACCTTGAGAATCCCTACGCTGACGTACGAGCCACTAAAGGCTCCAATGCCCTCAACGGTCTGGCCGTGCTATCGAAGCAGCATGCCAACGCCGACCGTCCCGGTGCGCGTTATCTCGCCGGCATCAACGCCGACTTCTTCGGCGGCAACCGTCCTTGCGGCAGCGTGGTAGTCGACAATCAGACTATCTACGCAATCAACAACGGATGGGACAGCTTCTATATGCTCTCCGATGGTAAGGCAGCGTTGGGTCGCCTCATATTCTCCGGCACTGCTTCTTCCGGCACTGCTTCCTGCGCTATTACCGGTATCAATATCGACCGCGGGGAGAATGCTCTCGTTGTGTATAATAAATTCCGCGGTGCTTCTACCGGCACAAATGCTTACGGCAGTGAGCTCCGCCTCGAAGTACTTGAGGGCACAGTAGGTTATCGCGGACATGTACGCTGCCGCGTAGTCTCTGCCCCCGACCGAACACCGCTTTCTATCGGCACTAACGACATCATCCTCTCCGGGCACGGTACCTCGGAGGCTTTCGTTACAGGTTTGTCCATCGGCGACGAGGTTGAACTCGACTTCAACAGCACTACCCCTGACAACGCCGATGTCACTCAGCTTGCGGGCGGTCTGCCCGTCATCCTCTCCGGAGGTGAAGTGCAGAACACTCAAGACGCCCTCGACCACCTTGTATCCAATCATCCTCGCTCGGCCGTTGGCTACGATGCAAGTCGCACAAAGGTTGTGCTGCTTGTCGTTGACGGTCGTACGAATTCGTCGGTAGGCGTGACCTCTCGCCAACTCGCCGACATCATGCGCTACCTCGGCTGCACTGAAGCTCTTAATTTCGACGGCGGCGGTTCCAGCGAATTTTATACCTCACAATTCGGCATCCGCAATCATCCATCCGATGGCAACGAACGAGCCGTTGTTGATGCTATGTGGAGCGTCTCTACTGCACCCGACGATGATGAAGTAGCATCTATCGCATTCGAATATCATAGCACTTTCGGAATGCCGCGATATGGCTATCTTACTCCTCGTGTGTACGGCTACAACAAGTACGGCGCACTTGTTGATAGTGATTTCAAGGGCTATACACTCTCCTGCCCCGAAGAACTCGGCAAGATTGTAGATGGTGGGCTCACTCTATTCGGCAACGGTTCCGGCTGTCACCCTGTTGTAGCTACTTATGGCGACTGCAAGGCTACAATGGTAGTTGAAATCAGCAACGAACAGCCCCACTTCCTCGCCGAGAGTGTTCTCATCGATGCTCAGCACCCCTATGCTGTCGAAGTAGGTGCCGATGTTAACGGCGAAGTAATGAAACTCGAGAACTCGGCACTCTCCTGGCAGTCGTCCGACAATGCCATTGCATCAGTAGATGAAAACGGTATCGTCAGAGGTCTTACCGAAGGCACTACAGTCATCTCAGGCGCCATCGACTCTTTCTCCGGCGACCTGACAGTCAACGTAGAAATACCCGCAGCCCGCTATCTCCCTCTCAATGAAGGTCAGGAATGGACTGTTACATCGAGTGGTATGAATACAGTGTCAGTAGTCACAGACGCAGCCAACGAGACACATGTGGACTACAACGTGAAGAACAACCGTTCTGCACAGTTCACCCTCCGCCACGACCACAATCTCCGCGCGCTTCCCGATTCGCTCCGACTCGTTGTCAGCGCCAAGCCCGATCTCATCCGTGACCTCGTCGTTACGCTCAAACCCGCAGCAGAACGTAATGTGACCTATACACTCAACGTAGAAGAATCCGGCGAACCCTTCATCATCAACATTCCCCTCTCGGACCTCTTCGACACATCGAACATTTACAACTATCCCATCGCCTTCACTTCGCTTAAGTTCAACCTTAAGCCTACTGTAGGCGTCGACAACACCATCACAGTTCACCGTGCGGACGCAGTGTACTCTTACATGCCCGAGCCATCAGGTGTTGAGGATATCGAAGCAGAAGGTAATATACTCAAGCTTAAGAACAATTGCATAAAGGCAGGCGAAGCTGCCGAGTTTATCGGTTACAACGGTGCATGGATGCTCTACAATGTATCCGGTGCTGTTGCCGCAACCGGCGAAGGTGCTTCTGTGGATACTGCCAATCTCATGCCCGGTCTCTACATCGTTCGCGCCAACTCCATGGCTGCCAAACTGATAGTTTACTAACACTAAATAACCCTTAGCAATAAGGGAAAGATAAGTCCTTAATGCGGGCGTGCCAATTTAACATTTCGGCACGCCCGCATTCTTTTTATTTCCGTTTGCATTAATAATTTCTAAAACAGCGATAGTTAACCGCTGTTTGTTTTATTTTTCGGAGAATTATCACTATCTTTACGGCGTATAACTAATAACTCAAAGAACTTCGCCATCGAACACATGAATAAGTCTATCCGATATATAGCCGCAATATGTGTAGGAATGACAGCTACTATCATCCCTGTCTCCTGCTCTGATAAGTCACAGGCCGATAAGGGTGCTGACACCCCTATGTGGCTCGAATCAGACTCTGTCGAAGCTGTTCAGTCGCGCACCGCGTGGGACTTCCGGCTCACTCGAAGCGAACTCCTCGAAGCTATTCAGATGCAGCACCCGGAGGTGACGGATGCTGATATCGACACCTTTATCGCCCGGCACTATGTGGAAGCGAAGGACATCAATGGCGAGCAGAAATTCCATCGCAAATCTCCACGCAACCTCAATCTTCTCAACCCGGCATTCTCCGAACCGGCGTCGCGCGGAGGTGATGTGTCGGCAGTGCGTATCTCGCACGTCGACTCCATTCTTGACTACTATCGTGGTAAGAATCCGGTCGGTCTGAAGCATGCTATCAAGTATCGCATCAATATTGATGTTCCCTACGACGCAGCTATTGCCGGCGATACTCTGCGTGTATGGCTTCCTGTGCCGGTGGCAAGTCAGCGCCAGTCCGATATCGTCATCGAAAGCAGCTATCCTGTAGAACACATCCTCTCCGACAACCGCTCCGTGCACAACAGCATCTATCTCGAGCAACCCGCTCCTGCCCCCGGTGATACAGCACACTTCGAATATGTTGGCTCCTTCGTCAATTCCGGTGAGTACTTTGCTCCCGAGACGATACTGGCTCAACTCAAACCCTACGACAAGTCGAGCGAACTCTACCGCAAGTACACCGCCATGCAGGCACCGCACATCGTCAATCTCGACTCCCTCGCCCGTACGATTGTCGGCGACGAGACCAACCCATTCAAGCAGAGCGAACTCGTATTCGACTATATCACTTCGAACTACCCCTGGGCCGGTGCCCGCGAATACAGCACCATCGAGTGCATACCACAGTATGTTCTTGAAGAAGGACATGGCGATTGCGGACAGGTGACACTGCTCTACATCTCACTGATGCGCAGCCTCGGTGTACCCGCTCGTTGGGAAAGCGGCTGGGTAGTGACTCCAGGCGCCACCAATCTCCACGACTGGGCGGAAACATATTTCGAAGGTATAGGCTGGGTGCCGGTTGATACTTCATTCGGTCGGTACACAGGATCGGACGACCCCGAGGTGGTGAACTTCTTCTCTCATGGCATCGATTCGCAGCGCCTCGCAGCCAACAAGGGCATAGGTAGTGCTTTCTATCCCCCCAAGAAATTCGTCCGCAGCGAGACTGTCGATTTCCAGCTCGGCGAAGTAGAGTGCTCGAAAGGCAATCTTTTCTACCCTGCATGGAATTGCCACTTCGAAGTAATTTCTTTTGAACCCATTGAAAGTCAGAATAAATGAAACAATATATAGCCTTTGCCTTTGCGGTACTGTCGCTACCTGTGTTTGCTCAGTCTTCGGCCAACGAGCTGAGCCGACTGCAGCAAGTCGTCGATGATGTGAAAAGCGACTACGCACTCGACAAACGTCAGGCCTACTACGATGTTAAGGCCTTCCACAATGCCGAAGGCGCACTCACCGTCAAGGGTACTCTCTCCGATAGCGTTACTGCGCGCGTTCTCCGTCAGGAACTTGCCAATGCCGGTGTTGATTACATCGACAGCATCACGACTTTCCCCTACAAGATGGGACAGATTCGTATCCCTGCGGCAAGCCTACGTACAGGAGGACGCCACGCCGCCGAGATGAGCACGCAGGCTGTTCTCGGCACACCAATACGCATCATGCAGGATGACAGCGATTTCTACCTGGTACAGACTCCCGACGGCTACATAGCATGGGTACCCTCATCCTCCGTTGTGGCTAAGTCCGATGATGACATCAAGGCCTGGAAAGAAGCTGCCCGCTTCATCGTAAGTTCGCCATATCAGGTACGCGCCTACTATACTGCCGACGATGAAGGTCCACGCAATGTCGTTACAGATCTTGTCAATGGCTGTATCGTCGTAGCCAAGAACAACTCACTTGTGCCTGTCAACGGCAAACTCAATATCGAACTTCCCGACGGTCGCACCGGATTCATCGACCCGGCATATCTCACTCCTATTGAGGAATGGGCTGCACAGGATTTCGACGCCAAACGTATTCTCGACATAGCCTACTCGATGGAAGGCACACCATATCTCTGGGGAGGCACCTCCACCAAGGCACTTGACTGCTCCGGCCTGGCCAAGGTGAGCTACCTTGCCAACGGTATCATCCTAATGCGCGATGCCTCGCAGCAAGCTCTCACAGGCACCCGCATAGAAGCCAAGGACTGGCGTCAGTGCGAAGCTGGCGACCTTCTCTTCTTCGGCAATGCAAAGACCGGCCGAGTGACTCACGTGGCGATATACGACAAGAACGGCAACTACGTTCACTCGTCCGGTCGAGTGAAGCGCAACAGCGTGGATCCCGACTCACCCGACTACCTCACTACACCCTTCCTCCACGCCGTGCGCATCCATGGCAATGAGGAGACGCCCGGCATCATTCGGGCTCGCAATCACCCCTGGTATTTCTAACACATAGTATTAATCGAAGATAAAGGGTAACACCTTATATAATATGGACAGACGCAATTTTATCAAAACAGGACTCCTCGGCGCTATGATAGCCGCCTCTCCTATATCCTTCTCCGCCTTTGGCGAACCCACACGCAGCACCGGTCGCAGCGGCAAGCTCAATCTGCGCTTCCGCCCCTACGAGCTTCAACTCCGTCATGCTTTCAATCTTGCCCGCTCGCAGCGCACTACCACTCCGGGCGTACAGGTTGAAATAGAATATGATGGTATCGTCGGATATGGCGAAGCCTCTATGCCTCCCTATCTCGGCGAAAGCATTGATTCGGTATGCAAGTACCTCAACAGCCTCGACCTGACTCAGTTCAACTCGCCCTTCGCCTTTGAAGATATCCACGAGTACATGGACAGCGTCGCGCCCAACGACCGTGCCGCCAAGGCCTCTGTAGACATCGCTCTCCACGATCTTACCGGCAAAATCATGGGTCAGCCGTGGCACCGCATCTGGGGTCTCAATCCCGACAATTGCCCGAATACCTCCTTCACTATCAGCTACGACGAAAATCCCGACGAGCTCCGCAAGAAAATCGAAGAAACAGCGCCCTTTAAGGTTGTCAAAGTGAAGATGGGTACCGGTCACGACAAAGAACTCGTCGAAGCCTTCCGTCGCGTATCCGATACACCTATCTGCGTCGATGCCAATCAGGGTTGGAACGACCGAGAGAAAGCTCTGGATATGTGCCACTGGCTCGCCGAGCGCAACTGTCTCTTCGTAGAACAGCCGATGGACAAGGCTGCCATTGATGATACCGCATGGCTCCGCGAACGTTCTCCGCTGCCCATTATCGCTGACGAATTCCTCCAGCGTCTGCCGGACGTCAAGCGCGCCGCCGAAGCATACGACGGTATCAACATCAAGCTCATGAAGAGCACCGGTCTGCACGAAGCCTACAAGATGGCAGTACTTGCCCGTTCGCTCGGCATGAAGGTGATGCTCGGCTGTATGACAGAGACTTCCTGCGCCGTGAGTGCCGCCGCCCAGTTGTCGCCGATGGTGGATTGGGCCGACCTCGATGGCAACCTGCTCATAGGCAATGATATCTTCGATGGCATGAAGATTGTTGACGGTAAAGTCACCCTTCCCGACCGTCCCGGTATCGGTGTCGTTCCGCTTGAAGCATAATTACACTTTATATACAGCCATGAACAAACATATTGATTTATCAAAGAATGCCGTAGTGGCTTACCTTAAGAAAGCGCCGTCCACATTCACTCGTGCAGACATCATTGACTATATCGTCAATAACGATATCAAGATGGTGAATTTCAAGTATCCTGCGGCCGATGGACGCCTCAAAACACTGAATTTCAACATCAACGACCGCGCTTACCTCGAAACAATTCTTACCCTCGGCGAGCGTGTCGACGGTTCTTCCCTTTTCCCGTATATCGGTGCCGGTAATTCTGACCTTTACGTCATACCCCGCTACCGTACAGCATTCCTCGATCCCTTTGCGTCAGAGCCTACCCTCACCATGCTTTGCTCATTTTTCGACAAAGATGGCACCCCCCTGGCAAGTGCACCCGAACAATTGCTCGACAAAGCATGCCGCGCATTAACAGAAACAACCGGTCTCACATTCCATGCCATGGGTGAGCTCGAGTATTATGTAATAGGTGAAGATCCCGCCACATTCCCGGCCGGCGACCAGCGAGGTTATCATGAGTCCGGTCCCTTTGCCAAATTCAATGACTTCCGCACACGATGCATGAAAGTGATAGCACAGTGTGGCGGTCAGATTAAGTACGGCCATTCTGAAGTGGGCAACTTCACCCTTGATGGTAAGATATACGAGCAGAACGAAATTGAATTCTTGCCCGTCGACGCGCGTGATGCTGCCGATCAGCTCCTCATAGCCAAGTGGTGTATTCGCAAACTCGCCTTTGAGGAAGGCCTCGATGTTACTTTCGCCCCCAAGATTATTGTAGGTAAAGCCGGTTCAGGCCTACACGTACACATGCGCCTGATGAATGCCGACGGTAGCAGCGCTATGCTCGCCCCCGATGGCACTCTCAGCACTAATGCCCGACGTGCTATTGCAGGACTAATGGATCTTGCTCCGGCTATCACCGCCTTTGGCAATACCAATCCGACCTCATACTTCCGTCTTGTACCTCATCAAGAAGCACCTACAAATGTATGCTGGGGCGACCGCAATCGCTCAGTGCTCGTTCGTGTGCCTTTGGGCTGGACTGCCGGTGTAAACATGTGTGAAACTGTTAACGGCCCTCAGCCGGATACTTGCGCTGATGTCGATGCCCGACAAAAACAGACATTCGAAATTCGCAGTGCCGATTGCTCTGCCGACATATACCAGCTCATGGCAGCTCTTGCTGTTGCTGTACGTCACGGCTTCGAAATGCCGGATGCTCTCGATGTGGCACAGCGTCATTATGTCGATATTGATATCCACAAGGCCGAAAATCAAGAACGTCAGGCTCAGCTACCCACCCTTCCTACGAACTGTGCCGAATCAGCTTCCTGTCTCGAATCCCGAAAAGATGTTTTTGAGGCCATGAACGTTTTCCCCGCCGATATGCTCTCAGCTATCATTGCGAATCTGCGTCGGTTTGACAGCGATGAATCAGCGCAGGCCATTGCCAACCCGGACAAAATGGCAGAGCTTGTAAAGCGCTATTTCTATTGTGGCTGATTACCCCTCCCATCTATGAATAAATTAGGTATAATGACCGCCATTGCCATAGTAGCACATGGGACTAATGCAGAGAATACCATCACATACCATGACATGGATGGCTATTACCTCGTGCGGCAAAGCGAAGGCCCGGATTTGGGGTATTCCCCTGGGTCCGGAGTGAAGATTATCGAGCACGATGGATTCGCTTTCAAGAGTTTTGATGGTTCGGATACTATATATCCTTACGAGGATTGGCGTCTGCCGGCCGAGGTTCGTGCCGCCGACTTAGCATCACGTCTCAGTATTGACGAAATCGCCGGTTTAATGCTATATTCTTCCCAAAATCGTCTGCCCATGACTAATGACACATACGATGGGAAATCGTATAGCGAAAGCGGCAAGCAAGCCTGGGACCTCAGTGACGGGCAGAAGAAATTTCTACTCGACGATAATGTTCGCCATGTCTTGGTGTCAACGGTAGAGAGTCCCGAAGTTGCCGCGCGTTGGAACAACAACGTCCAGGCCCTCATCGAAGGAATTAATCATGGTATTCCGGCAAATAACTCCTCCGACCCACGACATTCAGCATTCCAGGATGCAGAGTTTGCACCCGGAGCTGGAGGTCAATTATCAATGTGGAGTAATATGATGGGGCTTGCAGCAACGTTTGATCCGGAGTTGATGCGGCGTTTTGCTGAAATTGCATCGTCCGAATACCGCGCATTGGGATTGACAACTGCACTTTCACCACAAGCCGACTTGGGTACCGACCCACGTTGGTATCGCTTTAATTCGACTTTCGGTAATGATCCAAAACTGGTATGTGATCTGATAAAGGAGTATTGTGACGGATTTCAGAGCACGTCGGCACAAGACAGTGATTGGGGAAGTGGTAGTGTCAACGCCATGATCAAGCATTGGCCCGGTGGCGGGTCCGGCGAGGGTGGCAGAGATGCACACTATGGCAACGGAAAGTTTGCCGTATATCCTGGCGGGTGTATGGCACAACATCTGTATCCATTTACTGAAGGTGCGTTTAAGCTTGACGGTAGAACCGCAAAGGCATCTGCCGTAATGCCTTATTATACTGTATCATACAATCAGACGTCTGAAAATGTAGGAAATTCGTTCAGCAGCGAATTGATAACGGACAGTCTCCGCATAAAATATGGCTACGATGGTGTGATATGTACCGATTGGGTCATTACAGACGACCCCGTGGATCCGGGAAAGCATTGGTCAAAACCGTGGGGTGTCGAGAATCTGACTGTAGCTCAGCGTCATTACAAGGCTCTTATGGCGGGAGTAGATCAGTTCGGAGGCAACAATGTCAAAGGTCCCGTAATTGAAGCATACGCAATCGGATGTGCCGAACACGGCGAGGAATGGATGCGTAGGCGTATGGAGAGTTCTGCCGCTCGCTTACTCCTGAATGCTTTCCGTCCGGGATTATTCGAAAACCCTTATGTAGAGGTTGCCAATACAGTGGCTACTGTAGGACAGCCGGCATGGATGGAAGAGGGCTATGCACAGCAGTTAAAATCCATAATTATGCTCAAGAATCATGCCGGAGTACTTCCTGTGAGTGGACGTGTCAGAGTCTATATACCTACACGAAGTGTTCCCTCCATGCTAAATTTGTGTGGAGGAACTTACCATAAAAAAA
>CAMWKV010000024.1 GCA_947174915.1 uncultured Porphyromonadaceae bacterium | reverse complement strand
GTCTGGGTGGTACCGTAGCCGCTTTCGTAGTCGTCGGCTGTCGAGGTGGAGTTGTTCATATTGTTTGGAGAGGGGATGTTTTAAGGGGATTTCGCGAGGCTCGATTCTCACAGGGCAGCGAGGGCGGCTATCTCTCGGGCAGGGTCTGCCGCCTTGAATACAGCGCTACCTGCCACGAGGACATCTGCGCCCGCTTCGGCGCAGAGAGCGCCGGTGACGGTGTCAATGCCTCCATCGACCTGAATGAGTGTATCGTAGCCGCCGGCATCAATCATGCTGCGGAGGGCACGGATTTTCTCGATGGTGCGCGGGATGAATTTCTGGCCGCCGAAGCCGGGGTTGACACTCATAAGAAGCACCATATCGAGGTCGCCGAGAATATCGGTGAGGGTAGACACGGGAGTGGCGGGGTTGAGAGTGACGGCGGCTTTCATACCGGCTTGCTTGATGGCATCGACTACGCGGTGGAGATGTGTGCACGCCTCCTGATGAACATTCATGATGCCCGCTCCGGCATCGCGGACGGCATCAACATATCGACCGGGATCTACTATCATCAGGTGCACGTCGAGGGGCATGTCGGTGATGGTCGACAGAGCCTTGATGACGGGGAAGCCGAAGGAGATATTGGGTACAAATACGCCGTCCATCACATCGCAGTGTATCCAGTCGGCTTTGCTGTTCTCGAGCATGGAGACAGCTCCGGCAAGATTATTGAAATCGGCGGCAAGAAGGGAAGGCGATACTATCATTTCTTTTCGGTTTTATTGCCTTTAGCGGCATTATAAGCAATATAAGCCACGCAGGCTGCCAGGAGGGCGAAGCCGGCGTAGGTGAGATAGGAGTTATATTTCTCGACGGCGGTATAGAGTTCGTCGAGACTAACATGGAGCGACAGCCACCAGCCGAGGCCGGCAAGTATACAGTTCCACACCAGAGCGCCGAGGGCGGTGAAGATGCAGAAGGTCCAGATGTTCATGCGCGCTATGCCGGCAGGGATAGAGATGAGCTGACGCACGGCAGGAATAAGGCGGCCGATGAAGGTACTCGCCGCACCGTGCTCGTCGAAGTAGCGCTCGGCCTTCTCCACCTTGGCCTGATTGATGAGGCAGGCGTGACCCAGGCGGGAGTTGGCGAAGGCATACACCAGCGGACGACCTATCAGCAGCGACAGCACATAGTTGATGAGCGCGCCGCAGAGAGCACCGGCGGTAGCCACGGCCACGACGCCGAAGATATTCATGTCGCCGCGCTGCATGGCGAGGTAGGCTGCCGGGGGCACCACAACTTCTGAGGGGAAGGGGATGAACGAACTCTCTATGACCATGAAAATGAACACGAAGAGGTACGAGGCATTGTTGACGAACCAGTCAAAAAACCATGCCGCGTTGAGGTAATCTGTGATAACGAGGGGTATAAAAGTCTCTATCATTGCCGAGGTTTGTACAATTTTATGCAAAAGTACAAATTATTCGCGGCAATACCCAACCCGAGGAGAAAAAAAGTATATCACACCGAACCGTCACAACGACGCCCTATCTTGCCACGGCGTTTACCAATAGCGAGAAATGGCGATTACTCCACGTCTTGTTGCTTGGGCGAGAGGATGTAGCGCAGATCGTTCTCAGTATCAGAGATGAGACGCCAGTCGCGATGGAACTTTTTCATGGCCACGAGCAAGCCGAGCACGATACCGAAGGCGAATTCCCACCCGGACAGGCTCGGGTCGAGATGCATAGAGGTACTCACTATCAGCACAATGATAGTAATAGCGATGACGAAGGATGTAGCGCGCTGGCATATCATGCGCCGGCGAATATTCTGTACTACGGAGAGCGCCGTCACCACAGGGAGTTGCGCCAATCGCACAGCCTCTATGTTGCGGGCAAAGACAAGATTGACGGCGCTGAGCACTATGCCGAAGAAGGCGTAGACTGCTGCTATCCAGTACGGCAGGTCAAGTACCGTCACCAGTAGCGGCGCAAACACCGGCATACACATAGCCACATACGAACTGATGCGTACGCGGCGGGCAAGACGCTGCAGCGATGAGTGAGCACGGCCGGTCACCACTTTCTGAGTCATGGTGAGAGGGTCGTGGGAGAGAGTCTCCGAACTGACATTAGTCCGCTGCCACGCGGCTCTGAATTTATCTAAGTTAATATCTTCGGGCATAAGTTCTATTCCTCCATATCTGCGGCCATCTTGCCGAGCTTCGATTTTATTCGATGCAGGCGCACTGCCACGTTAGCGGTTGATATACTGGTGATGAGAGCTATTTCCTCATAAGGTTTTTCGTCGAGCCACAGGGTGATAAGCGCCTTGTCGACAGGGCCGAGGCGTGATATCAGATTGAGAAGCGTATAGTAATTCTCGGCGCTGTCGTCGCCGCTCTCATCGGGTTCAAAAGTGAGTGAGTCGAGGCTTGCACTGTTGTAGCGGTCATTGCGACGGTGCCATGTGATACAAGTATTGATGGCCGCACGATAAATCCAGGTTGACATCTTGGCTTCGCCACGAAAAGAGTCCAGACCCTGCCAAAGATTGGCGAGCACCTCCTGATACAAGTCGTCGAACGGGGCGCCGGGGCCGGAATACAGCGCACACACCTTGGCTATCACATCCTTGTACTCGGAGGTGATATCCACAAAACGCTTTTCCTTATCCGTCAATACTTTCATCTGAGGTCACATCGCCGCCATCATCATGCAGCTAATATATATGACGCCCCGACCCCGAAAAAATTACACCCGCAATATGATTTATTCATAATAAATTAAACAGCTTGAAAAAATTTAAGAAAATTTACGAGCATCATTCATCTCCACTGTTGCAGGGGTGGAAAATGTTTTCTACTTTTGCGAGTAAAAAATTAGTTGTTCTATGACAATGCACACATCAATGCTCCACATGCACTCTATTATGGTACGCCGAATGCGCTCCATGCATTGGTCGTGCAGTCATAGAACCGGATGTTGAACAAATTTATTCTTACCATATAAGACCGGTTCATAATGCATGAATCGGTCTTCTTTTTTATAACGCCATGGATTATAGCAAACTTCGCTTCGAAACGCGTCAGATACACGCCGGCATGGACCACACCCCCGAGACCGGTGCTCGCGGCACTGCCATCTATCCCACCTCAGCCTACCGTTTCAAGGATTGCCAGCATGCCGCCGACCTTTTCAACCTCAGCGCGGCAGGAAACATATATACTCGCCTCCAGAACCCTACCACCTCGAACTACGAGGAACGTGTAGCCGCTCTCTACGGCGGTGTCGGTGCCCTGGCGGCATCTTCCGGCATGGCAGCCATCATGCTGACGCTAACCACTCTTGCAAAAGCCGGCGATAATATCGTAGCTTCGCCCTATCTCTATGGCGGCACTTACAACCTCTTCCGTCACTCCCTCGAACGCCTCGGCATAGAAGTGCGCGTAGCGGAGAGCCTCGAACCTCAGGCCTTCGAAACCCTCATCGACGACAACACCAAGGGTGTCTTCGTGGAGTCGATGGGCAATCCTACCTGCATCGTCCCGCCGCTGGAGGACATTGCCGCCGTCTGTCGCGCGGCAAAAGTGCCTTTCATTGTCGACAATACCTTCGGCGCCGCAGGCTACCTCTGCAACCCCTTCGAATGGGGCGCCGACATAGTAGTGGACTCGGCCACTAAGTGGATCAACGGACACGGCACAGCAATGGGCGGTATCATAGTGGACGGCGGCACCTTCGACTGGCGTGCCTCCGGACGCTTCCCCAACATTGACGGCCCCGATGCCGGCTATCACGGCCTCAACCTCGTCGACGCTTTCGGCAAAGCTGCATTCATTGCCAAGTGCCGCGTGGATGGCATGCGCGACTTCGGCGTATGTCCGTCACCCTTCGACAGCTACCTCATGATGCTGGGTCTCGAAACCCTCTCCCTGCGCATGAAGCACCACATCGAAGCCACCCGACAGCTCGCCGAGCACCTCTGCCTGCATCCCAAGGTGAAGCGCGTGAGCTATGTAGGATTCCCCGACCATCCAGGACATGCCAATGCGGCCCGCTACTTCCGTCGTGGCGCTGCGCCGGTACTTAATGTCGAGCTGCAGGGCACCCTCGAGAGCACTGTCCGCTTCGTGGAATCGCTCCAACTGGCTGCTCACATGACTATGATAGGCGACTCGGTGACGGTAGTCACACACCCGGCCTCTACCACTCACCGTCAGCTCAGCGAAGCCGACCTCGCGGCAGCCGGTGTCACCCCTACCCTCCTGCGTGTGTCGCTCGGTCTTGAGGCGGTGGAGGATATCATCGCCGATTTCGAACAGGCATTCCGACATATCTGATGGCGCGACACATCTACCGTCACCCCGAAGCATTCGCTCTTAGCGGAGGTGGCGTTATCAAAAATCTCGAAATATGCTACGACACCTACGGCACGCTATCGCCCGAGGGCGATAATGTGGTGTGGGTATGTCATGCCCTGACAGCCGACAGCGCCGTCGACGACTGGTGGCCGCATACCGTAGAGGCCGGAGCGTTCCTTGACCCCGACCGCTACTTCACCGTCTGCGCCAATGTCATCGGTTCGTGCTATGGCACCACCGGGCCGCTACACATCAATCCGGCCACGGGTCGACCGTGGTACGGCATCTTCCCCGCCGTGTCCATCGCCGACATGGCACGGGCTCACGAACTGCTCGCCGATGCACTCGGTATCAAGAGGATACGCGCGCTCGTCGGTAGCTCGGTAGGCGGTTTTCAGGCCATCGAATGGGCCGTACAGCACCCCCTCCGCTTCGATAGCCTCGTACTCATCGCCACGGCTCCCGTCGCTACCCCGTGGGCGATAGCCATAGACGAGACTCAGCGCATGGCTATCCGCGCCGATGCCACCTTCGGCACAGACAGCCCGGACGCCGGTGCGGCAGGCCTCGAAGCAGCGCGTGCCCTCGGGCTCCTCACTTATCGCGGCCCGGCAGGTTATAATCTCACCCAGCAGGACCATCACGACTCGACTGAACACCGCGCATGCACATACCAGCGACACCAGGGAGCGAAACTACGCAAGCGTTTCAACGCCTACTCCTACGTGAGCCTGCTCGACGCCTTCGACACCCACGACATCGGCCGCGGCCGCGGCGGTATGCAACAGGCACTCAGCACACTCACGATGCCTGTACTCACGGTGGGTATATCCACCGACCTCGTGTTCCTGCCCGACGAGGTGCGTGCCATCGCCGAAGGGACTCCCGCCGGCAGGTATGCGCAGATAGATTCGCCCTTCGGACACGACGGTTTCCTCGTTGAGCACCGTCAACTCAACGACATCATCAAACCCTTCATCGACAACCTCTAATGAAACATCTTAATATAGGCCTCTTTGGCTACGGCACCGTGGGTCGCGGTATCGCACAGGTGATAAGCAGAGCCAAGAACGCCCACGCCGGAATAGGCCGCATTTGTGTGCGCAATCTCGCCAAGCACACCGCCGACACAGACCACCCGGAACTGTTCACCGACAATGCCGACGACATCTTCAACGACCCGAATATCAACCTCATCGTCGAGGTCATCGACAATGCCGAGGCGGCGTGGGAGATTGTACGCCGCGCCCTTGTCAATGGTATGCCCGTCGTGACCGGCAACAAAGCAATGGTGGCACGACATCTGCCCGAACTGATAGAGCTACAGCGTGAGCACGGCACTCCTCTGCTTTACGATGCCTCCTCCTGCGGCTCCATCCCCGTGATACGCAACCTGGAAGAGTACTACGACAACGACCTCCTCCTGGAAGTGAAAGGCATCCTCAACGGCTCGACGAACTATATTCTGTCGCGCGTATTCGACCACGGCGAGGACTACGCTGCTGCACTGGCAAAGGCTCAGGAACTGGGATTTGCCGAGAGCGACCCGAGTTTCGACATCGACGGTCTGGACGCACTGTTCAAACTCATCATCATCACCGTACATGCCGTCGGCACCTATGTGCCTCCGGAGAAGATTTTCACCTACGGTATAGGTCATATTCATGAGTCCGACATCCGCTATGCCCGCGAGAAAGGTGTGAAAATCAAGCTTGTAGCGCAGGTGGTAAAAATCAGCGAGACTCAGTTCACAATGTTCGTCATGCCTGAGTTCGTATCGCCGTCGAAATATATCTACAGCGTTGATGATGAATACAATGGCGTGGTAATCCGAGGCGAATGTTACGACCGCCAGTTCATGTTCGGCAAAGGTGCGGGAGCACTCCCGACGGCTTCATCAATTCTCAGTGACATCATGGCTCTCCGTCACGACTACCGCTATGAGTACAAGAAGATGAGCTATATCGACCGCCCCGAATACACCGACGATGTACTCCTGCGGATATATGCCCGCTATACGGGCACGAATCTGCCGGCACTCCTACCCACGGTGCATGTACATGAGCAGTATATATCGAAAGAAAGCAATTACATAGTGGCCGATATCCGGCTTCGCGACCTCATAGAATGTCGTGCCATCCTCGATGCACCGGATGTCTTCATCGCCAACATCCCTCAGTTCTTCATCGACAAAGACAATTAGCAGTCCCCCACTCTTATTTCTCTAATACGCGAGAATAAATCGCAGCAAGAGCTTCGGTGACAGACGCCGGAAGATACGGTGTGACACGCTCGCGGGCAGCGCGCCCTTGGGCAGGTGCCAGCGTCGGGTCAGCCACATGACGGCGGATGGCGGCGGTAAGTGCCTCGACATCGCCGGCTTCGGCCAGAAAACCGGTAACACCGTCGGCCACGAGCTCGGGTAGCGCGCCGGCGCGCGAGGAAATCACTGCGCGACCATAGGCCATAGCCTCCAGGACGGTGATGGGCATTGCCTCGATATAGGAGGGCAGCACGAGTATATCGGTATCAGTAAGCAACTTATCCTTCTTCTCTCCGGACACCCAGCCTACATATTCCACCGCATCGCCTACACCGGCATCGCGGGCTGCCTGTAAGAATTGTTCTACTTCATCATTGCCACCTACGGTAAGATGCACTTTGCCGCGCAGGTCGGGGTGAGCGAGGGCTTTGATAAGGTCGTAGACGCCTTTGTCTCGGCATATTTTACCGAGGAAGAGTAAGCGCAGCGGTTCATCGGAGCTTCGTTGACGAGCCGGAGTGTATCGTACCGGAGGCACTACCATATTCGGCAACACTGTCACATCCGAGCAACCGAACTTATCGGTAAAATATTCCCGCCAGCGCTCGGAAAGCACAATCTCTGCATCACATTTCTTCAGCACACGCTCCACGCGGTCAGCGCCGACTTTGTCAACATAGTCGGCGAAACCGCCGCTGTGCGCATGAAAGATGATTTTATAACCGAGCAGACGACCCCAGCTGATTAGCATAGCCTTGCGGATGAACGACTTGCCCGATGCACTGTGTACATGCAGTATGCGCCGTCCCCTCAGGCGATGAAAAGGCATGCGCAGCATAGCCCCGGCAAGGACAAAAGCGCCGGCAGCTGTTCCGCGTACGCTATTGGTGGGCAGGTTGCAGAATGCCGGTAGCTGTCCGCTATAGGTCTGAATGACCGATGCAATACCTCCTCTGGCTCCGGGGGAGGGGCCGATAGTAAGTACTTGCTTGAAAAGTGATTCGAGAGAGTTCATGCCTTTTCGGAAAGTATGCCGCAGGGTCGCACTATGGCACCACCGGTTCCAGAAGGGATGTGAACTGGTATCCGGGAGTTCCATGGACGACCCTACGTCGGAGAAGCCGGTCTTACTCGGCCTCTGTATAATCTATGTCTGCGCTTACTTGGAAGTCGAAGCCTGGAAGCGGGCGTTGAGGCCTTCAATCACTTCTGCGGTGATGTCGAGAGCGGGATTGAAGTAGATGCCGGCTTCGCTCAGCAGGATGGCGTCGTAGCCCTTCACTGCATTATAGTCCTTGATGAAAGACTGGATGGAGTCGTTGAGTCGCTTCTGGGCAGCTATAGTGCTGGCCTGGATGCGCTGCTGCTGGGCGCCGAGGTAGCGGGATGCCTCTTCCTGCTTCTTCTGGAAGTTCTCTATGTCGGCTCGCATCGAAGCCTCGGAGAGGTAGATATTGTTCTGCTGCTTCTGCTGGATAGAGTTGCCAAGGGTCTCGAGCTCGCGCGACTTCTGCTGCTCCTGCTGCTGATAGCGCATCAGTTCGCGCTGACTCTCCTCGGCGAACTGCTGTGCGAGGACGTAGGCGCTCAGGACGGAGTCGGCGTTGATATAGCGGAAGTTGGGCAGAACGGCCGTAGCATTGGAATCATTAGCAGCGACTGCTGCTGCGGGAGCGGCGGCCTGCTTGTCATTGCAAGAACATGCTGCAGCAACGAATGCTACCGCAACGAGGGTCTTTACTGTATAGGACAGTTTTTTCATTATTTAGAGGTATGGTTGATTACTTCTTCATGGTGTCACCATCACTGCTGCCGGCGCAACTGATGCCTCGGCGGCGGAGCTCGGGATTGTCATGAACATGCCCCGACGGAAAGCGGCCTCCCTTCACGAAGAGTACTTTCACGCCCAGCAACACGACACTTACCAGAAGCACTGTGATGGCTATTAGTATTGTTTTCATCTGCGATATTTCGCTTTTGACGCTGCAAAGATAATTAAAAAGTCGGCGAAATTTCATCATGTCAATTTTATTTTGTAATTTAGAGGGCTGAATAGGAGGTTTTTTAACATTCTTTTCCAAAGCATAAGCATTATTAGAAGTTTAACCCTGTTAACATAATATACAGATGACAATCAAAGATCTTCAGCCGGCAGCTGTATTCGCCATCTTCGACGAAATCAACCAGGTGCCCCGCCCTTCCAAGAAGGAAGACAAGATTCGCAAGTACCTTCTCGACTTCGCTGCCAAGCACGATATAACCGTACAGACTGACGCCATCGGCAACGTAGTGATGCGCAAAGCCGCTACGCCCGGACACGAAAACGCTCCCACTGTATGCATGCAGGCTCACATGGATATGGTGTGCGAAAGCAACGACAAGAACTTTGACTTCGACAACCAGCCCATCCGCACCATCGTTGACGGCGAATGGCTCCGTGCCGACGGTACTACACTCGGTGCCGACAACGGTATCGGTATCGCAGCAGCCCTCGCCGCCCTCACCGACAAGAACCTCGTACACGGACCCCTCGAAGCTCTCTTCACCGTCGACGAAGAGACCGGTCTCACCGGCGCCAACAACCTCGGCGAAGGTATGCTCCAGGCCGATATGCTCCTTAACCTCGACTCCGAGGACGACGCTGAAATTTTCGTAGGCTGTGCCGGCGGCGTAGACACCACCTGCACTTTCACCTACAAGCGCTCTTTCGCACCCACCGATTTCCACTACTTCAAGTTCGACATCAGCGGCGGACAGGGCGGTCACAGCGGCGGTGACATCCACCTCGGCCGCGCAAACGCCAACAAGCTCCTCGCCCGATTCCTCTACACCCTCAGCCTCAAGCACGAGATAGCACTCGCCACCATCGACGGCGGCAACCTTCGCAACGCCATCCCCCGCGCAGCACATGCCGTATTCGGCGTTGACGTCAAGAACAAAGAGAGCGTCACTGTAGAATTCAACAAATTCGTCGCCGACATCGAATCCGAATACGCTGGCCTCGAACCCACCCTCAAGTTCGACCTCTCCACCACCGACAAACCCGAGTACACCGTCGACTCAGCCACCACTCTCGCTCTCGTAGAAGCACTCTACAGCGCACCTCACGGCGTCATCTCCATGAGCCGCGACATCGAAGGCCTCGTCGAGACTTCCACCAACCTCGCTTCCGTCAAGATGCCTACCGAGAACACCATCCTCGTCACCACCTCCCAGCGCTCCTCTGTTGAATCCCGCAAGTGGGACATCGCCTACCAGGTAGAAGCCCTCTTCCGCATGGCCGGCGCTGAGGTAACCCACGGCGACGGATACCCCGGCTGGGCCCCCAACATGAACTCTCCCATCATGCACATCGCCTCCGAAGCATACGAAGAACTCTACGGCATCAAACCCGCCATCATGGCCATCCATGCCGGACTCGAGTGCGGTCTCTTCCTCGAGAAGTACCCCAACCTCGATATGGTGTCCTTCGGTCCTACACTGCGCGACGTGCACTCCCCCAGCGAACGCATGCACATCCCCGCTGTAGAACGTTTCTGGGGTCAGCTCCGCCGCACCCTCGAGAAGGTGGCCGCCCTCAAGAAGTAAACCGCCCACAATCTGAAAATCCCACGTTTCATACCGGCATTAGCCGCCATAATATGTCTCCATGTCAGCGTCACAGCACGCTGGCACGGAGCATATCTATTGCCCGAAGAATCGGACTCGCTATACGTATTCGAAGTGATGCCGGAAGAATATGATTCATTGGGACGTTCGTTCACTGTCATCAACGGCGACACAATCCACACCTCGTTTCTGCCCGACCCATCGGCAATCCGACACACAGGTCCACTCACCGAGGCCGACTATCAGTCCGTTGCAAAACAACTCGGCGTAGAAGCCGCCGCCATCCATGCCATCGTAGCCATTGAGACCGGCAAGAACCACCGCGGCTTCAACCCGTCCGGTTCCACCGTCATCAACTTCGACCTCCCGGTATTCAAGCGCGCTGCCGCCCGCAAAGGCATAAACCTGGCACCCCACGCCAAGTCCACAGCGCTTCAATCCGTCAACATCGCAAAGTACGGCGACCAGCAGGCTGCACAGCACGCACGCCTCGAAGCGGCAATGGCCATCGACAGCATAACAGCTATCGAGAGCACCTTCTGGGGCATGTTCCAGATAGGCGGATTCAACTGGAAACTATGCGGAGCTAAGTCGCCCGCCGACTTCGCCGACCGCATGAACCGCTCCGAATACGACCAACTGCTACTCTTCGCCAACTACATCCGCAATACCGGCCTTCTGACGCACCTACGCGACAAAAACTGGGCAGCCTTTGCTCGCATCTACAACGGTCCCTCCTACGCCGCGCGTAAATACCACACCCGCATGGCCACAGCCTACAAAAAAGCCAAAACCACCGAAACCCACAAATAAGCCCAAGCCAAAGCGATACCTCGCGGCAGCAAAGCGCCCCGCGCCAAAGCCCACTCGCGGCAGCGAAGCGCCCCGCGCAAAAGCGAGAGCTTTCGTTCCCTGCAAAGCCGCTTGCGGCGCCCCGTAGCTGAGTCTCTTGTGCGAGCCGCTTGCGGCTCGAAACACTCGCGGCAGCGAAGCGCCCCGCGCCAAAGCCCACTCGCGGCAGCAAAGCGCCCCGCGCCAAAGCCCACTCGCGGCAGCAAAGCGCCCCGCGCCAAAGCGAGAGCTTTCGTTCCCTGCAAAGCCGCTTGCGGCGCCCCGTAGCTGTGTCTCTTGTGCGAGCCGCTTGCGGCTCGAAACACTCGCGGCAGCGAAGCGCCCCTCGCCAAGCCCTCATAAAAGCAAAAGCTCACATAGAAAAAAGCATGCACTACATATACAATACAAAAGGCACCTGCTCGACAGCCATCGAATTCGACATCGACGCGACAGGCCGCGTACACAACCTGAAATTCCACGGCGGCTGCCCCGGCAACACCATGGGTCTCACACTCATGGCCGAAGGCCGTGACGCCGCACAAGTAGCTCAATTACTCCGCGGCACCGACTGTCGCGGACGCGGTACCTCATGCCCCGACCAGCTCGCCCAGGCCCTCTCCGAAGCGCTCGCCTCAACCCAAAGCTAAACACCACAAGCCCGTAATGGCTGATAAATAAAAGCATGCAGGCGTACCAAAATAAAAATTGGTACGCCTACTTATCTTCCGGCCCGTTGCCTACACCTTGCCTTGTCGGAGGGACTCGGCGTAGCGGTCGATGCGGTGGAGCTGGGCAGGGATGTTGATTCCCTGCGGGCAGTGACTCACGCAAGTGCCGCAACTAACGCAACGGTCAGCCTGCCGGAGGCGTGGCACAGTGCGGTCGTAGCCGAAGAGGAAGGCGCGACGCTCGGCTGCATAGCGCGGATCCTCATTGTCGCGAGGCGCATTACCCTCATTGACACATTTATTATAATGTGCGAATACGCCGGGGATGTTCACTCCATAGGGACAAGGCATGCAGTACTTGCAGTCGGTGCATGGCACGGTATCGTTGAGCAGTATCTCGCGGGCGCAACGCATGAGGAATGCATCTTCGGCCTCGTCGCAGGGCTGCAGTGGCGAGAAGGTGGCGAGGTTCTCACGCAGATGGTCGGTGTAGGCCATGCCGGAGAGTACGGTGAGGACACCTTCCGGTGTACCGGCATAGCGGAAAGCCCATCGAGCGGGATTGTCGCCGGGACGGAGGTCGTCCATCTTGTCGAGGACAGGCTCGGGGACAGATGCCAGGCGACCGCCAAGGAGCGGCTCCATGATGACGACGGGAATACCGCGACGATGAAGCTCACCATAGAGGTACGAAGCATCGGTATTGCTTTCATTGATTTCCTTGGCATGCAGCCAGTCAAGGTAGTTGAGCTGAATCTGTACGAAATCCCAGTGAATCTCGCCGCGGTCCATCATGGCGAGCAGGTAGTCGAATACCTCTATATCACCGTGATAGGAAAAACCGAGGTTATGAATGGTGCCGTTCTTGCGCTGCTCCACGAGGTAATCGAGCATACCGTTGTCAAGGTAGCGGCCGTGAAGAGCATCCATGCCTCCCATGCCGATGGCATGCAGGAGGAGGTAGTCTATGTAGTCGGTGTGAAGATTCTTGAGAGAGTTCTGAAACATCTCCACACCGGCCTCGTGACTCCACTGAGCGGGGCTGAAGTTGGACAGCTTGGTAGCGATGAAATAACTGTCGCGCGGATGGCGGGCGAGAGCGTTACCGATAGCAGCTTCGGACTGACCTTTGCAATATGCAGGCGACGTATCGAAATAGTTGACACCACCTTCGAGGGCCATGTCAACAAGACGGTTGATAGCTTCCTGGTCAAGCGTGTCGTCATCGCTGCCATTAGCCATGCCGAGCGTTGGGAATCGCATGCAGCCGAAGCCAAGCAGCGACACCTTGTCGCCGGTGTTGGGATTGGTACGCAGTGTCATGGCACCCGTGCCGGCAGCGGATGAACTCTCGTCATTGCCGGAGCCGGCTACGCAGCCACCCAAGGTAGCTCCGAGAGCAAGGATGCCGGCATTGCGAAGGAAGCGGCGACGAGACGTATCTGTATTTGTTTCTTTCATAGCGACATCATATTAAACAGTGCGGCACATCGGGCCTATGATAATTATCGGTGGTGTGCTCATCATGCTACATTATATAATACGGTGTTGGTCAAGTCCCTCTACGTAGATAGCGGCCTCGCGGGAGGAGAGCTGGCCGACAGTACCGGAGGGGCAGTGGTATTCGCATGAACCGCACCCGATACATATTTCGGCATTGACGAGGGGACGTACACGCCCTTCAGCGTCGCGCTTCATGTGGATGGCATGCACGGGACAGTGGGTGGCACAGTTGCCGCAGGTCTGGCCATAGGCGGCAGAGATACACTTGTCGAAGTTCACAGTAGCCGTACCTATCTTCGTGACGGCCTTGACATCGAGGGCGATAGGCTTCAGAGCTCCGGTAGGACATACATCGGCGCAGGCTGTACACTCAGGGCGGCAGAAACCTTCGGTGAAGTGCATCACAGGCTGCATGAAGCCATCGGCATTGAGCGAAGGACGAAGCACACCGTTGGGGCAAGCAGAGATACATAGCTGACATGCCGTGCAGTGCGAACGAAGATTGCGGAGGCTAACAGCACCCGCCGGTATAGTGGGAGCGACACCTGAGTGACGCTGCTTTTTCTTAAGGGGTGCCAGGCCGCCGTCGACAGACTTGTCGGCTGCCATCACGACAGCCGAACTACCGGCTATAGCAAGCCCGGCGAGGAAGGCTCGACGCGAAGTATCAGTTGCGGTTGTTACCGCTGAAGGCGACACTGCTGTTGTTGCTGAAGTTGCTGCAGGCGCCGTTGATTCCTCGGCCGTTTTCGCCTTTCGGCGGGACGTGTAGCGGATAGCGCCCTGCGTGCAGGAGTTGAGGCAGTCGAAGCACACAACACAGCGCGAGTAGTCAATTTCATGCGCCTTAGTGTTGATACACTTGGCTTTGCAGTGGCGGCCACACGATCCGCAACCGTTGCAACGACTCGTATCGATAACAGGACGCAGCAGCGAGAAGCGGCTCAGGAAACCGAGGAATGTGCCTACGGGACATACCGTGTTGCAATACCCGCGGCCGGAGCGCCATGCCATCACGGCAACAATAATCAACTGTATCGCAGCTATCGCCGCCACCGGATAGATGAAAGCTGAGACAGCAGGCTGCGCATCAAGGATATATGTGCCATGCTCGGCAGCACTGTCGGCGACAGCTCCAAGACCCATGCGCCAGAGGGGCACACCGAACTGTCCGGCAGCGCGGCCGAAGATGCTGTACGGGTCGAGGAGTCCGGCGAAAGACGAGGGCAGAAGGGCCGCAAAACCGGCAGCAAGAAGCAGCAGGAAGATAGCTAAGAAGCTGTACCGCAGCACTTTCTTCTCAGTGGCAAAGCGAAAGAGGCCGGGGCGTCGCTTGCGCTTTGGCGCTGTGATGCGACGCAGCCATATCACGAAGTCCTGTGATATACCCAGCGGGCACAGGACGGAGCAATAGAGACGCCCGAAAAGCAGCGTGCCGAGCAGTAATACGACGATAGCGATGAGATTCAGCGCAAGGAATGCCGGCACCACTTGCCAGCGCGGCAACCATCCGGCGAAAGCCGACACAGCACCTGTATAGTCAAGAAAAACAAAAAGAATTGACGCAAGAACGGCTATGGAAACGACTATGCGAAGATATCTGAGCATGGCAGAAATGTGTACATAATTAGATTCTTGCACAAAGATAGCAAAAAAATCAAGTGCTTGTTTCATCATAGCTGAAAAATATTTGCTACCTTTGTGCCACTTGACAACATTTCACATTCAGAAGTAAACATTCAACATTCTAAAAGACATTAACCATGAAGTCCATCAAAGCCATCCTCACAGCCGCCCTCCTCGTGGTGGCTTGTGCTCTCCCCGCCTCCGCACAGTTCCGCTTCGGCGTACGTCTGGGCACAGAAGTCAACTCCATGCGTCTCAACAAGGACGTATTCGACAATGATAACCGCGCAGGCTTCACCGGTGGCCTCATGACAGAATTCACCGTTCCCGTAGTCAACCTCGGCTTCGACCTCTCAGTGATGTATGTACACCGCGTATCGGCCTCCACTGCCGACGCCAACGCAAGCGCTGATATCAAGGACATGCTCTCCTCCGACAAATTCCGCAAGCGCGACTATATCGAAATCCCTCTCAACCTCAAATACAAACTCGCTCTCCCCGCCATCAGCCGCATCGTGGCGCCCTACGTCACCACCGGTCCCAGCTTCTCCATCCTCGCATCAAAGAAAGCCATCAACAATGCCTTTGAGAACAAGGCCTTCGATGTAGCATGGAACTTCGGCCTCGGCGTACAGCTCATCAATCACCTTCAGGTGGGCGCCTCCTACGGCATCGGCCTCAACAAGACCGTAAAGGCACTCACCAACATCGACGCCACTGCCATCGACGGCAAGAACAACTACTGGACCATCACTGCCGCCTGGCTTTTCTAAGCGACAGAGTCCGCATACCTGACACTCCACTATAAAATACCTCAAATACACATTATATGCGACTTATAATCGAAAAAGATTATTCCGACGTATCCCGCTGGGCCGGCAACTACGTGGCCGCCCGCATCAACGCCGCCAACCCCACTCCCGAAAAACCCTTCGTACTCGGTTGCCCCACCGGCAGCTCTCCCCTGGGCATGTACCGCCGTCTCATCGAACTCTACAAAGAAGGTAAAGTATCGTTCAAGAACGTTGTGACCTTCAACATGGACGAGTATGTAGGCATACCCCGCGACCACGAGCAGAGCTACCACACCTTCATGTGGACCAACTTCTTCAGCCACATCGACATCCCCGCCGAGAACGTCAACATCCTCAACGGCAACGCTGAAGACCCCGAAGCCGAGTGCCGTCGCTTCGAGGAGAAGATCGCCTCCTACGGTGGCATCGACCTCTTCATGGGCGGTGTAGGTCCCGACGGACACATCGCATTCAACGAGCCCGGTTCGTCCCTCACCTCGCGCACTCGCATGAAGACTCTCACCCAGGACACCATCATCGCCAACTCACGCTTCTTCGACAACAACGTGAACCTCGTGCCCAAGACCGCCCTCACCGTAGGTGTAGGCACCGTGATGGACGCCCGCTCAGTGATGCTCATTGTCAACGGCCATAACAAAGCACGCGCCCTCCACCACGGCGTAGAAGGCGGCATCTCCCAGATGTGGACCATCTCCGCACTCCAGATGCATCCCAAGGCAATCATCATCGCCGACGAAGACGCCTGTGCCGACCTGAAGGTAAGCACCTACCGCTACTTCAAGGACATCGAAGCCAACAACCTCGACCCCGACACCCAGCTCTAATCCAGCTGAGACCCAATACCACACGAGGGCGCGCCACCGGCACGCCCTTGTGCTATCATAATCCTGACCCGTATATTATAATGTAAGGGGCCACATTATTGCAGCATTGACGAATATTTTGTACCTTTGCGGCGAAAACCAACATTCAGAAACTCAATATGTCGCAAACCGACCGCGCGGTACGCGTGCGCTTCGCACCGTCGCCCACAGGACCCCTCCACATCGGTGGTGTCCGCACTGCCTTATACAACTATCTCTTCGCCCGTCGTCATGGCGGCAAGATGATTCTCCGCATAGAAGATACCGACTCCCAGCGTTTCGTACCCGGAGCCGAAGACTATATCAATGAGGCCCTCGCATGGCTGGGCATCGAAATCGACGAAGGTGTCCGCGAAGGCGGTCCTTTCGGTCCCTACAAACAGAGCGAGCGCCGCGATATCTACCGTGAGCATGTGAAGATGCTGCTCGACAACGGCAAGGCCTACATAGCCTTTGACACTCCCGAGGAGCTGCAGGCTGCCCGCGATGCTCACCCCAACTTCCAGTACGATGCCTCCACCCGCATGTCGATGCGCAACTCGCTCACTATGCCGGCAGAAGAGGTAAAGGAACTCATCGACAACGGTCACCAGTATGTGGTTCGTTTCCTCGTAGAGCCGGGCCGCGATGTTGAAGTTGACGACCTCCTCCGCGGCAAGGTTGTAATCAAGAGTGACATCCTCGACGACAAGGTGCTCTACAAGAGTGCCGACGACCTTCCCACCTACCACCTCGCCAATATCGTCGACGACCATTTGATGGAAGTGTCGCATGTGATTCGTGGCGAAGAGTGGCTGCCCTCGGCACCCCTCCATGTGCTTCTCTATGAGGCTTTCGGCTGGTCGGACACCGCTCCTCAATTCGTGCATCTGCCCCTGCTGCTCAAACCCGACGGCAAAGGTAAGTTGAGCAAGCGCGACGGCGACCGTCTTGGCTTCCCCGTATTCCCCCTCGAATGGCATGACCCCGCATCCGGAGCTATCAGTACCGGTTATCGCGAAAGCGGCTACCTGCCCGAAGCTGTCGTGAATTTCCTCGCCCTCCTGGGATGGAACCCCGGTGACGATACCGAGGTGATGAATATGTCCGAACTCATCGAACGCTTCTCCTTCGACCACTGCTCGCGCTCCGGCGCCAAGTTCGCCTTCGAAAAGGGCAAGTGGTTCAACCACACCTACCTGCAGGAGATGCCCAACGATAAACTGGCGTCGCTCTTCGTGCCCGTCCTCGAAGCTCACGGTGTAGATGCCGGCGCCTTCGCTCCGGACTATATCGCCGCCGCCGTCGGCATGGTGAAGGACCGTATCAACTTCGTCAACGACCTGTGGGACAATGCCCGCTTCTTCTTCGTAGCCCCCACTGAGTACGAGGCAAAGGCAGTAAAGAAACGCTGGACACCCGGCATGCCTGAGACTATGGCAGCCCTTGCCGACCTGCTCGAAGCACAGGAAGACTTCGGCAGCGCCACCCTCGAACCGCTGGTGATGAAATGGATAGCCGACCGCGAGCTCCATCTCGGCAATGTGATGAATGCCTTCCGCCTTACCGTCGTAGGCGAGTGCAAGGGTCCTCACATGTTTGCCATCACCGACCTGCTCGGCCGCGACGAGACAGTACGCCGTATCCGCCGGGGTATCGAAAATATTAAACCCGCTGAATGAATCCGCTCTACAACGCCGGCATAAACCTCTACTCCTGTGCTGCGCGCGTGGCAGGAGCTTTCAGCGAGAAACCGCGAATAATGGTCGAGGGTCAAAAAGAGACCCTCGACTATCTTACACATGCCCTGGCGTCAGATAAGCGACCCGTCAAGCTGTGGATGCATGTGGCATCGCTTGGCGAGTTCGAACAGGGGCGCCCCATCCTTGAACGCTTCCGTGCGGCCTATCCCGACTGCCGCATGCTGGTGACATTCTTCTCCCCATCAGGCTATCGGTCGGCCATCAAGCACAGCAACGACAGCCTGCTGATGGCCTACCTGCCCTTCGACACTCCCGCCAACGCCAAGGCTATGGTGAACCTCATACATCCGGAGATGGCAATCTTCGTGAAGTACGAATTCTGGGGCAACTATCTCCACGCCCTCGCCGACGCCGGAGTCCCGACGTATCTCGTATCAGCAGTGTTCCGTCCCGGCCAGATATTCTTCCGTCCGTGGGGTGGTGAATTCCGCTCTATGCTGCGTTGCTTCAAGCACATATACCTCCAGGACGAGGCTTCGAAACAACTGCTTGCGGGCATAGGTATCGACAATACCACCGTGGCGGGTGACACACGTTTCGACCGCGTCACCACCATCCGCAGCAACTGCAAAGCGCTGCCTGCCATAGACATTTTCACCGCCAATGCCAAGGGAAGTTTCACGCTCGTTGCCGGCAGCAGTTGGGGGCGCGACGAAGCCGTCTACTTCCCCACCCTCGCGGCTATGCCCGACGTCAGCGCCATCATAGCACCTCACGAATTCGACAAGTCGCGTCTGGACGAGATGCTGAAAAGCCTCGGACCGGAGGCCATGCTCTACACCGACTTCGAACAGTTGATGAAGAGTGATCCCACAGCGGCAGCCGAACGTGCGCGTTCACTCAGATTCCTCATTGTCAACACCTTCGGCCTCCTCAGCAGCATATACCGCTATGCCGACACAGCATATATAGGAGGCGGCTTCGGTGCCGGTATCCACAATATCAACGAGGCAGCCGTGTACGGTATCCCCGTGGCCTTCGGACCGCGACATGAAAAATTCATCGAAGCCCGCGAACTGATTGCCGCCGGTGGCGGTTTTGAGATTAAAGATGCGGCATCCTTCGAAGCCACCATGCAAGGCCTCACCTCCGACAGCGAGCATCGCCACCGCGCCGCCATCGCCGCCGGACAATATATTGCATCCAAAATCGGCGCCACCGACCGTATCTGCGCCGAGCTAATACCATAATACTATGATTAAAGTAGGCATTTACGGCCCCGACGCTATCAACTCTCCCGTGCGCAAGCAGTTGCTCCGCCTCCTGCTGCGTCACCCCGATGTGGACCTCCGTGCCGTGGCATCGCCCGCGGGCAACACCGTGGCTATTGCCGACCTGCATCCGGTATATGCCGGCGAGACTGACCTCACACTCGAACGTGTGCTGAATATCGACGGTCTCGACGTACTCTTCGTCATTGACGAGGAGAATCTCACAGATGAAATACTCAGCCGTCGCGCCGCCGACCCCGAATTCAGCGTCATCGTCCTCGGCAAAGCGCCCAACTGTCGCGTGCAGGCACTTGCCGGAGGTGAAGGCGCTCCCATCTATGGTCTGCCCGAGCTCAACCGCAAGGCCCTCGTCCGCGGTGCACGCTACGCCGTGTCGCCCCGTCCCGAGGTAATGATAATAGAGCTTGCCCTGCTGCCGCTCGCCAAAAACGGACTCCTCAACGCGCCTGTCAATGTGAGCATCAACACCGCCTTCCCCCTTGACGAGGTGAAGGCCGAGGTACAGACCCTGCTCCAGTCCGTCCAGCCATCGACCCGTGCCGAAATGAGCATAAGCGCCGCAGAACCGGCACCCTACGAACGTGTCGATTTACATGCCACAATGGACACCCCGATAGCCATAGAGGAAATCGACCGTCTGTACCGCGAAGCATACGAAGATCACAACTTCGTGTACATTCTCAACGGCATCGGCCCCGTAGATGAGGACCTCCGCGGCAGCAACAAATGCCTGCTCCGCCTGAGCAAAGAAGGCGACACGCTCACCATTGACGCATCGATGGATGCACTCACAAAAGGTATTACCGGCAACGCTGTGCACCTGATGAATCTCATCTTCGGGCTCCACGAGCGTACCGGCCTGTCAATCTGATAACTATGAGTAATAAAGTATCTGTAGGCGATAGCGTGCGCTACCTGAACGCCGTAGGCGGAGGTAAGGTGACACGTATCGACGGCGACATAGCCTACGTCGACGAGGATGGCTTCGACACCCCCGTACCTGTCCGCGAATGTGTAGTAGTGGCTCATGCCGGCACTCCCAAGGCGACACCGAAGGTCACCATTACAGGTCCCGACCACCACTCTCCCCTGCCCTCCAAGGACGTCACGCCGAAGAAAAGCGATGCTCCGGCGCCCACGCGCTTACCAATCATAGAGACTGCCGGCGGAAATAAAATCACCATAACGGTGGGCTTCGAGCCGACACAGATTAAGGCCCTTTCGCAGAGTGACTTCGATGCCTATGTCGTCAACGATTCCAACTATTGGATCTACGTTGCCGTAAGCACCCGTGCCGCTGATGCTTCGGAGTGGACACTTCGCTACGACGGACTCATCGAACCAAACATCCAGGAATACGCTTTTACGCTCGGGCAGAGCGAGTTGGCGCACTTCGACCGCCTCGCAGTGCAGTACATGGCCTTCAAACGCGACAAATCCTTCGCGGCCAAAGCACCGGGTTGCGTCGACTTCAAGGTGGACGCCACCAAGTTTGCCAAGCTGCATTGCTTCCGTCCGAATCCCTATTTCGACAGCCCCGTCATAGCCTTCGACGTGGTGGACTCCGATACCATAGCAGAGCCGCAGATGCTTGATGCCGAATCCATTGCGCAGGGTATCATGCAGAAACAGCGTGACACCACGGCTGATCGTCCTCGACACGTCGCACCGACACCGCAGCGCCGCCCGGACATCATCGAGGTAGACCTTCACGCCTCCGAACTCTTCGAAAGCACCGCCGGCCTGTCTCCGGCCGACATTCTGAACTATCAGATAGAACGTTTCAGCCAGACCATGGACGCACACCTGCGCCATCCGGGACAGAAAATTGTCTTCATTCACGGCAAAGGCGAGGGCGTCCTGCGCCAAGCTATAATGAAGGAACTAACACACCGCTACAAAGGCCATGACGTGCAGGATGCATCCTTCCGCGAATACGGGTTCGGTGCCACTCAAGTGACTATCCGTCAGCAGCCTACTCAGGAGCAGGGTGCACGGCAGGTCAACAATAAAAAGGACAAGAAACGTCGTCTGCGCTGATGATATTCTACTTTTCCGGCAACGGCAACACTCGCCATGCGGCGCTCGAACTGGGGCGTCAGCTCGACCTGGCAGTGCACGAGCTCAGTCCCGCCGAACTGCTTCACCCCGACACTGTCACGCTGCACACCAACGAGCCGATAGTAATATGGGCTTTCCCGACGTATTCGTGGGGCGTACCTCCCGTTGTTGCGCGGTTGATGAAGCATGTGCACCTCGACGACACCATGACAGCCGCGACGCATATCATGCTCACGACCTGCGGTGACGATATGGGCTACACCGACAGACAGTGGCGACGCATCATGCACCGCCGCGGTCTCAAGACAGGCGGAGCCTATGCCGTGATAATGCCGAACACCTACACGCTGATGAAGGGCTTCGACGTTGACAGCCCGGCTCTTGCCAAAGAGAAACTCAAGGCCTCAGCCTCGCGCATCGAAGCTATCGTGGCCGATATACGCCGCACGGCAGAGCACCTCGACGGTAGCACACCGGCGTACACCGACATGCCCGTGCGTCTGGGATGGTCGTGGGCCAAGTCCGGCATTGTGTATCCGTGGTTCGTGCGCTTCGCCATGTCACCACGTCCCTTCCACAGCAATGAGGGGTGCATCAGTTGCTGTAAGTGCGCCCGCGAATGTCCGATGGCCAACATCGAGATGATAGACGGCAGACCGCAGTGGGGCAAGCACTGCGCCCTATGCCTACGCTGCTACCATGCGTGCCCGCGCCACGCAGTAGCCTACAGCACAGCCACCTCCGGCAAAGGTCAGTACCTCTGCCCGCTGAAATAACCCTCACACCGCCTGCTATTTCGCCCGCCGATATTGTGGGCGTTTTTTGTGTACCAATATGTCAATGAGCTCTTTGCCGACGGTTTACCTTTAGGGGAGCGGAGTCGGCTACCGCCCCGGTGGGAA
>CAMWKV010000023.1 GCA_947174915.1 uncultured Porphyromonadaceae bacterium | reverse complement strand
AGTCGGCATTTGTTTTATGATTGATTCCTTAAGTTAGTGACATTGCTCCATGGAGTGACCCTACGTCATAACCCATAACTCATAACCCATACCTATCTAAGCCTCTGCGTTCCTCTGCTCCTCTGCGCGCCCTCTGCGTGAGACTAAATTTTCGGGGTGTCCCCCTGCTGTGAATAGGCTCACGCAGAGGGAGCGCAGAGGAGCAGAGGTACGCAGAGACTTCTAATAAGTACGAGTTATGAGTTATGGGTTATGAGCTAAGTATGGGTGATGGGTTATGAAGTAAGCGTGAGCGAGCTATCTGGATATGGCTGTATTATGGCGAGCGTGCGCAAGAAAATAAGGCGTCTTTTCGAACCGATTTGGAAATGAGAGGATTTTTTTGTATCTTTGCGCGAATTTAGACGATATATAAACATACAGACACTTTTATGAATATCATTAAGAAAACCATCGCCCTTCCCGATGGCCGCGAGATTACCATCGAGACCGGTAAGCTGGCCAAGCAGGCTGATGGTGCGGTAGAAGTGCGCATGGGCAACACCGTACTCCTCGCTACGGTAGTTACAGCCAAAGACGCCGGTGAAGGCGTTGACTTCATGCCTCTTCAGGTAGAATACAAAGAGAAATTCTCCGCAGCCGGCCGTTTCCCCGGCGGTTTCCTCAAGCGCGAAGGCCGCGCAAGCGACTATGAAATCCTCACAGCCCGTTTGGTAGACCGCGTCCTCCGCCCCCTCTTCCCCGACAATTATCACGCAGATACATTCGTAAATATCATCCTCTTCTCCGCCGACGGCGTAGACGCCCCCGACTGCCTCGCCGGCCTTGCCGCCTCCGCAGCACTCGCTGTGAGCGACATCCCCTTCAACGGTCCTATCTCCGAGGTACGCGTTGCACGCGTTGACGGCAAGTTCGTCATCGATCCCACCTTCGAACAGCTCGAAAAAGCCGACATGGAACTCATGGTCGGTGCCACCTACGACAACATCATGATGGTAGAAGGCGAGATGAACGAGGTGAGCGAGGCCGACCTCCTCGAAGCTCTCCGCACCGCCCACGACGCCATCAAGGTACAGTGCAAGGCGCAGATGGAACTCGCCGAGGCTGTAGGCTCTACCGTCAAGCGCGAATACTGCCACGAGGTGAACGATGAAGAGCTCCGCGCCGACGTCCGCCGCGCATGCTACGACCGCGCCTACGCTGTTGCCAAGGCCGGTTGCGCCGACAAGCACTGGCGTCAGGAGTCCTTCGATGCTATCTGCAAGGAATATATTGAATCGCTCCCCGAAGAAGAACGCGAAGCCAAGACTCCCCTGGTGAAGCGCTACTACCACGACGTAGAGAAAGAGGCCATGCGCCGCTGCGTCCTCGACGAAGGTATCCGTCTGGACGGCCGCAAGACCACCGAGATTCGCCCCATCTGGTGCGAGATCGACTATCTGCCCGGCCCTCACGGCAGCGCAGTCTTCACTCGCGGCGAGACCCAGGCCCTCGCCACCGCCACCCTCGGCACCAAGCTCGACGAGAAGATTCTCGACGACGTGCTCAACCAGGGTCGCGAGCGCTTCCTCCTCCACTACAACTTCCCCCCCTTCAGCACCGGCGAAGCCAAGCCTCAGCGTGGCGTAGGCCGTCGTGAAGTAGGTCACGGCAACCTCGCACACCGCGCCCTCAAGCGCATGTTCCCTGACAACTTCCCCTACGTATGCCGCGTAGTGAGCGATATCCTCGAGTCGAACGGTTCCTCCTCTATGGCTACCGTATGTGCCGGCACCCTCGCACTCCTCGACGCCGGCGTGCAGATGAAGCGCCCCGTGAGCGGTATCGCCATGGGTCTCATCTCCGACGGTCAGAAATACGCTATCCTCTCCGATATCCTCGGTGATGAAGACCACCTCGGCGACATGGACTTCAAGGTGACCGGTACCCGCCAGGGTATCACCGCCACCCAGATGGACATCAAGTGCGACGGCCTCAGCTACGAGATTCTCGAGCGCGCCCTCAACCAGGCTCGCGAAGGCCGTCTCCACATTCTCGACATTATCGAGCAGACCATCCCCGCACCCCGCGAGGACTTCAAGCCCCACGTACCCCGCATCGTCACCATGCTCATTCCCAAGGAGCTTATCGGTGCTGTCATCGGCCCGGGCGGAAAGATCATCCAGGGTATCCAGGAAGAGAGCGGCGCCACTGTATCCATCGACGAAATCCCCGAAGGCGGCTACATCGAAGTGGCTGCTTCCAACAAGGAGAGCATCGACCGCGCCCTCGCTATGATCAACGCTATCGTTGAACTCCCCGAGGAGGGTAAGGTATACGACGGCACCGTACGTTCTATCATGGACTTCGGCGCATTCGTAGAGTTCATGCCTCACCGCGACGGTCTGCTGCACATCAGCGAGATTGCCTGGGAGCGTCTCGACGATATGGCAGCATCCGGCCTCAAGGAAGGCGACAAGGTGCAGGTGAAGCTCATCGAAATCGACCCCAAGACCGGCAAGTACCGTCTGTCCATGCGTGCGCTTCAGCCCAAGCCCGAAGGCTGGGTAGAGCCTGTGCGTGCTCCCCGTGGCGACCGTGGTCCCCGTCGCGAAGGCGGTGGCCGTGACCGTGGACCCCGCCGTGAAGGTGGCCGCGACCGCGGTCCCCGTCGCGAAGGTGGTGCTCCCCGTCAGCCCCGCGAAGACAAGGAATAATCCAACTTCCATATAAAAAAGAGGACGTATCGCACTGATACGTCCTCTTTTCCATTATACGGAAGCGACCTGCGAGACGAAGTATGGGTTATGAAGCAAGAGGTGGGGCATTACGCGCCCTGGATGGAATTGGGCTCACGCAGAGGAATCGCAGAGGAGCAGAGGAACGCAGAGGTTTTCAATAAGTATGAGTTATGGGTTATGAGTTATGAAGTGGGTGTTGTTTAAATAGGTATGGGTGATGAAGTAGTCGTGGTGTTATGACGTAGGGTCACTCCATGGAGTGACCGCTTTTAGGCTGCAACCAATTGACTCTCAGTCTGTCACGCGCCTCGTTGGCGGTCGCTCCATGGAGCGACCCTACGTCAAGGAAGCCATTTCTCGCAGCGCCGCGTTTCATGCCCTGCATGGAATGGGCTCACGCAGAGGGAGCGCAGAGGAGCAGAGGTACGCGGAGTTTTTTTGATAAGTATGAGTTATTGATACAAGGCTTCTATTCTTTGATGCCGTGCTGGCGGGCGTAGTCGCGGTAGGGTAGGTCGAGGTTGAGGTAGTCGAAGTTGTGCTGCCAACGGTCTGCCTCGGCAGGGGGCGTCATATAGTCCGGACCGTACATCGCTGTAAGGTAAGGGTGGTAGTCGCGTATGCCCATAACCTTATGGCCCTCGAAGTCGTAGGGTACATAGTTGTCTGTGATGGTCTTGGGCACGATGCGATGCCAGCCGTCGGTATAGCTACAGGCGATATTGGCCGTGGCATAGTCGTAGCGAGTCATCACACGGCGCATACGAGCCTGAATGTCCTGCATGGTATACATCTTGCGTACGAGCCTGGGAAGCCAGCTGGCGGCGCCGTGGCCGTGGCGGTACGGGTCGCGGTGCACCAGATAGAGACATTTCTTGAGGTAGAAATACTCGGCGCGCTGACGCTTGCGGCCGAGCCAACTGTCGGGGTAGGCGTCGTAGGGGAAGATGTCGATATAGCAGCCGCCGAGGTAGTAGAGATGTTGGCGCTCTATGATGGTGGTGGAGGCGTCCTGAATCTTGCCGAAGGGCAGGGGATAGAGCGGGTCGGTCTCGGCGGAGACGAATTCGTAGGGCTCAGGCAGCCATTCTTTGCAGTGGGCTATGAGCTGTTCGTAGTCAGGTCGTGGCATGGACACATCCAGGTCATCGTCCCAGGGGATGAATCCCTTGTGGCGCACGGCTCCGAGGAGCGTGCCGCCGCAGATGCAGTAGCGGAGGCCGTGCTCGGTGCATACTTTGTCGAACATCAGAAGGATACGGAGGAGACGGTCGTGGAGGCGTTTTATGTCGTAGTCTGCCATTGTGATTATTTTTGCGGATCGGCGATATTGGCGCGTACGCGGGCCAGGAACTTGCTCATGGCCTCGCTGTCGCGCGACTCAATGATAGTGCGCAGTTCGTCGAGCGCCGTGCTGATGCGGCGTAGCTGTTCGATGCTGCGGCGGTTGAATAGTATTTCGGACAGGAGGTAGTCGTCCTCGCTCATAAGGCCGCGGGCTATGGCGAGATGGCGCTTGAAGGTGGTGCCGGGAGCGGGCTGCGGCTCCATGGCAGAACCGAATACAAGGCTTGAGGCGAAGGGTACCGACAGAGAGTAGGCTATCACTTTGTCGTGTCCGGCGAAGGTGTAGTACTCTATATGCAGGCCGAGGGAGGCGTAGAGGCGACGGAAGAATTCTATGCCTTCGGGGCTGCCTTCGGTGATGATGATGGCGTTCTCGTCGGTGAGATTGCTCAGCGAGGCGAAGGTGGGGCCGAACATGGGGTGGGTGGACACGAAGGGATGTCCGGCTTCGGCGTAGAATTCAGGCAGTCCTTCCTTGACGGACGCTATGTCCGCCAGGATTGCGTCGGGGCGTACGAAGGGTAGCACCTGCCGGAAGGCGTCGAGAGTATAGCGGACGGTAGCGGCGTTGAGCACCATGTCCGGGTCGAAGTCTGCGGCTTCGGAGAGCTCGCGGAAGCGACGGCAGTTGTAGGTGAAGCGCAGCCGTGACGGGTCGTGGTCGTAGATGGCGACATCGTGGTCGAAGGACAGGAGGTCGCAGAAGAACGAGCCCATCTTGCCGGCGCCAAGAATAAGTATTTTCATGACTGTAAGTAGTTTACTCTTCGCTACTTGGCTGCTTTCTCTCCGGTAGCTGCGCTGTCGGCGTCCGTTTTCCCGGCGGCGGTATCGGAGCAGATTTCAAGCTGTTGGCGTACGGATTCTTCGTGGATGGTAGCGAGGATGGTACGGATGAAATCGGTGCTCATGCCGAGGGTTTCGGCGGAGCGCACACGCCGTTCCATCAGGTCGTTATAGCGGCCTTCCTGGACCACGGGCATGTTGTGCTCCTTCTTGTAGCAGCCGATGTCGCGTGCCACGCGCATACGCTTGGCCAGGAGTTCGAGCAGGTCGTCGTCGATGCGGTCGATCTGCTGGCGGAGCAGTCCGAGGCTCTCGGTGGTGACGCCCACGGTGGGCACCTTGAGCGAGGAGAGGGTGTAGGCCAGTACTTCGGGGGTAATCTGCTGTGCGGCGTCGCTCAGTGCGGCGTCGGGTGTGCAGTGTGTCTCCACGATGAGGCCGTTGAAGTTCATATCCAGCGCCTGCTGCGAGAGGGGTGCGATGAGCTCACGCTTGCCGCCGATGTGGCTGGGGTCGCATATTATGGGGAGATTCGGCAGGCGGCGGTGCAGCTCTATGGGTATGCGCCATTTGGGCGGGTTGCGGTATATGTGTCGGCCATACGAACTGAAGCCGCGGTGTATGGCACCGAGACGTCGTACGCCGGCGCGGTGTATTCGCTCCAGGGCGCCTATCCACAGTTCGAGGTCGGGGTTGACGGGGTTCTTGACTAGCACGGTGAGTCCGTTGCGGCGTGCTTCGGGGAGAGTTGCGAGGACGTTGGCTATCTCCTGCACGGCGAAGGGGTTGGCTGAGGTGCGGGCGCCGAGCCAGATGACGTCGACGCCGGCGTGTAGGGCTTCGTGGACGTGTCGTTCGGTGGCTACTTCGGTGGCCACAAGCATGCCGGTGGTACGTTTCACCTCGGCGAGCCATTCGAGGGCCGGGCTGCCGATGCCTTCGAAGCCACCGGGCTTGGTGCGGGGTTTCCACACGCCGGCGCGGAACACGCGTATGCCGGCGGCGGCAAGGGCCGCGGCAGTGTCAAGTACCTGCTGACGGCTCTCGGCGCTGCAGGGGCCGGCCATCACCAGAGGGGTGCCCCACGAGGGGCTGTCGTCGCAGAACAGGGGGAGGAGATCTTCGTTTATAGACATTGTTCGATTCTTTTATATGCTTGGTAGATAAGGTCTTCCGGCTCGCATAGAGACACGCGTACATAGCGCTTGCCTTGCGAACCGAAGATGAATCCTGGCGTGACGAATACGCGAGCGCGGTCGAGGACGGCGTCGGAGAGGGCTTCGGCGTCAGCGTAGGTGTCGGGTATGCGTCCCCAGAGGAACAGACCCTGCTGGCCGGGACGTACGGTGCAACCCATGGCTTCCATTACCAGTGCTGCCACTTTCTGACGGCGGCGGTAGACATCGCTCAGGGCGGCATACCAGGCTTGGCCCTGTCCGAGGGCAGCGATGGCGCCTTCCATCATGGCTCGCGGCTGGCCGGAGTCGATGTTGCTCTTCACCTTGAGGATGGTGGAGATGAATTCCGGAGCACCCGCAATCATTCCCACGCGCCAGCCGGCCATGTTGAGACACTTGCTGAGAGAGTTCATCTCTATGGCGGTGTCCATGGCGCCCTCGACGGAGAGAATGCTCAGGGGCGAGTCGTTGAGGATGAGGCTGTAAGGGTTGTCGTTGACAATGAGTATGCTGTGGCGTCGGCCGAAGTCCACCAGGCGCTCGAATAGCTCGGCACGAGCGGGGGTGCCGGTGGGCATGTGCGGGTAGTTGACCCACATCACCTTGACGCGGCTGAGGTCGAGGCGCTCCAGGGCGTCGAAGTCCGGCTCCCAGTTGCGTTCTTCGCACAGGTCGTAGGAGATGATATCGGCGCCTGCCAGACGCGAGGCGGAGGTATATGTGGGATAGCCGGGGTTGGGCACCAGCACGGCATCGCCGGGGTTGACGTAGGCAAGGGCGATGTTGAGCACACCTTCCTTGGAGCCTATCAGCGGCAGGATGTTGGTGTTGGGGTCGAGGTTGCGGACGCCGTAGATGCGGCCATACCACTCGGCGAAGGCTGCGCGCAGTTCGGGCTGCCGCACGGTCATCTGGTAGCCGTGTGAGTCCTTGCGGTGCAGGCAGTCCACGGCAGCGTCGATGGCTTCGACGGGCGGAGGAAGGTCGGGTCCGCCGATGCCAAGCGAAATGATGTCGGCGCCGGAGGCGTTGAGGCGCGCTATCTCTTTGAGTTTGCGCGAGAAGTAGTATTCGGACACGTGCGCGAGACGGTCGGCAGGGAGGATAGACATATAATGCAGTTGGTTGTTTTTATTGACGAGCGGGCAGCGGGTCGCCTACGGAGCGGTATTCGCCCAGGATTTTGAAATCATTGGTGAGCGGGCGTATAGCATCGAGGGCTTGCCGGTATCTCACCACATTGTCGAAGGTGACGTCGGCGTAGAAGCGGTACTCCCACTGGCGTCCCACGATTGGCGCCGACTGTATCTTGCTCAGGTCGATGCCATAGAAAGCGAGGATGGCGAGGATACCTGCGAGAGCGCCCTTGGTGTGCGGGAGGGTGAACATGAGCGAGGCCTTGTCTACGTCGAGATGATTGGGCGACAGTTCGTCGGCCAGCAGCGGGTCGCAGACGATGAGGAAGCGGGTGAAATTCCGTTTGTTGGTCTCTATACCTTCGGCGAGTATGTCGAGGCCGTAGAGCTCGGCGGCATATCGGCCACATACGGCGGCGTGTCCGGTGAGACCCTTGGCGGCGATGTCGCGGGCGCTGCCGGCGGTGTCGAAGGCCTCTACCATCTTCATGGAGGGGTGGCGACGGAGCCACTGCTCGCACTGCATCAGTGCCATGGGGTGCGACTGCACCTCCACCACATCCTCCAGACGTGTGCCGGGGAGGGCGCAGAGCACATGGGATATGCGTTTTTTGTGCTCGCCTATGATGCGCAGGTTAGAGTCGCGCAGCAGTTCGTGGTTGCCCATGAGGCTACCGGCGATGGTGTTCTCTATGGCCACGATACCGGTGAGAGAAGCATCGTCGTGGACAGCCTCGAAGAGGGCGGGGAAGGTATCGAAGCCGATGGTCTCAACGTCGCGGCCGCTGAAAAACTCACGGGCGGCGGCATCATGGAAACAACCCTCTACACCCTGTATGGCTACTCGTATGGTATTATCACTCACAGTCATATATTATAAAGTCTACACAAAAATACAAAATTCCCTCCAAAGCGACAAAAATTCCCCGGGATTTCTATCCATCAAAATTGAGAATATTATATCAATTTGAGACCGAAGGCTTCGTCGTAAGGGATATAACAGTAATCGTGAAAATTGTTTAACCAACAATTTTCATGGTGGCTGGCTTCTATAATATTTGAAACACTGAGCATCCGCAGGTTATCTACTACTTTATCAATAGACTCTTTCTCCGCATCTGACAGCTCGCCGAAATCGCTGTCGATAGGACACGACAGCAGTGTACTCACCATATCGTGAGCCTCAATAAGATGCTTGTCAATACCGGGTACATTGTCGTAAATTGTGGCATAGTGTTCGGGGACGGGTCCGAAATTAAGTGCGCGATACTGAAGCCCGCTGATGGATTGGCCCGTTTTACGATAATGGTAGAAGTCGGCATAAAACATCAGCTTGTTCAGTTTGGTCACAAATACTTCGCCATGCTTTGCCACGATATAGCGGACCATGTCGAATAGCTTCGGTATGCTTTTAATCCCATATCCGTTCAGAATGCTGCGTACATTGTCGGTATATATGATTTGATGGAGTGGGGCGTTGACGTCCGCCCTCTCATCACTCATGATGACAGAGGTGAGAATACGGTCATATTCAGACGGTTGGAAAATATCTTTGCAACCCTTAAGCAGATTCAGCAGTACTTCTTTATCCCTTATGGCAGCAATCATTTTGCCATTGGATTCGGAGGGTACTTCCCCGGCTTCATATTTGGCGTACTGGTTCGCGCCAAAGCCAAGAATTCGGGAGAGCTGAGAATAGTTGAGTCCGTACTTCTTTCGGATATTCTTTATCTCGTCCGGGAACGGTATGCCGTGGCGGATGCGGTACTGTGCGTACAAGTCGTTGAATTGGAGAGTGTCCTGTTCGGTGGTGGTGAATTGTTCGCCGGTGTCCTCGCATACATAGTACCTCACGTGTACCCGATATTTTTCCTTGCGGAACTCCTTATCCTCCGTTGTGAAAATCTCTTTCACTCGCCCTTCGGTCAGCGGACTTTGCATGTCTACGTATTTCTCCATAGTTCATTTGTTTTTGAAAGGATAGTTGAGTTCGGTTTTGGTTGTTATCATGGCTGTCAGATATTTTACAGTGCAAAAATACACTATAAAATTGGTATGTACAATATAATAACACTTAAAAGTGTATAAAGAGTGAGTGAGAATCGGTGCTTTTGTGTGAAAATTGCGGGGTGGGGCGGTGGGTGTTCGTTTTTTTCGTATATTTGCAGGACTATTTAAGAATATTCAGCATAACTCATAATTTTTCATACAGACATTTATCCGCACCCATAGATGAGAAAATGGCGTATTGAAGACAGCGAAGAGCTGTACAATATCCCCGGCTGGGGTCGTAATTATTTCTCGGTCAACGAGAAAGGTCATGTGGTAGTGACTCCTCGCGAAGGCTTCGCCTCCGTCGACCTCAAGGACGTAATAGATGAGCTGCAGGTGCGCGATATCTCCGCACCCGTGCTCCTCCGTTTTCCCGATATTCTCGACAACCGTATCGAGAAGATATCGAACTGCTTCCGCATAGCCTCCGAGCAGTACGACTACAAGGCTCGCAACTATATGATATACCCCATCAAGGTGAATCAGATGCGTCCTGTGGTAGAGGAGATAGTGAGCTACGGCAAGAAATTCAATATCGGTCTCGAAGCCGGCAGCAAGCCTGAGCTTCACGCTGTGCTGGCTACCAATATCGCCGAGAATGCCCTCATCATCTGCAACGGCTACAAGGACGAGGCATACATAGAGCTCGCCCTGCTGGCGCAGAAGATGGGCCGTCGAATCTATATCGTTGTGGAGAAGCTCAATGAGTTACGCATGATAGCCGATGTGGCACGCCGTCTGAAGGTGCGTCCGAATATCGGTATCCGCATCAAGTTGTCCAGCACCGGCTCCGGCAAGTGGAGCGAGAGCGGCGGCGACCAGAGCAAATTCGGTCTCAACTCCTCCGAGCTCCTTGAGGCTATCGACATCCTCGACCGACGCGAGATGAAGGACTGCCTCAAGCTGATCCACTTCCATATCGGCAGCCAAATCAACAAGATACGCGTCATCAAGAACGCTCTCCGCGAGGCGACACAGTTCTATGTGCAGCTCTGCAAACTCGGGTTCGGCGTCGAATTCATCGACATAGGCGGCGGTCTGGGTGTGGACTACGACGGCACCCGTAGCTCGTCGAGCGAGAGCTCGATGAACTATTCCATCCAGGAGTACGCCAACGACGCCGTCTCCGCCGTGGTCGACGTTTGTACCAAGAACAATCTCCCCCAGCCGAATATCATCACCGAGAGCGGCCGCTCCCTCACCGCCCACCACTCCGTGCTCATCTTCGAAGTCCTCGAGACGGCGCAGCTCCCCGTGTGGCGCGACAATGAGGAAATCGACGAGGACGCCCACGAACTCACCCGCGAGCTCTACGATATATGGGATCGCCTCGACGCACAGCGTGTATTCGAGTCGTGGCACGATGCCATACAGATACGCGAGGAGGCCCTCGACCTCTTCAGCCTCGGCCTCATCGACCTCAAGACCCGCGCACAGATAGAGAAACTCTTCTGGAGCGTTGCCCGTGAGGTAGGCGTCATCGCTGCCGGCATGAAGCATATCCCCGAAGACCTCCGCAAGATAGCCAAGATGCTGCCGGACAAGTACTTCTGCAACTTCTCGCTCTTCCAGAGTCTCCCGGATTCATGGGCTATCGACCAGTTGTTCCCCATAGTGCCCGTGAGCCGTCTCGACGAGAAGCCCACCCGCATGTGCACCATCCAGGATATCACCTGCGACAGTGACGGCAAGATAGGCACCTTCATCACCTCCGGTGGCACCTCCCACGCCCTGCCCGTGCACACTCTCCGTGCCGGCGAGCCTTACTACCTCGCTGTGTTCCTCGTGGGCGCCTACCAGGAGATTCTCGGCGACATGCACAACCTCTTCGGCGATACTAACGTGGTGCATATCAGTGTATTCAAAGACCACTACGATGTCGACCAGATTATCGAAGGCGAGAGTGTGGACGAAGTGTTGGACTATGTACTCTACAATGCCAAGAAGCTCGTGCGCAACGTCGAGACCTGGGTGACACAGTCCATGAAAGCGGGCACCATCACCCCCGAGGAAGGCCGCACATTCATCAGCACCTACCGTGCCGGACTCTTCGGTTATACCTATCTGGAGAAATAAATCATGCGGTTCTTCATGGAGCTTGCCTATCGCGGCGCACCTTTCCATGGATGGCAGGTGCAGCCGCATCAGGTGTCTGTGCAGTCAACGCTTGAGCAGGCCCTGAGCACGCTCCTTCGTAGCACCACAGCTCTGACCGGTGCTGGACGCACCGATGCCGGAGTCAACGCCCGCCATATGGTGGCGCACTTCGACGTCGCCCCTCCCGGTGAGGCGCCGGACGTGAATATGTCGGGCGCGAAACCCGGTAAGGCGCCGGACGTGTGTTCGCCTACATTTATCCGCAGCCTCAACTCGCTCATCGGCCGCGATATAGCGGTCTACTCCATCAGCCCTGTTGCCGACGATGCGCATGCACGATTCGACGCGTGCGCGCGTACGTACCGCTATTTCGTGGAGACGCGCAAGAATCCCTTCGTGGGCGCGCTGGCATGGCAGGCACCTCCGAGGCTCGACTTCGATGCCATGAACGAGGCGGCGGCATTACTGACAACGCTCACAGACTTCACCTCCTTCGCCAAGCTCCACTCCGACGCACGCACGAACATCTGCCGCCTGGACAGCGCGCGATGGGTGCAGACGGGTGCTCACAGCTGGTACTTCGAAATCACGGCCGACCGCTTCCTGCGTAATATGGTGCGCGCTGTTGTGGGCACGCTCGTCGATGTGGGACGCGGCAAGATGCGTCCGCAGGACATACTGGCTGTCGCCGGAGAGAAGGACCGTTGCGCAGCGGGCACGTCGATGCCTGCCGAGGCGCTGTTCCTCTGGCGTGTGGACTATCCGAAAGAAATATTTACATCGGCGATGGAGTCTTGACCGCCTCGCGTGGCCTTGCGGCTCGGCAAGGCCAGCACCCCGTCGGTGTAGATAGTAGATACCCCCCCCGGTTTTATCCGAGGATACCGGTGGCACTGTGGTGGATGGGACGGCCGGCGAATGGAGTCCAGCCGCAGGGCGACAGCACATCGGCATCGCTGATGACGTGCTCGAATGTGTCGCGGATGATGGTGAAATCGGCACGATAGCCCGGACGCAGCAGTCCGTAATTCTCAAGCCCGAACACATCGGCAACACCCTTTGACATCTTGGCTACTACCAGTTCGCCCGGCAGATAGGTGAGCATCATGGGCACGGCGAACTGTATCGACGGCGCCCCTGACGCTGCCGTGAGTGCGCCGCCGTCTTTCTCGGCGCGCAGGTGCGGGGCGTGGTCGGTGGCGATGGTGTCTATGCGGCCGTCGAAGAGGGCACAACGCAGCTCGGCGGCGTCCTCGGGCGTCTTGATGGCCGGGTTGATTTTGTGCAGATTGGTGCGTGCGGCGGGGTCGGCAAGGACTGGGTCGAGGTAGAGCGGGGTAGTCTCGGCGGTCACCTGTTTGCCGGCTGTAGGACCCGGAGTGAGTAGCTCGCGGGCCTCGCGCGCAGTACTGATATGAGCTATATGTATGTGAGCGCCCGTGCGTAGCGCAAGTTCTACAGCCTCGGCGGCGGCGCGGAAGCATGCCTCCTCGGAGCGTATGCGCCAGTGTTCGTCGACGGGTACTGCCTCGCGCGAGCCGTAGCGTGCCACGGCAGCTTGGGTGTTGGCGGCGATGATGGCATTGTCCTCGGCGTGCACCACGATAGGAAGCCCCAGGTCGACCGACGCGCGGAAGATGTCTTCGAGCTCGCGAGCCTCGGGGGCGGCCATGGCGCCGGTGGAGGTGCCCAGGAAAATCTTGATGCCTGGCGTAAGGTCTTTCGAGAGACGTAGCACCTCGGCGAGGCTGCCGGGCGTGGCGCCGAAGAATGCCGCATAGCGGGTGACAGCCGCCGCGCGTCCGAGAGCCGTCTTGGCTTCGAGTGCTTCAATGGTAGTGGTGGCAGGCACCGTGTTGGGCATGTCGAACACCGAGGTGATACCTCCTGCAAGGGCGGCGCGACTCTCCGAGGCGATGGTGGCCTTGTACTCAAGTCCCGGCTCGCGGAAATGTACATGGCTGTCGGTGAGGCCTGGGCAGAGGCGTGCGCCCTCGAGCGATGTCACCTCGTCGGCTTGCGGCAGAGGGTCGGCATCGGTGCCGACAGATAGTATAGTGCTGCCGTCGGTGAGCAGCCATCCGTGGCGTGCGCCCTCGGCATCGGTGAGCAGTGCGTCGGTGTAGAGTGTAGTCATCGGGAAGGGCACAGATTATTTAGCAGAATGGTCGGGGTAGTGGCGGAAGAGGCTGTCCCACTTCAGACGTATCACGCCGAATACGGCCTCGCCGAAAATACCGCTGTTCATCTTCGACGTGCCCAGTACGCGGTTGACGAAGATGATAGGCACTTCCACCACCTTGAAGCCATACTTATAGGCCGTGAATTTCATCTCTATCTGGAAGGCATAGCCCTTGAAGCGTATAGCATCGAGGTCGAGCGCTTCGAGCACTCGGCGGCGGTAGCAGACGAATCCTGCCGTGGTATCATGGACAGGCAGGCCGGTGATTAGCCGCACATACTTCGAGGCGTAGTACGACATGAGCACGCGTCCCATGGGCCAGTTGACCACATTGACGCCGCTCACATAGCGCGAGCCTATCACCACATCGGCCTTATCGTCGATAGCCGTGCTGCGGAGCCGCAGCAGGTCGGCGGGGTTGTGGGAGAAGTCGGCATCCATCTCGCAGATGAACTCATAGCCGTGGGCGAGGCACCACTTGAAACCTTCGATGTAGGCTGTGCCGAGACCGAGTTTGCCGGCACGTTCTATCAGGTGTACTCTGCCGGGGTACTCCTCCATCTTGGACTTCACAATGGCGGCGGTTCCGTCCGGTGAATTGTCGTCGATGACAAGAATATCCACAGGGACCGACAGCGCGAGGACAGCGTCGATGATTGCGGCGGCGTTCTCGCACTCGTTGTACATCGGTATTATCACCGCCGTATCGGCGGCAGGAGTGGTGGTGCTCATGGTGCTATCTGTTTGAAGCTACAAATTTAAATATTCTCTGCCTCCCCGCCTCAGCCCAAATGTTAAAAATCTGCAAAGAAAGCTCCTCTCCACCCTACCGGCCGGTGTTTTTTACCCTACTTTTTGAGGGTTTTACCCTACTTGTGGCATTATTTTTACTATTTTATGGCGGTTTTTACCCTACTTTTATTTTTGATGGGGTGCTTGGCGGGGGCGTGGGTGGAGAAAAAAAGTTGGCGGGTGTCGGTAATGAAAGCGGGGTTGCGGGCGTCTTATGGATAAAGACACGAAATAATGCACTATTCAATCACGGAATTCGAGGACATCTACCGGCGCTGCTTCCAGAATCTTCTGAGGCTGGCGGTGAGTATGCTACACGATGGCGATGAGGCCCGCGATGCCGTGCAGGAAGTGTTCTTGAAATTGTGGGAGAGTGATACCCGCATTGACAATGAAACAGCTTACCTCGTCCGTTCAGTGCGGAATACCTGTCTCGACCGTCTGGCGTCGATGGACCGGCGCGAACGTATGAAGCGCCATCTGCCGCTGGATGAAGTCGACGAATCCGATGAGCCGCTCGTATCCTCCGACGGTCTCACCAGGGCGGTGGATGTGCTCCTGTCGCCGCGCGAACGTCAAGTGGTGGGCAAGGTGTACTCCGAAGGCCTTTCCTATAAGGATGCCGCCGAGCACCTGGGCGTATCCGTAGCAATGGTGAACAAAAGCCTCGTGGGCGCTCTCAAAAAACTTCGCAAACATTTTAAATCCGATATTATATGACTCCCGAACAGAAAGAACTGCTTATAGAGAAGATGATAGACCGGCCGGAGAGCCTTTCGTCTAATGAAATTTCACTTATTATAGCCGATGACGAGCTCAGAGATCTCTACGATATCTCGGCGAGGCTTGCCGATGAGTACTCAGCGACGCCGCAGGTGGATATTGATGCCGAGTGGAACAGCTTGCGAGGCGCTATCATCGCCGGAGGTCGCCGCAGGAGGCGCCGACCTGTGGCATGGCTGGCAGCGGCTGTGGCCGGTCTTGTGATATGCGGCGGCGCTGTCCGCTTCGCTTTGTCGGAGACTCCCGCTTCAATATCCTCTCCGTCAATATCTTCCGCCAATGTTGCGCAGGAGTTGTCGCAGGTCGAGACACCCGCACAGGCTGTAGTTCAATCATTGGTAGATGAAGCCGGAGCGCATATCGCACAGACTTCCAATCCCGCCATAGCCCGCTCCTCCCGTACTGTCCGTGCGAGGAAGCCGAAAACTGCGGAGGCTCCGAGCGCCGAAGAGATTGATATAGAGGAATATCTGCGGGTAGAGCAGGCACGCATCGACAACGAAGTGGCGATGGAACTCTCGAAGGTCTACCGTGCTCAGTTCGAGGTAAAAATTGATCTCATCGTAGAGATGCTCGTCAACGGTCGGCTTGATGACTACGACGCTGCCATGCAGTATTTGAACGAAATAGAATTAAATCAATTAACAATGTTATAATATGAAGACTACAATGATTAAAGTCATCTGTCGTATGGCTGTCCTCGCGGTGGCTGTCCTTGCTCCTGTCGTCGTCTCGGCACAGACCAATGTCCGCAAGGCTTTCGACGAACTCCTCAAGTCGTCTGCCGTGGAACTCACCGAAAGTCACTCAATGGAGAAGGATGTAACTACCGGCATCAAGGAATCACAGTGCGATGTGTACAAATTCACCCTTCCGGCGTCCAAGCAATCCCTGGTAGATAATATCATCAAAGCGTTCAAGAGCGATGAGGATAAGGCCTACTCGGTGAGCAGCGGCCTGACTGACAAGAACGGTATTCCCATCCAGATTGCCGTAGGAGACGGCAAAGGGAGCGGTGTGCATGTCAACCCTGCCGGTTATAACTATTACTATGCTCTCTTTCAAGCGCCCACACAGGAGGATAGCAAAGGCAAATACCGCTACTGCTACGCCATCAACTGGAAGAAGAGCAAGGACAAGATCGAAGGTACTCTGTTTGTCACCTATGCCACCACGTTGAAGTATCGTCAGAGTCTGTCGCAGGCGCGTCAGTTGACCTATCTCCCCGGTTATGAAACCTCGGATTCGCTTGACGGATGGTTCAACAAAATGGTAACTTACACTCAGACCCTTGCCGTTTCCACTCCTCATAGCCGTCCTGTCGTGGCTGCCAAAATCTACAAGCTCGCCGCCAAAACTCAGACCGATACGAGCATAAGTGTTGCCGACCGCAATGCAGCCCGCGAACTGCTCAAGATACATGCTGACAACTCGGACAATCGCTACGATAAGCAGACCGTCACCCTGCTCGAGCAAGCTATCTCAATAATCAAGTAGCTCACCGGTCTCGCCTGCGGTGGATGTGTCTACAGTGCAGCTCGCTTGCGAGCGCCGAACAGCCGGAGAAGCGAGGCGCAAGCGTAAAGAATGTTAATTAAAAATAACTTTTGTTACATCGCGCGACAATAGGCCTTGCTGCCCTACACATTATTTGTATAAACCGTAAAAAAAACGTACCTTTGCACTACATCTTCATCGGAGGAGGGGGCTTGAGCTTCCTCCTCTTTATTTGAAGGCACTACGCTATATGATAGATAAAGACTTACTCCGCCGTACTGTAGACGAGCTCCTCGCGGGCACCGACGTCTACCTCACCGACCTTCGCGTCGCCCCCGGCAATGACATAACAGTAGAAATCGACTCCGCCGAAGGCGTTGACATCGCCACCTGCGAGCGTATCACCCGCGGTATCGAAGAAGCCTTCGACCGCGAAGTGGAGGACTACTCCCTGGAGGTAGGCTCCGCCGGCATCACATCGCCCCTGAAGGTGCGTGCACAGTTTGTCAAGAACATCGGCGGCGAGATGGAAGTCCTCACCAAGGACGGCCGCAAGCTCCGCGGCACACTCGTAGAGGTAGCTCCCGGCGAGCCCCTCGACACCGACGTGGCATTCACCATCGAAGTGCAGGTGAAAGTGAAAGAACCCGGAGCAAAGCGCCCCGTGGTACGCGCCGAAGCCCTCACTTTCAGCTCTATGGACTGCAAGTACGTGCGCCCCGAGATTAAATTCTGATAATAATAAATAAAATACAAAATACGGTGCCGACGGCACGCTCCGACGGCCCTATCCACTTAGATACCAATGGCAAAGAAAGAGGAAACCCCGAATATGGTCGAACAGTTCGCTGAATTCAAGGAACTGAAGAACATCGACAAGGCCACCATGATCAGCGTCCTGGAAGAATCCTTCCGCAAGGAGCTGGCGAAAATGTTCAGCGAAAAAGCTAATATCGACGTGATTCTGAACCCCGACAAGGGCGACGTCCAGATATTCCTCAACCTCGAAGTAGTACCCGATGGTGAAGTGACCGACCCGAATACTCAGATCGGCCTCACCGACGCCCGCGCCGACGATGACCCCGAGGCCGAAGTTGGCGAGGAACACACTCGTATCATCATCTTCGAGAAGTTCGGCCGCCGCGCCATCCTCAACCTCCGCCAGACTCTCCAGAGCCGCATCCTCGACCTGCAGAAAGAGTCGATCTTCAACAAGTTCAAGGAACTCGAAGGCCAGCTCATCACCGGCGAGGTGTACCAGACTTGGAGCCGCGAGACCCTCCTGCTCGACGATGAGAAGAACGAGCTTCTCCTGCCCAAGTCGGAAGCCATCCCCGGCGACTTCTTCCGCAAAGGCGAGGCCGTACGCGCCGTCATCTCCAGCGTGGACAATAAGAATAACAATCCCAAGATTACTGTGTCGCGCGTGAGCAACCTCTTCCTCGTGCGCCTCTTCGAACTCGAAGTGCCCGAAATCAAGGACGGTCTGATCAACATCCGCGCCGTTGCCCGCATCCCGGGTGAGCGCGCCAAGATTGCCGTAGAGAGCTACGACGACCGCATCGACCCCGTAGGTGCCTGCGTAGGTGTCAAGGGCAGCCGTATCCACGGCATCGTACGCGAGCTCCGCAATGAGAATATCGACGTGATACTCTACACCTCGAACCCCTCTCTCTTCATCCAGCGCGCCCTCGCTCCCGCCAAGATCAGTGCCATCCGTCTGGACGAGGAGAAGAAGAAGGCCGAGGTATTCCTCCGCCCCGAGGAAGTATCCCTCGCCATCGGTAAGAACGGCCACAATATCAAACTTGCCACCATGCTCACCGGCTACACCATCGATGTGTACCGTGACACCGAGATGGTGTACGAGGACGATATCTTCCTGGACGACTTCCGCGACGAAATCGAAGAGTGGGTTATCGACGAGTTCAAGGACAAGGGCTATGTGACAGCCAAGAGCATCCTCAACGCCCCCCGTCAGGCGCTCATCGAAAAGACCGACCTCGAAGAAAATACCATTGACGAAGTTATCGCCGTCCTCCGCTCCGAATACGAGGACGAAGAACCCGCCGAAACATCTGCCGACGCTCCTGCTGCTGAGGAAGCACCGGCCGCCGATGAGGCTGAAACCCCCGAAGCCAAGTAATCCAGGGGCGCCCCCGCAGGGCCTTTCTCCCGGCATCGCCGCGGCAACAGCCGCAGCATAAGTCGGCTCAGACAGGAGCGTGACAGACGGCATCGCCGACAAGTCAGCTTCAGGAGGCCCTCCGGCGGTAACAGTACTTTCAGTCTCATCTTTAACCGATTAGGAACAGATTCAATATATGCCCAAAAAATTAAGCAAAGTTGCGAACGATCTCAACATCTCGGTAACTACCGTGATAGAGTTCCTGCAGAAGAAAAACATCACCATCGAGGAGAATCCCAATACGCGCATCGACGACAGTGTTGTGGATATGCTCAATGCCGCTTTCCGTAGCGACAAAGACCTCAAGAACCGCTCAACACAGTACACCACCGAGCGCAAAGAGAGCCGTCCGCGCCCTGCCGAGCGTCCGGCTGCTGCCGAGGAGATAACAACTCCTACCGTGCAGGGTCCCCGCGTAGTGGGCACTATTGAACTCGACGACAAGAACAATCGTGTCGGCGACATCAAACGTGTCGACGACAAAAAGCCCGAGGCTCCCGCCGTAGCCAAGGCTGAAGCTCCCGCAGCACCCAAGGCTCCCGAGGCCCCCAAAGCCGAAGCCGCCAAGCCTGCAGCTCCCAAGGCCGAGGCTCCCGCTGCTCCCAAGGCTGAAGCACCCAAGGCTCCCGAAGCCCCACAGGCCCCCGAAGCTCCTAAGGCAGAGGCAGCCAAGCCCGCGGCGCCTGTAGCTCCCAAGGCAGCCCCCGCAGCCCCTAAGGCCCCCGAGGCTCAGAAACCCGCTGCTCCTAAGCCCGAGGCTCCCGCAGCTCCCAAGGCTGAAGCACCCAAGGCTCCCGAAGCCCCACAGGCCCCCGAAGCTCCTAAGGCAGAGGCAGCCAAGCCCGCGGCGCCTGTAGCTCCCAAGGCAGCCCCCGCAGCCCCTAAGGCCCCCGAGGCTCAGAAACCCGCTGCTCCTAAGCCCGAGGCTCCCGCAGCTCCCAAGGCTGAAGCACCCAAGGCAGAGGCTACCAAGCCCGCTGCTACTGCCGCTCCCAAAGCTGAGGCACCCAAGGCCGACGCCCCCGCAGAGCCTGCAGAGCCTGAGATTTTCACTCTCGGCCGTCCTGCCAACGCGCCCTCGCTCAACATCGTAGGCAAGATTGACCTCGACGCCATGAACCTCTCCACCCGTCCCCGCAAGAAGGGCTCGGGCCGCAACGGTGCTCCCGGTGCCGGCACTCCCGGTCGTGGCGGCAACGCTGCCGACGGCGACCGCAAGAAGCGCCGCCGTATCACCGGCAAGGAAAAGGTGGACATCGAGAAAGCCGGCCAGCAAGCCGCAGGCTCTCCCCGACAGGGCGAGAATCGTGGCGGCGAGCACCGTCAGGGTGGTCAGCAGCAGCGTCAGAACGACAACAACCGTCGCCAGAATGACAACCGTCGCGGTGGCGAGAAGCAGTCGCGCAAGCCGGCTCCTCAGCCCGAGGTAAGCGAGGAGGACGTACAGAAGCAGGTACGCGAGACCCTGGCACGTCTCACCTCGAAGGACAAGTCCAAGAAGAGCGGTGCAAAGTGGCGTAAGGAGAAACGCGAGGCCGTGGCAAACCGTGAACGTGAGGCGCACCAGGCCGAACTCGCCGAGAGCCACGTGCTGAAAATCACCGAGTTCGTGACTGCCAACGAGCTCGCTGTCATGATGGACGTCCCCGTCAACAACGTCATTGCAACATGTATGAACCTCGGCGTGATGGTGTCCATCAACCAGCGCCTCGATGCCGAGACCATCAATATCGTAGCTGAGGAATTCGGCTTCACCACCGAATACGTTTCCGCCGAAGTAGCCGAGGCTATTCAGCAGGAGGAGGACCGCGAGGAAGACCTCGTGAGCCGTCCCCCCGTTGTCACCGTCATGGGCCATGTGGACCACGGTAAGACTTCGCTCCTCGACTATATCCGAAAGGCTAATGTAATTGCCGGTGAGGCCGGTGGTATTACCCAGCACATCGGTTCGTACAGCGTGACACTCTCCGACGGACGTCATATCACCTTCCTCGATACTCCCGGCCATGAGGCCTTCACCGCCATGCGTGCCCGTGGTGCCAAGGTGACTGATATCTGTATCATCATCGTTGCCGCCGACGACAATGTGATGCCGCAGACCGTCGAGGCTATCAACCACGCCACTGCTGCCGGCGTTCCCATAGTATTCGCCATCAACAAGATAGATAAGCCCCACGCCAACCCCGACAAGATAAAGGAAGAACTCGCTTCCATGAACTATCTCGTAGAGGAATGGGGCGGTAAGTACCAGAGTCAGGACATCTCGGCCAAGCAGGGCATAGGTGTTGAAGAACTTATGGAGAAGGTGCTCCTCGAAGCCGAAATGCTCGAGCTCCGCGCCAACCCGAACCGTCGCGCTATCGGTACCATCATCGAGTCGTCGCTCGACAAGGGTCGCGGCTATGTGGCTAATGTGCTCGTGCAGAACGGTACCCTCCGCGTGGGTGATATCGTCATCGCAGGCAACCACTTCGGCAAGATCAAGGCTATGTTCAACGAGCGCAACCAGCGCATCAAGGAAGCCGGCCCCGCAATGCCCGCTCTCATCCTCGGTCTGAACGGTGCCCCCGCCGCCGGCGATACCTTCAACGTCCTCGAGACCGAGCAGGAAGCCCGCGAAATCGCCAACAAGCGCGAACAGCTCGCCCGCGAGCAGGGTCTCCGTACCACCAAGCTCCTCACCCTTGAAGATATCGGTCGTCGTCGTGCCATCGGCAACTTCCAGGAACTCAACATCATCGTCAAGGGCGACGTAGACGGCTCCATCGAAGCTCTCTCCGACTCGCTCATCAAGCTCTCCACCGAAGAGATTCAGATCAACGTGCTCCACAAGGCCGTGGGCGAAATCTCCGAGAGCGACGTCACCCTCGCAGCAGCTTCCGATGCTATCATCATCGGTTTCCAGGTGCGTCCCTCCATGGCAGCACGTCGTGCAGCCGAGCGCGACGGCGTACAGATACGTCTCTACTCCGTTATCTACCAGGCCATCGAAGAAGTCAAGGACGCTATGGCCGGCATGCTCGCTCCCGAGATCAAGGAAGAAGTCACCGGTACCGCCGAAGTCCTCGAGACCTTCAAGGTGTCAAAGGTGGGTACCATCGCCGGCGCCATGGTACGCGAAGGCAAGATACGCCGCGGCTGCAAGCTCCGCCTCATCCGCGACGGTATCGTACGCTACACCGGCGACCTCGGCTCGCTCAAGCGCTTCAAGGACGACGTCAAGGAGGTACTCTCCGGCTACGACTGCGGTATATCCATCGCCGGATACAACGATATCCAGGTGGGCGATATGCTCGAAGCCTTCGAGGAGAAAGAAGTGGCTCGTACCAGCGTAGACTGATTCCCGTCATAACCCATATCGAGAGGCTGCGTCAAAATCTGACATTTTGACGCAGCCTCTCAACTACCCGGCAACACCTCCCACACTGACGTAGGGTCGCTCCATGGAGCGACCGCTGACAAGCCCATGCCACCTGGAAGCGGAACTGAATCAAAACGCCACACTGATGTAGGGTCGCTCCATGGAGCGACCGTTGACGAGCCCATGTCGCCTGGAAGCGAGACTGAGTCAAAACGCCACACTGATGTAGGGTCGCTCCATGGAGCGACCGTTGACAAGCCCATGCATCGCCGGAGCCGCCTGGAAGCGGTCACTCCATGGAGTGACCCTACGTCATAAAGTGCCGATGAGGGATTTATTACTATATATTATTAGCTTATGCTCAGCAAAGTATATCTCAGCTTAGGATCGAATATGGGACGGCGGAAACATTTTATAGGCCGCGCCCTGGCAGCCCTCGCGTGCCGATTGCCGATAGTGTCGATGCGTACATCCGAGATTTTCCATTCGGCTCCGCAGGGCTACGACTCCGACGGCGAATACATCAACATCGCCGCCGTCCTCACCTTCACCCGCCAGGCGCCATGGACCGAGGCCGAAGCCCTTGCGCTGCTTGATGCCATCAAAGCCATCGAAGCCGACATCTCCGACGTACCACACCGCAACGCCGACGGCAGCTACCGCGACCGCGAGATAGATATTGATATAATAGCCATCGACGACCGGCACATAGATACCCCCCGCCTCACCGTCCCGCAC
>CAMWKV010000022.1 GCA_947174915.1 uncultured Porphyromonadaceae bacterium | reverse complement strand
GATTGAGAAACCGATTTCGTCGATAGCGTAGGTGAGGTTGTCGATCTTGTTGGTGTAGTAGTTGTAGAAGATTACAGCGAAAGCACCGGTTGCGATACCGAAGGCGGTGTTGATAAGAGCCTCGGAGATACCGGTAGAGAGCTCGGTGGAGTCAGGAGCACCGCTCTGCGAAAGAGCCTGGAACGACTTGATCATACCCATTACAGTACCGAGAAGACCAACGAGAGTACCGAGGGTAGTCATGGTAGCGATGATGGGGAGGTTCTGCTGGAGGGTAGGCATTTCGAGGGCAGTTGCTTCTTCTACCTGCTTCTGGAGGTTGGCCACTTTCTGTTCCTTGGTGAGGGTAGTGTTGGCGTCCATTTCCTGGTAGCGAACGAGAGCGCTGTCAACAACAGCAGCTACAGAACCTTTCTGCTTGGCGCAGAGGGCGCGAGCGCCGGCGAGGTCGTTCTTCTGGAGGCAGGTCTTCACGTCAGCGACGAACTTGGCGATGTTGCCTTTGCCTTTAGCAGCGCTGAGGGCGATACCACGCTCTACAGCAAGTACGATAACGGTGAGGAAGAGGGTCTGGAGTACAGGTACGATGAAGCCACCTTTGTATACGGTGCCCCAGAGGTTCTGAGGATGACCGTCTTCGTCAAAGTGCATGTCGTTGCCGAACCAGAAGATGAAGAGGCAGATAGCGATGATAGCGCAGATCACGATGACCCAAGAGGCGTTTTTGATGCCGGGAGTGCTTTTCTTTGCACTCTTTGCGGGCTGGGGCTTTTGAGCTTCCATAATTAAATTGTGGTACTGAAATTAGATTAATGTATTAGTTATTGATTGATTATTTGCTGTTTGTAGTTGCGACTCTTGAGCAGTTTTAAGGTTGTTATCAGGTTTTATGTCATCAAAAGACATGAGCTGACTCAGCCGGCTCACGCGCTGTTTTAGGTGCCGATTTAAGGTTTGGATACTTTCGGACTTTAAAGATTAGCGCAAATTTAACGCTAACTTTTCAACTTGCAAAATATTTTGCAGTGTTTTTTGCCACAAAGGGTGCCGTTTTAAGGATTTTGGGAGTATCACGTCTGAATTGTGTTAATCTTAGTTATAGCTCTGTAAATTTATTTAACACAGCCCATCAACTCGCGCCTCAGCGCAGGTCGGAGTAACACTTGCGGTGTCGGAGGTAGTAGTCGACGAGGATGTTGCGGCGTCCGTCGTGGTCGGTCTTAAGGAGATTGCGGTCGGGATGATCGGAGTAGTGAGTACGCAGGCGGGCAAAGTCGCGGTGCGCACGTACGATGGCTGCCGCGTGCGACCACTGGAAGGTCACCACATACTTGGCCCAGGCGATTGTATCGAGTAGACGGCGGCGGAAGAGGATACCTGCACGGTCGCTGTCCGGCAGGTTCTTGTGGAGCATAAGGAGGTTGTTGCGGAAGTTGAGATAGGTCTTACGCGGGTTACCGACAGCCAGGGATGCACCGCCGAGATGGTAGACCGTGGCATCTCCCACGGCTGCTATTTTCCATCCTGCCAGACGGATACGCCAGCAGAGGTCTATTTCCTCCATGTGTGCGAAAAAGTCTGCATCGAGGCCGCCACAGTCAATGTAGACATTGCGACGCACCATCAGGGCAGCGCCGGTGGCCCAGTGTATGTCGGCGTCGGCGTCATATTGTCCCGTATCGGCCTCACATGTGCCGAATATGCGTCCGCGGCAGTAGGGGTATCCGTTTTTGTCAAGATAACCACCGGCAGCTCCGGCGTAGTCGAAGCGCTCCGGCGACTGATATGACAGTAGTTTGGGCTGACATGCACCTGTGTCGGGGTGCGTCTCCATATAGTCGTAGAGTGCGACATCCCAGCCCGGTGTACCTGTAGCGTCGGAATTGAGAAGCACCACATAGGGACTCTCAACACGCTCTATAGCACGATTATAGCCCTCCGCAAAACCATAGTTGTCATCGAAGATGATACGTCGCACATCCGGAAACTCATTGATAAGCATCTCCACTGAGCCATCGGTGCTACCGTTGTCGGCCACAATCACCTCCGACACACGGCTGTCGCAGGAGGCAATGACCTGCGGCAGAAACTCACGGAGGAGTTCACGACCGTTCCAGTTGAGGATAATGACAGCCACGGGGGCTACCGGCCTGGGAGGGATTATGGGATTCGGACGACCGACAGAATCACTGCCGAATATATTATTATCTTGCATCAGATTAGTGAGTTATCGGTGGGACGGATGGCGTTGTCAGGGATGGGATTCTTCCAGCGGTTGTGCGTCCAGAGCCAGATAGCAGGGTCGCGGAGGATTGTTTCTTCGAGCATGCGGGCGTAGACGCAAGTGATTGTGCCGAAGGGTGCATCGGATGCTACCTCGATAGGACGACAGGTAAGACGGTAGTGACCACGGCCTGTACGCTCCATATCCCAGTAGGCGACTGCCATACCGAGTTTGCGCGCAAGTGTCTCTGTACCACTTATAAAGGCTGTCGGCCGACCGAGAAAAGCGAGAGCAACCGTGGGGTCGTTGTGACTGGGCTTCTGATCGCTCATGAAGCCTGTCACGCTACGTAATCCTTCGCGCCGGAGAAGGATAAGATCGCGCAGCACCGAGGCCTTGGAGAAGGACCTCGAGCCGAAACGGCTGCGTATCCGTAGCATGACTTGATCGGCCACTGCGGAGCGTAACGGTCTGTACACCTGACAGAAAGCGACATCCGACGTGTGATTACCGGTCTCCGTCATCGAGTATGCCGACGAAGCAGATGCTTCACTTTTATCACCCTTGGCAGCCTCATTTGCAGTCGTGCCGGACATCTGTGAACGCATGTGGAGGGTCATTGAGGGCGCCCATTCCCAATTGAAACAGTGGGCGAAGTAGAGCACTACGTCGCGGCCGGAGTCGGTACACTCCTGGAGGTAATCGAGCCCGTCGAAAGTGATGCGACGACTGATTTCACGGTCGCTGATGTGGAGGAGTTTGATGGTCTCGACGAACTGGTCGGCGAAGTTGTGATAGAAGCGGCGCTCTACCCTCCTGCGCCACGCCTCGTCACGGTCCGGGAAACAGTCGGCAAGGTTGCGGCGCACCAGTGCACGGCGGTAGCGCGCTACATAGTATATAATAAGGTACAGCACATCGGCCAACACATATAGCACCCCCAGCGGCAGACAGGCCAGGAGGGTGAGCAATGCGAGGACTATTTTCGTGGCGACGGGCGGTTTCATATACTTTGTTTTCGGCGCGGGCAGTATTAATGTAGCATTCGGCGGACGCTCCGCGTGGCAGGATATTTCACGCTTTCTTGGCAAGGAAGGACATACCATCCGGGGCGAGGGCGTCAAGCAGCATAGGCACGACGGTATTGTCGAGCGCAGGGTCAAGCTCCGCACGTATGCGGAGATAATTGTCAGTGAATCCGCTCATTGGACGGCCTTCACCGCTGTGTTCGAGCAGCACGGGGCGGACCGTTCCGAGGAAGCGACGGGCAAAGGCTTCATGCTTGGCATTGCCGAGTGCTATCATCACGTCGGCACGACGGTGCTTCTCTGCCTGGTCTACAGCATCGGGCAGCGAAAGTGCGCGGGTATCGGGACGCTCAGAGTATGGGAAGACATGCAAATGACTGATATCCAGCGAGTCGACAAAGTCGCGACTGCGGGCGAACTCCTCCGCTGTCTCGCCGCGTGCACCCACGATGAGGTCCACACCAATGAAAGCATCGGGCACAGCCTGACGGATACGTTGCATCTTGGAGGCGAAGAACGCCGTGTCGTAGCGGCGCCGCATGAGTTCGAGCACCCTGTCACTGCCGCTCTGCAAAGGCACATGGAAATGAGGCATAAAATGCTCTGACTGAGCGCAGAAATCAATCAGCTCATCCGTGAGTAGATTCGGTTCAATCGACGATATGCGGTAGCGCTCTATGCCGTCGACCTTGTCGAGTTCACGGCAAAGATCGAGGAGCGTCTCGCCACGTCCACGACCGAAATCGCCCGTGTTGACACCGGTCAGCACAATCTCGCGACCACCCTGAGCGGCCGCCTGACGTGCCTGCTCGACAATCTGCGCTATCGTCCCCGAGCGCGAACGTCCACGGGCTCGCGGGATAGTGCAGTATGTGCACCAGTAATCGCAACCGTCCTGCACCTTGAGAAAGAAGCGGGTACGGTCGCCTCGCGAACAGGAGGGCATGAACTCGGTGAGGTCCTTCGCCGGCGGGAATGGTACGGCAGCAGCAGCCTCTTCGGCTAGCAAGGGTATGCGGAGCTTGTCATTGACACCCGCCACGACTTTAACGCCGGGGAGCGCCTGCACTTCCTCCGGTTTGAGCTGCGCATAGCAGCCTGTGACGATAATAGCTGCGTCGGGCCAGCGACGATGCCACGAGCGGATGGCGCTGCGGCATTTGCGGTCGGCCTCGGCGGTGACGCTGCACGAGTTCACGACAATAATATCGGGCGTATCTCCCTCATCGACAGCGAGATGTCCCCGCTCGGCAAAACGCTCGGCAACGGAGGCCGTTTCGGCGAAATTGAGTTTGCAGCCGAAGGTGTGGTACATCACTTTGAGAGACAAGGAAGTGCTCATGACTTATAAGAAGGGCTGAGGGTCAGGAATGGAAATTGTTGATAATACGGGCGATAGCTCGTGCGTCGTCAATACTTGCAGTGGCAATAGGCAGCGAAAGCACCTCATCGGCAAGCTGCTCGGTGACAGGTAGCTGCAAGTGGGCATACTCGACATAGCAGGGCTGACGATGCGGTGGCACGGCATAGTGGATATCAGTAGCTACACCGTTGTCCTCCAGGTATTTGCGCAATGCCTCACGATGTTTGGAGCGGATGACGTACTGATGCCACACAGAGCGGTCGGGCGCATCGAGCAGCGGCGTGGTCACATAAGGACTATCTATAGCCTCCGAATACGCTGCCGCAACGGCGCGTCGACGGGCGGTCTCATCGTCCAGATGAGCCAGTTTGACACGGAGGAAAGCCGCCTGTATAGGATCGAGGCGACAGTTATATCCTTGGTATATATTATGATAGCGGCGGTCTGAACCATAGTTGGCCAGAGCGCGCACGGCATCCGCCAACTCGCGATCGGAAGTGGTGACGGCACCGGCATCGCCGATGGCACCTATATTCTTGGTAGGGTAGAAACTGAAAGCGGCCGCCATACCAAGCGCACCGGCCTTGACAGCACCCGAGGGCGCCGCCACAGCACTCTCGGCACCTATAGCCTGGGCGTTATCCTCTACCACGATAAGGCCGTAGTTCTCGGCCACTTCACGCATAGTAGTATCATAAGCCACTCTGCCATAGAGATGTACGGTAAGTATAGCACGTGTGCGGAGATTGATTACTTCCTCAATGCGACTGCTGTCAATGTTGAGCGTACGCGGATCCGGTTCGACAAACACGGGCACCAGTCCGGCGTCTGTTACAGCCAGCACGGAGGCGATGTAAGTATTGGCAGGTACTATGACCTCGTCGCCTTCCGAGAGGCGCCCGAGCAATATCAAAGCCTTGAAAATCAAGCGCAGAGCATCGAGGCCGTTACTTACTCCGACAGCATAGGGCACACCGGTGGCGGCGGCAAGTTCGGCCTCAAAAGCCTCACACTCGGCACCTCCTATGTAGCGGCCTGAATCTATGACACGAGCCGCGGCGGCCTTGAGGTCGTCGGCACAAGCAGCGGTAGCCGCGCCGAGGTCGAAAAATGGGTATTTCATGCCGCAATCAAAGCTGAGTCAAGCGTTTGAACTCATCGAAATCGCGCACATAGTCGTCTTCGGAGAAACGCTCTGAGGTGAGTACCATCAGGACAGAACCTGATGCAAAATTGTCGAGCGTGCGCCAATAGCCCGGAGGTATGTACAGGCCTTCGTAGGGGCGGTTGAGGGTGAAGGTCTGCCATTCGGCGCCGTCGAAGATATTGACATCAAAACTGCCCGATAGAGCTACCAGGAGTTCCTTGCCGGCATGGTGCGAGTGTCCGCCGCGAGCCTCGCCTGCAGGGACATCGTAGGTCCAGTAGACGCGTTCGACGGTGAAAGGCAAGCGTCCGTCGCCGTTCTCGGTGAAGGTGAGGTTGCCGCGCGGGTCGTGGATGCGAGGCAGAGCTATCATTCGCGCTTGTTCAGATGCTTTCATCGGCGAGGTGCATGAGATATTGACCGTAATTCGTTGACTTCAAGGGCTGTGCCAGCGCGCGCAACTGCTCGGCATCGATGAAACCGCGTCGGAAAGCCACCTCTTCGGGCGATGCTATGAGAAGGCCCTGGCGTTTCTGTATGGCCTCAACGAAAGCCGAAGCCTCCATGAGCGAGTCGATTGTACCTGTGTCGAGCCACGCGAAACCGCGACCGAACTGCTGCACGGAGAGGCGGCCCGTGCAGAGGTAATGCGCATTGACAGAAGTTATTTCAAGTTCGCCACGCGCCGACGGCACTACTGCCTCGGCCACATCCGAACTTCCGGCGGGATAGAAATAGAGACCCACCACGGCGAGGTTGCTGCGCGGAGCGGCAGGCTTCTCTTCGATAGAGACGGGGCATCCGGCGCCGTCGAGCTCCACCACGCCGTAGCGCGTCGGGTCCGTGACCGGGTATCCGAATACCGTCGCCTGTCCGGCCTCGGCCTCGCGTGCTGCTTCCTTCAGCATACCGGAGAAGCCCTGGCCGTAGAAGATATTGTCGCCGAGGATAAGGCAAACAGGCTCGTTACCAATAAATTCACGACCTATCACGAGCGCCTGGGCAAGCCCTTCGGGCCGCGGTTGCTCGGCATAGTGCATGTCAAGGCCCCATTGCTTGCCGTCGCCGAGAAGGCGGCGGAACTGCGGCAGGTCGTCCGGCGTGCTGATGACCAGAATCTCGCGGATACCGGCAAGCATGAGCACCGTCAGCGGGTAGTATATCATCGGCTTGTCGTAGACAGGGACGAGCTGCTTGGACACGCCGCGCGTGATGGGATATAGACGTGAGCCGGAACCGCCGGCGAGAATTATTCCTTTCATAGTCAGCGGTTTTCGTACATGTGTTTGTAGTATTCGCGATATTCGCCGTCAACGATTCGTTTCACCCAGTCGTAGTGGTCGATGTACCAGCGCACAGTCTGCTCCAGACCCTGTCGGAAATCCATCTGCGGCGTCCAGTCGAGCTCTGCGCGGGCGCATGAGGCATCGATGGCATAGCGGCGGTCATGGCCGGGTCGGTCGGTGACGAAGGTGATGAGTTCGTCGGAAGCATCGACGGCAGCGGGGAAACGGTCGGCCACGGCATCGTCGTGGCGCGCCGTAGCGGCGATGATGTCAATGATGGTACGGACGATGTCGATATTGCGTCGCTCGCTGTATCCGCCGAAGTTGTACACACGCCCCGGCAGCCCGCGATGCAGAGCTGCGAGGATACCCCGGCAGTGGTCATCGACATGAATCCAGTCGCGCACATTCAGTCCTGCACCATAGACAGGCAGCGGACGGCCGAAGAGTACATTATTGACCATCAACGGGATGAGTTTCTCCGGGAACTGACGCGGGCCATAGTTGTTGCTGCATCGGGTGATGGTGACGGGGAGACCGAAGGAACGGAAATAAGAGAGGGCGAGGAAGTCGGCCGAGGCTTTCGAAGCCGAGTAGGGCGACGAAGGATTGAGCGGCGTGGACTCGCTGAAGGCATCGTGTCCGTAGGTGACGACAGCCCTGTGTGGATGCAGGCTGCCGCAGGGATAGTGCTCCTCGGCGCCGATCTCAAGGTCTCCGTAGACCTCGTCGGTACTCACCTGCACGAAGCGACGCAGCGACGGTTCGCGGCCGGCCTCGCTCTGTGCCCGGGCCTGACGACGCATGCACTCAAGGAGGTTGAAGACTCCGTTGATGTTGGTGCTGATGAAGGGTTCGGGCCCGTCGACGCTGCGGTCGACATGCGTCTCGGCGGCAAAGTTCACCACATACGCAGGCTCATATTTATCAAGGAGCTGAGCTACAAGCTCTTCGTCGCGGATATCGCCTTTGATGAAAGTGATGGCTCCACTTTCGATGAGGTCAGAAATATTGTCGAGATTACCTGCATAGGTAAGCGCATCGAGTACAATGATGTCGCCCGGCGCCTGCGATGCTGCATCAGAAATATCATGACGTCCGGCGGCAAGCATGCGCACGAAGGCCGAGCCTATGAATCCTGCCGCACCGGTGACGAGATAAGTATCTTTGCCGGTGCTCATTTCTCTTCTGTCACAGGGGTGAAGTTGGCGAGCTGGTCGCGTGCGGCGGCGAGCATGCGCTCGTATTTCTCGCGGTGTACGGCGGCGAGGCGACGTGCCTGCATGGCTCGCGCGTACTTATAAGTGAGGGTAAGTTCATCGCGCAGTGCGGGAGTGAGTTTTACGTCGGCTTTGCCCTTGCTGCCTTTGAGCACCAGTTTGGAAGCTCCGGGATGCGTCTCGAGCCATGCGCCGACAGCCTCTACATCCTCGGGGCTGAAACTTGCAGTCTCCGAGCCTTCTACCTTCACCACACGCATGGGCGATATGGGCTGCGACTCGACAGAATCTCCGCCGTCGGAGAGCGCGATGGTAGTCAGCCCGATAGCACGGCCCTGTACGTTGGCCACGATGTAGAAATATCCGTCGTCGGACACGCGACCCTGCACTGTTGTCGAACCCATAATCTGCTCGGGCGTCTTGGCGGGGAGCCAGTAGCCTTCGAGTCCTGCAGGGCCTGCCACATGTTTCATCTGCGGTTGCAGCGTCTCGAGCTCCATGGTAGCGGCAGCAAGGATGGCGTCGCCGGCAGCGATGCTGTCCATTGCCAGTCCCTCCATAGCCGATGCACGGAGCATCAGCCCTTCGCGACGCGCCTCTGTCTGCTTGGGGTAGCGGGCGTTGAGGGTGTCGAGGATGGTGATGGCCTGATAGAACTGCCGGCTCTCGATGGCAGCGCGGCTGTCGGCGAGGAGTTCGTCGGCGCCTGCACGCTCTTTGTCGGAGCATGAGCAAAGCATTGCCGCCATTACGGCAATGACTGTCAATATCTTACTTGTTGCGTTGAACATCTTTCACTCCTTTCACGGTTTTAATTTTCTTGATGAGCTGGTTGAGGGCAGCGGTGTCGGTGATACCCACCGTGATGACGCCCTGGAACAGCCCGTCGTTGCTATCGATTGATATTCCTCGCAAAGATACGGATTTTTCTTTATTTATAATAGAGGTGATGTTGGTGACGATGCCTATGTCGTCGCGTCCCACCACTCGCAGGGTGGCAGCGAACTCAGCACCGGCTCGGCCGCTCCAGCGTGTGCGTATGAGGCGGTAGCCGTACTTCTGCTTCATGTGAGCGGCGTTCGGGCAGTCGGTGCGATGGATTTTGATGACGCCTTCGGCGGAAACAAAGCCGAACACCTCATCGCCGTAGATAGGGTTGCAGCAGCGTGCCAAGCGGTAGTTGAGGCCCTTGACGTTATCGCCTATCACGAGGACATCCTCCGCCGTGCCGGCAGCTTCGGCCTCGTCGGCGGATTGCTGGAAGTTGAACTCGCTGGCCGACACCCTCGTAGCGTCATCATCGCCCTTGGTGATACCGCGGGTGACGAATTCGATGTAAGTGTCTACTACCGAGTTGACATCTATCTCGCCGCTGCCGAGGGCGCTGAAGAATTCGATGGAATTCTTGTAGCCCATCTTAGCGAGAGTCTTCGACACGGTACTCTCGTCGTAGTCCAGCTTGCGGTTATTGAAACGCCTCTGCAACAACTCCTTACCGAGCTCGGCAGAGCGGTTCTCATTCTCCTTGAGCACGCTGCGTATCTTGTTGCGAGCCTTCGATGTGACAACGATGTTGAGCCAGTCGCGGCTGGGTTTCTGCACCGGCGAAGTGAGAATCTCTACCGTGTCGCCGCTGGCAAGGCGGTAGTTAATCTTGCGCTGACGACCGTTGACACGTCCTCCGACGCACTGGCAACCCAGACGGGTGTGGATATTGAAAGCGAAGTCGAGCAAGGTGGCACCCTGGGGCAACTTGTACAGGTCGCCGCGCGGCGTGAAGACGAACACCTCGCGTGAGTAGATGTCCATCTTGAAGTTGCGCATCAGTTCCATCGGGCCGTGCTGCCCGGCCTCAAGGATATCGCGGACGTTGTTCATCCACGTATCGAGGTCGTTCTCGCTCTTGATACCCTTGTATTTCCAGTGTGCGGCAAGACCTTTCTCGGCGATGGTGTCCATACGTCGCGTGCGTATCTGCACCTCCACCCAGCGCTCCTCCGGACCGTAGACGGTGATGTGGAGCGACTCGTAGCCATTGCTCTTGGGGATGCTGAGCCAGTCCTTGAGTCGACCCGGATTCGGGCGGTACATATCGGTGACGATGGAGTACGCCAGCCAACACTCGGGCTTTTCGCGCTCCGGCGGACAGTCGATGACGATACGGATAGCGAAGAGGTCGTAGATGTCTTCAACAGTATTGTGCTGCTTCTTCATCTTGTTCCATATCGAATAGATGGACTTGGTACGACCTTTTATCTCGAATTTGAGGCCCTCGGCTTCGAGCTTCTCGCGTATGGGGGCGATGAAGTCGGCGATATATGCGTCGCGGCGCGCCTTGGTTTCATTGAGCTCGTGAGCGATGCGGGTGTACACCTCGCGGTTGCTGTACTTGAGCGACATATCCTCAAGCTCCGACTTGATGGCATACAGGCCGAGGCGGTGTGCCAGAGGAGCGTAGAGGTAGTTCGCCTCGGCGGCAGTGTCGCGGACGAGGCGCTCGGAGGGATGGTGATTGATGGCACGCATCAGCCGCAGACGGTCCACTATCATTATGATAATGACGCGTATATCTTCGGCGAAGGTGAGGAGCAGTTTGCGGAAATTGTCGCTCTCCACGGAGGCTGAGCGGCTGTAGATGGTACTCACCTTGTCGAGGCCTCGGACGAGCTTACCGATGTCGGCGCCCCATCGCTTCTCCACAGCTTCCTCGTAGCCCTCGCCTGTCGACAGCGCCGAGAGGATGACAGCGATGGTCATGTTGCGGTCGGTGCTGAGACTTTCCACGAGAGCCTCGGCCGTCTCGAGGGCTGCCGAGAGGGGATGAAAACCGAAACGGTCGCGCGCAGGCACGCCGACAGCGGCATGGGCGCGGATAGCATCCCGGATGCCACGGCAATCGTCGGCCTCGAGATGTGTATCGAGCAGAGCTGTGAGACGGCGTCCGAGACGGGCGGCGGCCAGAGCTTCCCGAAGGGTGATATATTGAGTATCGGACATCAGACAGCGACGGGGCGGTAGCCTGGGGCGGGTTTACAGAGGGTGAAGGTGAAACATAGACCTCCGAGGCTACCGTTGGAAACGGAGATGGTACCACCGTGGGCCAGGATAGTGTTCTGCACGATGGGCAGACCGAGGCCTGTGCCGCCGGCCTTGCGCGAGCGACCTGTATCGACGCGGTAGAAACGTTCGAAGAGGTGCGGAAGATGCTCCTCCTTCACACCCGTACCATCGTCGCGGAACTCGAAGGTGTAAGTCTTGGCGTCCTCACCTGTGCAGACGAGCTCGCACTTGGTACCCTTGGAGTATGCTCCTGCATTCTTGGCGAGATTGATGAGCATGCCGGTGAGGAGGTTATAGTTACCCATGACTTTGCAGTCGAGGGGCACGTCGTAGTGGAATTCCATAGTGCCGAGCACGCCGCTTTCCTCGATATCGTTGGCGATTGTGAATGCCACATCGTGGAAGTCAAGCTCCTCGGTGCTGATGAGCTCGCCGCCTTCTTCGAGACGCGTGATGGCAGATACATCGGATATGAGGTTGACCAGACGGTTGACGTGGTCCTGAGCCTTCTTGAGGAAGTGATTGCGCGAGCCCTCGTCCATGTCGGGATTCTCGAGGATGGTATCAAGGTAGCCCTTGATGACGCCGATGGGGGTACGGAGCTCGTGGTTGATATTGTTGGTGAGCTGACGTTTGGCGCGGGCTTTCTCCTCGATGGCGTGCATTGCCACCTCATGCTCTCGCTTGAGGCGCTGCATGGCGTTGGAGCGCTCGTTGTACATAGTCACTATCTGGCGGGAGATGTCGCCGAGTTCGTCGTGGGGATAGTCCTGCGAGGGTATGAAATCGCGGTCTGAAGCTGCTCGTTCGGCCACGTTGCGCAGAATCTGAATGTTACGACTGAAATAGCGGGTAGAGAAGAATGCAAAGATGGTGGCAACCACTGCAGCGATGAACATCACCCAGAAGAAACCGTCGGAGGGCAGGGTGGCGCGTTCTACATCGGTGTTGGCAGGAAGAGCCGTACACACTACCAGGCGCCCGTCGTCGCTCGCGCGATAGTTGACTACATAATAGCTATCGTTGTCGAAGCTGGCCTGCATCTCAATAGCATCCTTGATAGCTATCCCTCTGTCGGCATCGGCCAAGCCTAATGGCTGGCCATAGGCACGTATCATCCTGCCGTCGCGGAAGATAGTGACGCGGAGGTTGCCGTAGAGTTCATTCTGGCGGAAGTATTTGACAGCGAAGTCTATGAAGGGTATAGGGTCATAGTCCTCCTCATAGGACTTCATGATACGCTCGACCACAAGTGCGAGCTGCTGCTCCACCTGCGACCGCCGATAGTTGGTCTCACTTTTATACTGCCATACTGCTATACCGATGATAATAATCCATATCATCGTTACCAGGGGTATGAACAGTTGCCACTGATAACTAATTCTTCTCCTTAAACCCATAACCGAATCCCTGGCGTGTGACAATATATTTGCCATACTCGCCGAGCTTCCTGCGCAGGCGGGTAATGTTAGTATCGATAGTGCGGCCGGTGACAATCACCTCGTCGCCCCACACGTTTTTGATGATCTCTTCGCGGGAATAGATACGGTTGCGGTGGGTGAGGAAGAAGAGAATGAGGTCGTACTCAGTGCGTGTGAGCGTAGTGAGTTCATTGTCGATGTACACTTCCTTGTCGTTGCGGTCTATGCGCAGACCCTTGAAGGTGACATCGGCTTCGTAGAGGTTCTGTTCGTTTTCTATCTCGGCAGCGGTGCGCTTGGCCTGCTTACCTGTGCGGCGCAGCACGGCACGGACACGCGCCAGCACTTCGCCTATGACGAAAGGTTTGGTGACGTAGTCATCGGCACCGATATTGAGACCCTTCACCACCACATCTTCGTCGCTCAGTGCCGAGCAAAAGAGAATGGGGGTATCCTCGGTGTTTGTGATATTGCGTACACGACGAGCGAAGTCGAAACCGCTAAGCTCGCCCATCATAATGTCGACCATGAACAACGAGTAGCCGTCAAGGTCCATATCCAGCGCTTCTTCAGCACTATACGCAGTATCTACCTCGTAGCCTTCTTTCTCAAGATTGAATTTGAGAATTTCGCATACCGACTCTTCGTCGTCTATTACTAATATTTTCGTTCTCATAGCTTTAACCCTTTTTATGGGAACTTTTTCCTTTACTGTAGCTCGTCGGGCGGCGCAATGCTGTGCCGCGCACCGTGTCCGACCGCACTTTTTACAGCCGCGAATTTAGCATTTTTTGCCCGAATTTTCACGTTAACATAAGTTAATTCAGCAGGTAACTTGAACCATTACAACGCAGTGCGTGTTTCTTTTACATAATTACTGATTTTGCACTGTGTTTTTTCATGGTATTAGATTTAAGGTTAAAGATTTTCGGGTGTCGCGATGACAGCCGATTTTTTTGCACCTGCCGAAGCGGTCGGGATAAATGATAATTACATTTTTTTACGCGGTCGGGATAATATAAAAGCCGAAAACTCCGTATATTCTATGTATATGGATTGTCCCAACGTTTCAACCGCAGCCCGTGTGGCCATCGTCGTGCCGGTGTTCAACCGCGCCGAGGTGGTGTCGCGCACTCTCGATTCGATAGCGCACCAGACACTGCGGCCGCTTCATGTTGTGTTGGTCGACAATGCTTCTGTCGATGATACGGGCCGCGTGCTCCGCCGCTGGGCCGAGGAAGTGTCGGCACCGGACTTCCGTGTCGACGTGCTGGACTGTCCCCGTCCCGGGGCTGCCGCCGCACGCAATGTAGGGCTGGCTGCTGTCACTGAGCCGTGGGTGATGTTCTTCGACTCCGACGACTCTATGCCGCCCGGACATGCCGCTGCTGTGGCAGCTCTCCCCGACGATGTTGACATCGCCGGCTGGAACGTGCGCGAGGTCGGCCCCACACTCGCCGGAAGCGACGGCGCGACCGACGGGCGTATCCTCACCTTCGTGGGACACAATCCTCAGGCCGACAACCTCTTCTACGGTGGCATGGCTACCCAGCGATGGGCAGCGCGTACCGAACTTATCCGTCGCGTAGGCGCATGGAACGAAGATATCCGATACTGGGATGACATCGAACTGGGCGCTCGCATGCTCGCTCAGACCGCACGTATTCGCCACCTCGGCGACAGCGAAGTCAAGGTGTATGTGAGCGGTGACTCTATCACGTCCGGAGCCGCGGGCAGTCCGTCGAAAGCCCTTCCCGCACTCGATGCCATAGCGAAGACGCTCGCCCCCATTGTGGGAGGGAGCAGAGCGCGACAGTGGTGTCGGGTAAAACTGGCGATTGAATGTGGCCTTGCCGACCGTGGCGGTCTCCGCGACGGGCTTACCCTGCTGCAGTCGCAGACATCATCGCTGAAGGCCTTGGCGGCTTACTACTACACGCGTGCCGGCCATCGAGGTGCTTCACGTATTCTCAGAGCCCTCGGGCTTATATGAGAAAAGGCAGTCCACCTTCTATATCCGTCCCGGATTTACTTTAACTTCAACTGCCGAGAGCCTGCATCTCCACGAGGCGGCGGTAGAAGCCCTTGGCGGACGGAGATACAAGTTCTTCGTGCGTGCCGCACTCTACTATGCGGCCTTCATGCAGCACGCAGATGAGGTTGGCGCGACGTATCGTGCTCAGTCGGTGAGCGATAACGAGCGTTGTGCGGTCGGTCATCAGGCGATCGATAGCCTGCTGTACAAGGGTCTCGCTCTCACTGTCGAGTGCCGAAGTGGCCTCGTCGAGGATGAGAATCTGCGGGTTGCGGAGGATGGCGCGGGCGATGGATATACGTTGACGTTGCCCCCCCGACAGACGACAGCCGCGGTCGCCGACGACGGTATCATAGCCGTTCTCCGACGCCATGATGAATTCATCGGCATTGGCGATGCGGGCGGCAGCTCGTACCTGCTCCAACGTGGCGTCTTTCACACCGAAAGCGATGTTGTTGAAGATAGTGTCATTGAAGAGTATGGCCTCCTGATTCACGATACCCATGCGTGAGCGAAGGTCGGCCACATCGAGGTCGCGGACATTGATGCCGTCGACGCTCACACTACCCGATGTCGGGTCGTAAAAACGTGGGATGAGGTCGGCCATTGTGGACTTGCCCGAGCCGGACTGTCCCACGAGCGCCACTGTGGCACCACCGGGGACGGTGAGGCAGATGTCGTTCAGCACGGGGTGCTCGCCGTCATAACTGAAATCGACGTGATCGAAAACTACCGCCGAGGCTACCGTCGTAGCGGGTAACGACTTGGGATGGGCGGGGTTGGAGATGGGATTGTGAGCGTTGAGGATTTTGTCGACGCGCTCCATTGACGCCAGACCCTTCTGGACGGAGTACACGGCCTTGGAGAGGTCCTTGGCCGGCGGTATCACGTTGTAGAATATCACCATATAATAGATGAACGCCGCCGCGTCCATTGACGAATGACCCGAAAGAATCAGGCTGCCGCCGAACCAGAGGATGATGGCGACGGCTATAGTGCCGAGAAATTCACTCATGGGATGCGCAAGAGCCTGACGGCGCGCAACATGTGCGGACAGGCGATAGAATATGCCGTTCTCGGCGTGAAAGCGTGCCTTCATCTTGTCCTCGGCATTGAAAGCCTTGATGATGCGGAGTCCGCCGAGGGTCTCCTCTATAGTGGCCATCAGAACGCCCCACTGCGTCTGCCCTTCGAGCGACTTGCGCTTGAGGCGCTTGCCCACGCGACCCATCACCACACCCACTATGGGCAGGAGGACGAGGACGAAGAGTGTGAGCTGCCACGAGATTGCCACCATCATCACGAGACAGGCGATTATCATCACCGGATTCTTGAACATCATATCCAGCGATGCCATGATAGATGTCTCTATCTCAGCCACATCGCCGCTCATGCGTGCCATCACGTCGCCCTTGCGCTCGGAGGTGAAGAAACCGATGGGCAGTGTGGTGATTTTATCGTAGACATAGTTGCGGATATCGCGTACGATACCCATGCGGAGGGGTATCATGTAGTAGCTACTCAGGAAGGTGGCTCCGGTCTTGAAGGCTGTCATTATCACCAGAGCTATGGCAAGGAGGGCCAGTGCCATAGCGGGACCCCAGAGGTTCATCGCTTCCTGCACATAGTAGTAGAAGTTGTTGATAGCCACAGTCTTGAAACTCGAGCTGCCAAGAGGCATGAAGCTGTACACGGTGGTATCGATGCGGAAGAGCATCTGAAGGATGGGCACCACAAGGGCGAAGGAGAAGAGAGTGAGCAACGCCGCCAGGACATTGAAGAATATGTTGAGGAAAAGGTACTTCTTGTATGGCGGCACGAAGCGCCGGAGGATGGCAATGAATTCTTTCATAACACGATGTGCGGGAGAGAGGATGTATCGACGGACGCCGGGTCGAGACGCAGGCGGTAGCCGTCGGGATAGAGATTATTGGCACGCCGGCCTATGTTCTTGGCGAATCCGAGAGGTGTCCCATCGCAGGCGATGAGGATATAGCCGCGCGGCAGGCCGTCGGGGATATCGGTGAGGCTGTCGCCGTGGAGATAGCGAAGTGCCTCGGCGGACGAGAGCGCGAGTTGCGGGAAAGAGTCGGGGCGCAGCGCCGTGGAGAGAGCCAGCTCCCATGCGGGCACGATGTCGCGTCCCTTGGTGCTGTACAGCGGCAGCCCGGAGCGGAGCAGATGCAGCTTGCGGCCGAGCAGGTCGGCAAATTCGACATGTAGCTTACTTACGGCCACGGCATTGCCATCATACTCACGGGCAGCGAAGCGCTCGGGATCAAGGAGATGGTCGGCAGCGAAAGCATCGGCCGACTGCGCAGCGCCCTTACCATTACGGCGGTCGGTGCGGCGGTCAGTGCGGCGACGCTGTTTCGTCGGCACACCACCCTCCTCTGCCGCCGGTTGCCACTCGCCGGGGCGGCGTACGGCCGATACGAAAAGTCCCTCGCCACGGACAGCGCCGGGCAGAAAATGGAGGCATGGCAGATCTCCGACTACTGCGCCGACAGCACCCGGATAGTTGGCGGCATCAAGCGGCAGGACTTCAGCTCCGCAGTCTTCCACAAGGTGTAGGAGGATATCTTCGTCCTCACTACGGTTGAAGGTGCATGTGCTGTATATCATCACCCCCCCCGGACGCAGGGCTGCATAGCAATTGTCGACAATGGAACGCTGCAATTCAGCACACTGAGCCACCAAAGCCGGCGACCACTGTGTGATGGCGACAGGCTCCTTGCGCATCATGCCCTCGCCGGAGCACGGAGCATCCACGAGAATCAGGTCGAAGGCATCGTCGAGCGTCGCGATGGCGGACGTATCACCACGCGATACGAGGATATCGGGCGCTCCGAATTTGGCCACATTCTCGCACAGCACGGCTGCGCGGCGACCGTCGTATTCGTTTGACAGCAACATAGAACCTTGCGGCAGGGCTTCGTAGAGCGCTATCGACTTGCCACCCGGCGCGGCGCAGGCATCGAGCGCGCGCAGTGGTACGTCGGCGAGGCAACGGTCTATGAGAGCACGGGCGATAGCCGTGATGGCCATCGACGAGGCATCCTGCACATAGTATAGTCCGACATGCCAGGCGGGGTCGGCGGCGAAGACGGGTCGTTCATCAAGATACATTCCCGTGTCGAGCCACGGCACGCGTCCGCCGGACAGAGCCGTATCAGCGGCCAGGCGTGCGCCTTTGCCAACGTTGGCACGCACGGCCACAGACGGGTCGGTGCATGAGAGTGCCTCAACGAGTGGCGCAGCATCTGCGCCGTAGGCATCAAGAGAGGCTACGAAGGCTTCGGGAAGGGTTCGCTTTGTGGTCATGGCTTTGTCAATTCCGGTATTCAAGGCCTGGAGTACTGTGGATTCTGTCCGGTCACACACCTATTTAAGGCAACTGAGGAGTGTCAATACTTCATCGCGGAGATAGGGCACATCCACCACATAGGGCCGTGAGTAGCAGGGATGGAACACCCCGAGGTGCGCCGCCACGGGACGGATGCCGTAGCGTTTCTCCAGGATGTAGCGGTAGAGGCTCAGCTGCAGGGCGTAGTGGTAGAAACTTGTGTCGGGTATATGTTGGAGCGGCGCGATAGCATGCTTGCCAAAACGGTCGGAAGCGATAGCTTTGCCATATTCATCCACTACCTTGTTCGACCGTTTCCAGTCGTATATCTCGTATTCGCCGGCGCTGTTGACAGCCAGGAAATCGAGCGTACCCGCCAGGCCGAGGTCTTCATCGAATATCACCCACTCGCTGCGGTAGGGACGCAGGCGGAAGGATTCTTCGAAGGCAATGAAGTGGCGGAAGGCGACATCGGCAGCCGCGCCGGAGTCCTGCTCGTTGCCGAGGTAGTACTGCTCTATGCGATGGTGCATGAGCGACCCGAGGTTGCGGGCCTCCTCAGCCTTGCGTTCCCACTCGGCCTTTATCATCTCTGCCGTCCGCGTGGGAGTGGCCTTGCGAGCAGCCCAATAGTCGGCATCGAAGGGCTCGAAACACGACGACACGAGCTGTGTCACCGACCGGTCGACCGGAACACCGTCGATAGAATAGGAGTGGCTGCTATCTTCGAAAGTCACGCGACTGTCGCGCGAATGGGCGTTGGCAAGGTTGTACGACATATAGATATTATAAAAAAGAAAATCCAAGCCTCGCAAGCGGGACCCGGATTCCAGAAGTAGTCTTAGCAGGATTCGAACCTACACAGACAGTACCAAAAACTGTAGTGCTACCATTACACCATAAGACTATCCTTGTGCCCAACCCGAACGGGCTAAAGCACTGCAAAGGTAGTAATTTTTTCATACAGTACAAAATTTCGCCCCCGATATTCAGCATTTTTCTCAATATTTTGCACCCGACTATTCAGCTAAGAGCTGACAGAGGCAATTTTCAGATAGTCAAGAGGGCAATCATGGTGACGACAAGTATCTTCTTTCCCGAGACCATCCCGACACACGGGGATGCTCCGATAATTGACTCCATAGAGCAATAACAATACAAAAGCCACGCACATATCAGCACGGTGAGGCCGATAATAAAGAATAAGCGAACTTTTTTCATCGTCTCGGCAGCGTACCTCAATCCCTGCGATACATTTTTAATTTTGCCGTATATAGAAAAGGTGTGGGATTGAACTCGCTTTATCCAGTGAAAGGCTTCTCGCATTGCCTAAGAGATTGATAAAAAGAGCAGCCCCACACCGATATAGCTATATAATAACCCCTCTCGCCTGAGTGGGGCGGGTATAAAGCTACCGATGCAGTGCTATTCGTATATATCTCAATCTCTATGGGTAAATTTTGCGAGAATTTATCACAGAAGATAATACAAATAACACCTTTTCAGATGTAACGACCGATACTTCGGCCTTATTTTCAGGTGCAAAGGTATGAAAATAATCCGATTAAAGTAGAATGGGTTGCTAAAAATCTTCATCTCGTCCAAGCACCCGAATACATAAAAAGGGCGTGCCGGTATGGCACGCCCTCTATGGGGAGGACGGGGGCGCTTACACGCCCGTCCTTTGATTCAGTGATGACGGTATCAGTCGTTGATGATTTCTTCCGTTACCTCAACGTCCTCTACGGGAGTGGAGCGGCGGGGCTTGATGGTGGGAGTGAAATCTTCCTCGAGAGTGTCGTCGTCGGAGGTAACGACGATGGTCTCGTACTCGCGCAGACCGGTACCGGCGGGGATGAGGTGACCGCAGATAACGTTCTCCTTCATGCCCTCGAGGGGATCGCTCTTGCCGCGGATGGCAGCTTCGTTGAGCACCTTGGTAGTCTCCTGGAAGGATGCTGCCGAGATGAAGCTCGAAGTCTGAAGAGCGCTTCGGGTGATACCCTGGAGGATCTGCTCGGAGGTGGCGGTGCGAGCCTCGCGTACTACGACGAGCTTGAGGTCGCGCTGCTTGAGGAGTGCGTTCTCGTCGCGCAGACGGCGGGCGGTGATGATCTGACCCTTCTGGAGTGTCTCGCTGTCGCCGGCGTCGGTGACATACATCTTGCCCCAGAGACGGTCGTTCTCTTCCATGAAGTCGCGCTTGTCCACAATCTGCTCGGGCAGGAAGGTGGTATCGCCTGAGTCGATGATGCGTACCTTGCGCATCATCTGGCGCACGATAACTTCGAAGTGCTTGTCGTTGATCTTCACACCCTGCATGCGGTACACGTTCTGTACCTCATTCACGATGTACTCCTGTACTGCTGTCGGGCCCATGATATTGAGGATATCGGTGGGGGTGATGGCACCGTCGCAGAGGGGTGTGCCGGCACGGACGATGTCGTGGGGCTGCACGAGGATCTGCTTCGACAGAGGTACGAGGTACTTCTTGACGTCGCCGAACTTGGGAGTAACGGTGATCTCGCGGTGGCCGCGCTTCACCTTGCCGAACTCTACCTCGCCGTCCACTTCGGATACGATAGCGGGGTTGGAGGGGTTGCGGGCTTCGAAGAGCTCAGTCACACGGGGCAGACCACCGGTGATATCACCGGCGCCGCTGGTGGAGCGGGTCACCTTGGCGAAGGTGTCGCCGACCTTGATTTCATCGCCTTCCTGGAGCATGAGGTGGGCGCCCACAGGGAGTGAGTAGGTAGCGAGTACACGCTCTTCCTCGTTGGTGATAGTCGGATCGATGATTTCGAGGGTGGGGGCGTGCTGGCGGTCGCGGCTTTCGATGATGACGCGGTCTTCAGCGGCCTGGTGACTTTCGGCATCGTTGCGGTAGGTGATGTTCTCGATGAGGTCCTTGTAGTGGATGACGCCGTTCTTTTCCGATACGATAACGGCGTTGAAGGGGTCCCACTCGCAGATTACATCGTCGGGCTTGAGCTCGGCACCGTTGTCGAAGTAGAGCTTCGAACCGTAGGGGATGGCGGCGGTCATGAGCTGCATGCCGGTGTTGTTGTCGATGATACGCATTTCGGCGAGTCGACCTACAACTACCTTGTAGCCATTATCGGTGTCGACGGTACGGAGGTCGTCGATTTCGAGAGTACCGTTGTACTTCGAGATGAGCTTGGAGGCAGCGGAGATGTTCGTTGCCACACCACCGACGTGGAATGTACGGAGTGTAAGCTGAGTACCGGGCTCACCGATGGACTGAGCGGCGATGACGCCGACGGCTTCGCCCTTCTGTACCATGCGGAGGTTGGAGAGGTTGCGGCCGTAGCACTTGGCGCAGACGCCACGCTTGCTCTCGCAGGTGAGGACGGAGCGAATCTCCACGCTCTCGATGGGGGATGCGTCGATGATGTCGGCGGCATCGTCCTTGATTTCCTCGCCGGCGGCTACGATGAGTTCGCCGGTGATGGGGTGGATGATATCGTGAACGGACACGCGGCCGAGGATGCGCTCGCCCAGCGATGCCACTACTTCGTCGTTGTTCTTGACAGCCGTGCAGACGATGCCGCGGAGGGTACCGCAGTCCTCTTCGTTGATGATGACGTCGTGGGCCACATCGACAAGACGACGGGTGAGGTAACCGGCGTCGGCGGTCTTAAGGGCGGTATCGGCAAGACCCTTACGGGCACCGTGGGTGGAGATGAAGTACTCGAGCACGGAGAGGCCTTCCTTGAAGTTGGCAAGAATCGGGTTCTCGATGATCTGGCCGCCTTCGGCACCGGCCTTCTGGGGCTTGGCCATAAGACCACGCATACCGGCGAGCTGACGAATCTGGTCCTTCGAACCACGGGCACCGGAGTCGAGCATCATGTAGATGGCGTTGAAGCCCTGGTTGGCCTCGGCCATCTGCTTCATGAGGATGGATGTCAGGCGGGCGTTGGCGTGTGTCCAGATGTCGATGACCTGCTGGTAACGTTCCTTGTCGGTGATGGTACCCATGGCGAAGTTCATCTTCACTTCTTCTACCTGACGGTAGCCTTCTTCCACGATTTCGGCCTTCTCTTCGGGGATGAGCACATCACCGAGGTTGAAGGACAGACCGCCACGGAAGGCCATGTAGTAACCGAGGTTCTTGATGTCGTCGAGGAACTGTGCCGAACGGGGGATACCGCACTTCTTAATGACGCGTGCGATGATATCGCGGAGCGACTTCTTGGAGATGAGAGTATTGATATAGCCGATTTCCTTGGGCACATACTGGTTGACGAGCACGCGGCCTACGGAGGTGTTCTCGATGAGTCGGCGTACGGGGTTGCCGTTTTCGTCGACGTCGTCCACCATCACGTTGATGGGCGCGTGGAGTGTCACCTTGCCTTCGTTGTAGGCAATCTCTGCTTCCTCAGGACCGTAGAAGGTGTGGCCTTCACCCTTGTCGCCGCTGCGGAGCTTGGTGATGTAGTACAGACCAAGTACCATATCCTGCGAGGGCACGGTGATAGGTGCGCCGTTGGCGGGGTTGAGGATATTGTGAGCACCGAGCATGAGCATCTGGGCTTCGAGGATGGCCTCGTTGCCCAGGGGCAGGTGCACGGCCATCTGGTCACCGTCGAAGTCGGCGTTGAATGCCGTACATGCGAGGGGGTGGAGCTGGATAGCCTTACCTTCGATGAGCTTGGGCTGGAAGGCCTGGATACCGAGGCGGTGCAGTGTAGGGGCTCGGTTGAGGAGCACGGGATGGCCCTTCATGACGTATTCGAGGATATCCCATACTTCGGGCACCTTGCGGTCGACGAGTTTCTTGGCGCTCTTGACGGTCTTCACCATGCCGCGCTCGATGAGCTTGCGGATAATGAAGGGCTTATAGAGCTCGGCTGCCATGAGCTTGGGCAGACCGCACTCGTGCATCTTGAGCTCGGGACCTACGACGATAACGGAACGTGCCGAGTAGTCGACACGCTTACCGAGGAGGTTCTGACGGAAGCGGCCCTGCTTGCCCTTGAGCGAGTCGGAGAGGGACTTGAGGGGACGGTTGGCTTCGGTCTTGACGGCCGATGATTTGCGTGAGTTGTCGAGCAGCGAGTCAACGGCTTCCTGAAGCATGCGCTTCTCGTTGCGGAGAATCACTTCGGGAGCCTTGATTTCGATGAGTC
>CAMWKV010000021.1 GCA_947174915.1 uncultured Porphyromonadaceae bacterium | reverse complement strand
CAAGCCTCTTATCAAACAACACCAATATCTTTTTATTACAATAAAAAAACACTGGGTGTTTTAAAAATTTGCTAGACTGATGTAGGGGCGCTCCATGGAGCGACCGCTTCCGGGCTGCATCCGGTTGACTTTCCGGCGGCACGTGTATAGTCAGCGGTCGCTCCATGGAGCGACCCTACGTCGTTAGCTACCTATATATTTTGACACATCAAGTGCGATCATTGCGAGTCTTATTGCTTATCTTTGGGGTGAGCTATGTTGCGGGTGACGAAGTTGGTGAGGTAGACAGTGAAGAGAGGGAAGATGATCATACCGGTGATAGGCAGTATGATAGCCACAATCTTGCCTGCAACAGTGACAGGATTGATATAACAGCCTACTGTGGTGAGGTTCATGGCTGTCCACCAGGCCGCTGTCCAGTAGGAATGTATCTCGGGATTCACACCGGCTTCGCGCTGATAGAAGATGAGAGAGCAGAAGTAGCCCACGAAGACGAGGATCACCAGATATGAAACGAACATACTGGTGATGGCATTGGACGAAAGATAACTGATGACGATGGCAAGTGCAAGTGCCGCCCGAGCCATAGGGATGAAGCGGATGAAGTAGAGGGCATCATCGGACAGATGCAGCCCGAGCTGATTGATGATGTTGAGGTATGGTATTGACAGAATCAGAAATATAATGTGGTATCGGAAGAAGTGAGCTTTGTCGCCCGAAAAATAAAGTTCGACGACGAAGTCGATGATGAATACTATACATACCCAGAACTGGAATGTCATGTATCCGTGACTTTCAAGGAGATTGACTCTATCGAAAGTATCTACGGATATCCATGCTATCATTATGGCAGAGAGGATGAGAACAAGGAAGTTCATCACTCTTTTTACATATTTTCCGCGGGGTGTGTCTTGTTTCTGTGTTGTCATAAGTATAGGTTTTATTCTGCAAAATTACATCTTATTTTTTGATATGAAGAGTGGGTATGATATTCTTTTTTGCACCCTGCTGAAAAATGCTTATATTTGCGGATGAGTAAGGGCCTACTTCGATATTGGAGCCTGTCGCTTACACATTATCGGATTTATAGAAGATGAAACACGTAGCTTACTACATATACTTTTTTCTCATAGCTTTGCCTGTACTGCTCGTCGGTACCATCCTTGCAGCGACTATCACTATTATCGGCTGTATGCTAGGAGGAGGGCGCTTCTTCGGCTTCTGGCCGGGGGCTATATGGTGGCGCCTATGGTGTATAATATCGTTGGTCCGTGTGCGTGTATATGGGCGCGAGAACATATCGAAGGGCCAGAGCTATGTCTTCGTGGCTAATCATCAGGGCGCATACGATATCTTTTCGATCTATGGTTATCTGGGGCATCAGTTCCGATGGATGATGAAGAAGTCGCTGGAGAAGATACCTTTCGTCGGCTACAGTTGCAAGGTAGCCGGGAATATCTTCGTGGACAATTCGTCGCCGCGAGCTGTGAAAGCGACTATGGAGAAGGCTGAGAAACAACTTGCCGGAGGCATGTCAGTGGTAGTCTTCCCCGAGGGAGCACGCACCCTCGACGGACGCATGCATACTTTCCGTCGCGGTGCATATACGCTGGCGGTAGAGTTCGGCCTGCCCGTGGTCCCTATCACTGTCGATGGTGCCTACGATGTACTGCCCCGTACTCGCCTGCTCCCGCGTCCGGGGCATATCACGCTGACTATCCACGAGCCTATCGAGGCTCCCGCTTCGGGTCGCCATGAGCTGGCCGAACTGATGACGAAGTCGGCCGAGGCTATTGCATCCGCTCTCCCCGCGGCCAACAAGCCCCGCTGAGGCGAACTATTACACCGGTCGCGGTGTTGTATGCTTGTATAATATAGAAAATACAAGCACATGAAATCGATTACTATAACAGCCGCTGCAGCACTCGCAGTAGGAGTGGCAGCGATGACTTCCTGCTCGCAGGCCGACAAAGTGTCGGGTCAGTGGCAGGGCACACCCGAACGTATAATGGTGGCAGATGCCGCCGATGCTACAAGCACTATGTATATGGACTTCGGCCCGCGCTCGCATGGCAAGCCCGGTGAGGTGGTGCTCAACTCCGTCGTCGAAGTGTCGCAGGCTGTGGTAGGGCCGGTATACGGTGCTTCTTCACCCTATCAGGCCAACATCACTGCGTCAGCGCAGATTTCAGGTACATACGTGACCGAGGCCGACGACGAACTGATACTTTCGCTGGATCCGTCGACCTATACTGTGACGGTAGACCCCGATGGCGTAGTATATACCTCTAATATCGTTGATGGCATGGAACGTCCCGTGCTCGACTCGCTTACGGCAACTACTGCCGAGCGATGGAAGGTAATCATCACCTCCACTATGCGCGACCGTTTCAATCAGTACCGCAAGATTGATGATGTGAAGGTACACCACGGCGATATAATGTCGTGCGAGGTGGCCGACCGTGATATGACTTTCCGTCGCGTAGCTCAGGATTAACAAGTGCTAAAAGTGTCGCAGAGGCGAACCATAGCCCGCGCCGGATGTTTTATAGATATAACGAACAAATAAAACACTAAGCGATATGACATTTCAACAACCCGAATTACCCTACGCCCAGGATGCTCTGGAACCCGCTATTAGCAGTCGCACCATCGAGTATCACTACGGCAAACATGAGAAGGCTTACATCGACAATCTCAATCGACTCATCAAGGGCACCGAGTACGATGATATGCCACTCGAAGAAATAATAGCGCATGCCAAAGGCCCGCTCTTCAACAATGCGTCGCAGGCATGGAACCATATCTTCTACTTCTTCACTTTCTCGCCGGATGGCCGTCGCGAGCCTCAGGGCGAGCTGCGGAAAGCTATTGAGCGTGATTTCGGCTCGGTGGAGGATTTCAAGAAGGCATTCGTCGATGCAGGCGTAGGTCTCTTCGGCTCCGGTTGGGTGTGGCTCTCTCGCGATGAAGACGGCAAACTCTTCATTACTCAAGGCCCCAATGCAGGCAATCCTATCACCGACGGCCTGACACCTCTACTCACCTTCGACGTATGGGAGCATGCCTACTATCTTGACTATCAGAACCGTCGCGCCGATGCCCTCGAAAAGCTATGGGACATTGTCGACTGGGAAGTAGTCGAAAGCAGATATTGAAAATATTACAGATTTATATAATGTTCACATAATGTAAAGAAATAAGCATAATGTGATGAATGGAAAGGGAGGTACTCGTGAGAGCACCTCTTTTTCTCGTTTTGTCAAGACCCATGTCAAGTCCCCCCCGGAAGGCATACCCCAACCGTAGGCCGCCACATGGAACGCCAATGTCCATATTTACGGAGAATTGCAGAAGTGCGTAAAATTATGTATATTTACGGCCTAAAACAAAACCCGATAGCTTGATATACAGGGGCTACCGGGATTCAACACTGCAAAAATAGTGCTTTTTATCTTAATAACAAAATTAGGCACGTAGGATGTTGCTGATAAAAAAACGAGGGCGTGCTGTGCGGCACGCCCTCGTGAGTGTAGGGATGGTATGGATTATTTGATGTATGCCTTGGTGGCTCCGGCGGGAGTGGAGATGATGTACATGCCGGCGGAGGGGAGTGCGATCGCTGCGCAGCCGTTGCTGTCGGCGGTGGCGGTCACTACTGCAGTGCCGGTAAGGGTGTAAACGCTCACGAGGTCGCCGGGAGTGCCGGTGTAGCGTACTGTGAGGCCGTCGATGGAGATGGCGTCGGAGGCTGCGGGAGCGGCGGTGATACCGGAGTTGGTGAGTGCCACGTCGATGGTGTTGGAGGGCATGGAGTAGCGACCCTGTGCGTCAACACCTTCTACGAAGAAGCTTACGCGAGCTGCGTTGGCGGGGATGGCGGCAGTGTAGCTAAGCTCGTTGCCTGCATCGGCGCGGTTGGCGGCGTTGAAAAGGTCTACTGTGGAGTAGGTGAGCTTGAGGTCGTCGAATGCGACGTTGCCGGCGGCCTTATTGGTGTAGACGAAGCGAATCTGCTTGGTGCCGGCTGCGGGGGTGACGGTGAGTACGGCGCCGTCGGCGTTGTAGCCTGTCATGGGAGCAGGGCTGAGGAGCACGGTCCAGTTGTCTTTCTCGGAGGTACGGCCGCAGATGTCGAAGACGCTTGAGTCGGTGACATTGGCGCCGCGGAACCAGAACTGTACGCTCTGTATGTTGCCGGGATATACGGGCGAAGTGAGGCTCGTACCGGTGGAACTGAACTTGAGCGAGGGAGCGCTTGCGCCGAAGTAGCCTACTGATGTGCTCTTGTAGATGTCGGAGGTCTTGCCGGACCAAGTCCAGTCGGCCGGAATGGTGGCGGCTGATGAGTTGGCATCGCCGAAGTTAAGGTTTACTTCTTCGGTCACCTCGCCGAGAGTGGGGTCGATGATTTCGAAGTTGACGGTGACAGCATAGCTTTCGGCGCCTTTGAGGGCATCCCAGGAGAGGAGCGCGTTGTGGCCCTGGCTTACTGCGGATACTGCAGTGGGGGCGGTGTAGATAAAGTCAATCTCGGGTGCGTCGGCGCTGCTGCTGTCGGAGTATTCGGACATAGCGTTGCCGGAGGCGGCGCGGTAGGCGGCGTAGTAGGTCTTGCCGCTTTCTATGCCTTCAATCTTATAGGAGGTGACGTTGCCGACGGACTTGTCGGTGAAGTCGCGGAAGGGTACCTTGTCGCTACCGTTGAGAGTCCATACGGAGAGGTCGTAACGTGTAGCGCCGGCGACGGCATTCCATGAGATGATGAGTGTGCCATCGGTCTGCGCTGCTACAGCGGGGGCGGCGGGCTTGTCGAAGGACTGACGACCGCCGGCAGCGTCGAAGGTGATGACGCCGTTGGTCTCCTTGATGTTGGTAAGAGGCATGTCGATAGCCTTGTTGTACCAGTCCTTGAATGCCGGCGTTGTAGAGGATGTGAACGATGTCACATTCTTGGTGCCGGGGAAGGAATAGCTCATGAGGGTGTATTCGCTGAAGCAGTTGGCTGAGCCGCCGGCTTCTACGATGTCAACACGATTGTGTGTATAGGTGTCGTTGACGATATTGCGGTCCCAGATGGACTGGTTGAAGTCGATATGCCAGATGAGCATGCCGTGGTAGGGGAGGTACTTGTCGTTACCTTCCTGCTGACGGTTCTCGATGAGGAAGAACTCGTTGGTCTGCACTGTGGGCACGAGGTAGGCGGTGTTGCTGCTCGTGATGGCTTCGAGGGATATGCTTGCGGGCTCGGTGAGGAGGGTGGGGGTCAACCAGCCGAGGGCGTTGCGCTCGAAGGAGGAGTATGCCGGGGGAGTGCGGGTATTGTTGTTGTAGCTACCCTGGTCCATGATAGACCATGTGTTCGGAGTCACGGCATAGGCGTTGTAAGAGTCAGTCTGGGTGGGGTAGAGGTCGGGCAGACCGAGTACGTGGGAATATTCGTGGCAGAATGTACCGATACCTACGGGAACATTGTCAGAGATTTCGTTGGAGCAGGCGTAGCCTTTCAGTTTCTTGCCATTGTAGTAATTGCCGTTGGGAACCTCGTATGTATGAGGCCATACGCAATCATCTATCTCGCTGTCAGCTTCGCCCAGTCCGGCGTAGATTACATATACGTTGTCTATGTATCCGTCGTTGTCGAAGTCATACTGAGAGTAGTCAATAATATTCTTACAGGCTTCTACGGCTTCACTTACCATCTCTTCGGGACGCATATCATTGCCCCACCAGTCGTTACCACCGTAGTAGGCCTGCTTGTTGGCAAGCGTGATAGGTCCATATACATCGAAGGTAGGGTCGAACTGGCCGTGACTCTGCTCGAGGAAGAAGTCGCGAGCCGAACCGGTAGCTCCGTATTCGGAGAAACCCTCTTTGTTGAGCTGGTCGGTGTAGTACTGCTGCGGGTTGTCGATAGTGAACTTCACGTCGGTGTACTGCACGAGGAACACGAGGCTGCGTACCTTGCCTGTGCGGGGATAGTTCGAGGTGAAGAGGCCTACGCCGGTGTAGTCATTGATGGATGCTGCTTTGGCGGGAGCCTTGCGGATCTCGGGAGTGCGTTCGCTGCGCACTTTGCGGGCGCGAGCGGAGAGTACTTCGCTCACTTTCTCGGCATTGACGCCGGCGATGAAATCACGAGCCTGAGCTGTGCGCTCGGCGGGGTTGGCAGCAGCCATACTGCTGAGTACGAGCTGGCCGTCGGCATCGATGGATGCGTATCGGAGCGTGCCTTGCCCGTCGGACATCAGTCGCACACCGTCGGTGGTGAAGTAGCTGTGGCCGAATTCATCACCCACCAGCATAGCAGTCACCTGCGTGCCGTCGGGCTGGGTATAAGTGCGGAACTCGCGCTTGGCGGGTACGGCATAGAGGGCCATAGCTCCGGCAAGGGTAAATGCAAGTAATGCGTTAATTCGTTTCATTATGGTTTGTTTTAGTATTGCATTGTGTCATGTGCTCAATCGCTGGGGGCGATTAAACATACAAAGATAGTAAATTCCTTCGATATGTGCAAAGATTTATCGACGAGTGACTGTATTTTGGCGATAAATCATAGGGCGTTCGTGTCGATACTGTGAGCATATTGCATGTTCACGCTCGCCCACGGGCGCGTGCTACGTTGCATGTCGCTGTGCGGAGTAATATCCTTGGCAGCAGGCTCATGAGCTGAGGCTTACGCTCAATTACAGGCTCAGGCGCCGGTGGCGGCACGGCGTGCTTTCTCCATCTCGGAGGGGTGCTTGGTGAAGTACTGGTGTAGCAATTCTGCTACATCGAAGTAGTAGCCTTTCTGCGCTTTGCCACCGCTGTCCACCTCTATATAATCGTAGTGCGGGGGCTCGAAGCGCTGGCTGGTGGCCGTCATCTTGGAGAGGTTGAGGAAGTCGTACTCATGCTGAGGATATACGACTATGAAAGCGTTGTCGGGGTCGGCGCCGGTGCCTGACGAGGCAATGACGAGCAGGAGATGGTTGAGCTTGTACTGCCATATCTTGGCGAGGTCGTACTTGCCGTTCTGTTCGTAGACGTATATGCGGTTGGTGAGCTGGCGGAGGTCTACGGGGTTGTCTTCGAGTACCTGCATGGCATAGTCCAGCATCTTGCCGCGCTCGGCGCGAGTACGCTGCTGCTTGGCGTAGACGGGGATAAGCTCCTGGAGCAGAGCGGGGTTGGGCGCTTCTCGGTAGGGGTCATAGTCCTCCTGGAAGAAGGTGCCGTAGTAGAAGTACTGGAACTCTACGGCTGTCATGGACGTGTCGTTGGCCATAAACCGCTTGTGGAGAGTGGGGTAGTAGTAGGGAGATGCTTCGTCGACGCACGCTTTGGCTATGGCGTCGAGGTCGGGGCGCCCGAGGTCCGCACGGGCGTTGTTCTTTGCTGCGAAGGAGCATAGGGTGGCTGCAAGAGCCACTAAGAGAAGGAAGTGTCTCATAGGGCTGTGGCGAAGGTGATGGCTGCCATTGAACAAGTGACTACTGCGGGGAGGCCCTTGGCGCATAGGTACTGCATGAACTCGGACGAGGCTATGGGGAATCGCGGCCCGGCGGGTGTGCGCATGAATGCCAGGGCGCCGAGGAATGCCCCTACGGCACCCCCTATGATGATGCCGGCAGCGGATGCTACAGTGACGTAGCCCAGGAGTGTGCCTGCGATAGTGGCCCCGGTCACATAGGCGTGGCCGCGGCGGGTGGCGGTGAGTGCGCGGGGTTGGAGGATGTCGAGTGCCAGGACTATAGCGGTGGCTACGGCCCAGTAGATGAGGATGCCGGAGTCGATGTAGACTGCGCCGGCATAGTGCATGCACAGCATGCCGAGGTAGGCGCAGAGGACGGCCGGGAAGCGGGGTATGAAGGTGCTTAATACTGACACTGAGGCGAGTACGAAAGCGATTATTTCAAGGGTGTGGTAGTTCATACCACAAATTTACAGAAAATATCTTTTAACGGTCGTCGCCATGGAGATTATTTCATATCTTTTCACTTAAATTAATATCCGCTCCGCATAGTCTCCGGAGTCATAAACGAAAGCCTGCCGGGGCGCGGGGTACGCTCCGGCAGGGCATTAGAATTTTTGTGTCAATGCTTCTTCAGACTCGTGAGTCGTGATGTCAATTCTTTAAGGCCTCGAGCATGGCGTTGAAGGCTTGCTGGATGCCTTCGGCGTCTTTGCCGCCGGCCTGGGCGAATCCAGGCTGACCGCCGCCGCCGCCTTTGATGTGGCTTGCGCCGGCGCGAACGATGGCGGGAGCCTTGAGGTCGGCTGTGAGGTCATCGGTGAGCATGACGGTGAGTAGCGGTTTGCCGGCCGGGTCGGTGGTGGCTGCAATGAAAGCAGTGTGCTCGGGCGAGAGTGTGCGGAGTGTGAAGGCAACGTTCTTCACCACATCGGGGATACGTACACCGGTGAGTGTGACGAGGCGTATGCCGTTGACATCGGTGGCCTTGGCAAGGAGTTCCTTGCTGATGGTAGCCACGCGCTCTTTGAGATGCTCTTCGGCCTGACGACGGAGCTCTGCATTCTCGTCGAGCTGACGGCGGAGGGCACCGAGGACGTCGGGCACGTTGTTGAACATGGCTGCGATGTTTCGGAGCACGTCGCCGGTCTCGTCAATCATCTTCTCTACTGCCGGGCCGGTGATGGCTTCGATACGGCGGACGCCGGCAGCGATGCTGGATTCGGAGAGAATCTTGATCATGCCGATGTTGCCGGTGTTGTCCACGTGCGTACCGCCACAGAGTTCTACGGAGTCGCCGTACTTGATGACGCGTACATCATCGCCGTATTTCTCGCCGAAGAGTGCCATAGCCCCCATCTCGCCAGCTTCGGCGATGGGCATGTGACGGTGTTCGTCGCGGGCAATTGCGGCGCGTACCATCTTGTTGGCCAGACGTTCTACTTCGCGGATTTCCTCCTGGGTGAGTTTCTGGAAGTGTGAGAAGTCGAAGCGGAGCATGTCGGGGCTTACGAGCGAACCCTTCTGCTCAACGTGTGTGCCGAGGACGGTGCGGAGAGCGTGATGAAGGATGTGGGTGGCGGTATGGTTGCGTGAAGTGTTCTCGCGTGCTTCGGTGTCGATAGCGGCGGTGAACACAGCCTCGGGATTGGCGGGGAGTTCCTTGACAATGTGCACGGCGATACCGTTCTCGCGCTTGGTGTCAATGATTTCGGTCACGGCACCTGTCTCTACGTCGGTGAGTGTACCGCGGTCACCTGTCTGGCCGCCCATCTCAGCATAGAAGGGAGTGCGGTCGAGGATGAGCTGGTAGTATTCGCGGTTCTTCTGCTTCACGTGGCGGTAGCGAAGTATGCGTGCGATGCAAGAGAGCTCGTCGTAGCCCACGAATTCCTCGTCGCCTTCGGCGAGAACAATCCAGTCAGCGGCCTCTACTGCTGCTGCTGCGCGGGCGCGTTCCTTCTGGGCCTGCATCTCGCGGTCGAATCCTTCGAGGTCGGCTGTCATGCCGTAGTCCTTGAGGATGAGGAGAGTAAGGTCGAGGGGGAAACCGTATGTGTCATAGAGGGTGAAGGCCTGCTTGCCGGAGATTTCGGACTTGCCTTCAGCCTTGGCGGCGGCTACTGCGTCGTCGAGCAGACGGATACCGTTCTCGAGAGTGCGGAGGAACGCGTCCTCCTCTTCCTTGATTACGCGAACGATGAGGTCGCGGTTCGATACGAGTTCGGGATAAGCCTCGCCCATGTTGTCGATGAGGGTATCGATAAGGCGGTACATGAAAGCCTGCTTCTGATCGAGGAAAGTGTAAGCGTAGCGTACAGCGCGGCGGAGGATACGACGTATCACATATCCGGCCTTGGCATTGCCGGGGAGTTGGTTGTCGGCGATGGAGAAAGCGATGGTGCGGACGTGGTCGGCGATGACGCGCATGGCGACATCTACCTGACGGTCAACGCCGTATTTCTTGCCGGAGAGGGCCGAGATGGTGCCGATGATGGGAGTGAAGACGTCGGTGTCGTAGTTCGAAGTCTTGCCCTGGAGCGCCATGCAGAGGCGTTCGAAACCCATGCCGGTGTCTATCACCTTGGCAGGCAGGGGTTCGAGGGAGCCGTCGGCCTTGCGGTTGTACTGCATGAACACGAGGTTCCATATTTCGATGACCTGGGGATGGTCCTTGTTGACGAGTTCGCGACCGTCGATTTCGGCGCGTTCGGCGTCGGAGCGGAGGTCGATGTGAATCTCGGAGCAGGGGCCGCAGGGACCGGTATCGCCCATTTCCCAGAAGTTGTCGTGCTTGTTGCCGTTGATGATGTGGTCGGCGGGGAGGTGCTTCTCCCAGATTTTTGCGGCCTCATCGTCGCGGCTGAGGCCCTCGGCTTCGGAGCCTTCGAATACGGTGGCGTAGAGGCGCTTGGGGTCGAGGCCGAGCACATCCACGAGGTATTCCCATGCCATGTCGATGGCCTCGGCCTTGAAGTAGTCGCCGAAGGACCAGTTGCCGAGCATTTCGAACATGGTGTGGTGGTATGTGTCAAGACCTACCTCTTCGAGGTCGTTATGCTTGCCACTCACACGCAGACACTTCTGCGAGTCGGCGACGCGTTTGAACTTGGGCGCGGCATTGCCGAGGATGATATCCTTGAATTGGTTCATACCCGCGTTGGTGAACATGAGCGTGGGGTCATCTTTAATCACCATCGGGGCGGAGGGCACGATGTGGTGATCGTGCTTTTCAAAAAAGTCTTTGAATGACTGGCGTATCTCTTTGGCAGTCAGAGGTTTTTGCGTACTCATATATAGAGCTGTGAGAAATTTGTCTTGTTATTGGCTCAAAAATCGCTATATTTGCGTTTTGAAAGCGCAAAATTAGCCAAAAAATCCCGATTTTGCAAGTGTAGCAGCATGAGCCAGAAAGTTTTCTACCGCTATAATTCGTCGACGGAGCAGTACGAGCGTGTCTACCCCGACCGCCGTCAGCGCATCATAGTCACGGCACGACCTTATATATGGGCCGTGCTACTGGTATTCGTCGTGGGTGCGGTGCTCTATAATGTGGTAGAGCTGCCGCGCGAACGTGCTCTGCGACGTGCCAATGAGCGCCTCGAAAATCGTGTGGAACTCCTCGGGCGACGTGCCGATGAGGCCGTGGCGGTGATGGAGCAGCTCGCCGAGCGCGACAACAATTTCTACCGCGCCATGATGCAGGCCGAGCCTATCACAGCGGGGAGCCGCTACGCCGGTCTTGAACGCCAGCGTATCCTCGACCGCCTCGACTCGCTGTCCGACGTGGCTCTTGTGGCGGATGTGACATCGCGCCTCGACCGCCTCGATCAGATGCTGTACATGCAGATAAAGTCGTACGACGAACTGGCATCGATGACCGACAGTATGAAGACGCGTATGGCCCGCACGCCCGCCATACAGCCTGTGCCGGAGAAATTCCTGCGCACCATGGCGTCCGGCTACGGCGTGCGCCTCGACCCCATCTACGGCACCAAGAAATTCCACGAGGGCATGGACTTCTCAGCTCCCATTGGGACGCCGGTATATGCCACTGCCGATGGTACGGTGAAAGTGGCGTCGTGGCAGAGCGCCTACGGCAATATGGTGGAGATAGACCATGGCTTCAACTATACCACGCGCTACGCGCACTTGTCGAAAATCATAGCCACGCCCGGGCAGACCGTCAAACGCGGCGACCTCATAGGTCTCGTAGGCAATACAGGCAAGTCGACCGGCCCCCACTTGCACTACGAAGTACGCTATCGCGGTGCGCCACAGAATCCCGTGAACTATTACTTCTACGACCTGTCGCCGGAGCAGTATGACGAAATTATCAACCTGGCCGAAAATGCCGGACGAGTGATGGACTGATGACAGGAGATCTTGACAAAAAATACTACCGAATAGCCGACGTGGCAGAGCTGACGGGTGTCAACAAGACCACCCTGCGCTTCTGGGAGCGGGAATTCAGTGAACTGCGTCCCACCCGCAATCAGAGTGGTACACGTTACTATACTCCTGCCGATGTAGCTGTGGTGGAGGCAATCCGATTTCTGGTGAAGGATAAGGGCCTCACCCTCGAAGGCGCGCGCGACCATCTGCGCCGCAACCGTGAGTTGGTGAGCCACAAACAGTTGGTAGTGAGGCGTCTCCAGGCAGTGCGCAAGCAGCTCACCGACATCCTCGACGCCCTCGATAGCCGCCAGCGCGATATACGCCGCGAGCGCCTCGCCGCCAAAAAATAAGTCCGAGCGCTGCGTTTTTATTCTACTATTTCTGAGTGGGGGAGGGCGTCGATGTAGAGGATGGGACGGTGGCGCATGGTGCGCGGGATGTGGGAGAAATTAACATTGTATATAGTATCGCCGTCGGCGGTGATGGCCGGGATAGGCCACCACGGCAGGTAGTATGTGTCGCGCGGACGAAGTTTCAGCAGCAGGCGGTCGAATGGCGGCATGTTGTCATCCGGCTCGCCCACGACGATGCGCAGGTGTCGCATCGTGGGATCGTCGGTGAAGAGTTGCCACCCGCTGCCGCGCAGTTCGGCGTTGCCGGGGACGGCAGGCCACTCCTGGTAAGCCAGCCCGTTGCATGCAGCAGGGGCTATGCCCATATCCTCGCGACGGCGCTGATAGTGGCTGAAATGCGCCTTGCGGTGGTTGAAATTCTCGTAGACGGCATTGACCTTCTCGCCGAGCCACCAGGGTACTGAGTCGGTGGGCAGCAGGTCGTAGCACAAGAGGCTGCATGTGCGCGGGCCGCGTGGCTGTAGCATGGCATCGATGGCGCGGATGTCGGCGCTCTCGCGTCGCTGCCATTGTACGAGCGATGTCAGCCACGCGCAATAAGCTATGAGGAAGACCGCTCCGGCGATAGCTGCAAGGCGCTCGCGAATACGGGCAAGCCACGGCGCTGACACTCGGAGGATGAGGAGAATAGCAAAGAGATTGCCGGACCATACACCTCGGCCCGGTACGCGCATCATCACTCCGGCGGCAGCACCTGCGAGAGCCGCCGCAAGGAGAATCAGGAGCGTAATTCCTTCGCTGCGAGTGGGGCGCAGGCCGGGAATGATGGCGATGATAGCAAGCAGCCCGATAGCCACCCAAAGCGGCCAGAGGTCAATAGCGAGCAACGTGGCAACAGATGAGAAGGTTGTGCCCTCGGATTCGGCGGTCTGTGAGATGAAGCGCCCGAGTGTGCCGAGAGCGAGATTGCAAAACATGCCGGCGCATAGCGAGGCTGTGATATACCACTTGCGGCGATTGCGGAAGTCGGCAAGCGATTGCAAGCCCGCAAAGGCGATAAGCGGGACGGCAAACCCTTCGTGCCACCAGCCCACGAGGACGCAGAAGAAACAGTAGGCGATAAGTAGTGCACCTCCGCGGCTTTCCGCACGGGCATAAGCGAGCACTACGGCAAGCGACAGGGCCGACGACACGATGTAGTTCATGTTGTAGACGTAGGCCTGCATGGTGTCCCACCAGGGCAATGCCGTCCATAGCAGTACGACAGCAAGAATGGAGCAGGGCAGCAGGCCTCGGCGCGTGGGGCGGCTGAGGCGCACCAGCATGAGCAGCGTGGCGGCAGTAGCGCAGGCTATCAGACAGGCTTCGACGGGACGTGGAACCGGTTGGAAGAGGATGTGCGCAGCGTTGGCAAGTCGGCCGTTGACATTGACAAAGTGCGACATCATGGACCTGACAGCCACCGGGAATGAGTGAATCACCTCGCCATGCGCACTCCAAAAACTGTCGTAGTCGTGGCCGCAGACAGCGTAGAACCAGTCGTCCGACATCGGTTCGCAGCACAGCATCCACGCACACATGCCTATGAGAGTGGCGACGGCGAGGAGTCCGGCGATGACGACGGAGAATTTGTCGAAAGGACGTTGACCGCAGGTCGAAGTATATCGTTGATTCATTGAGCTTTGATTTTGCGGATTTCCACGGTGTCCTTGTATATCTCTATGAGCGGGCGGTGGCGTAGCGTACGCGGCAGTTCGCGTACATAGATGCGCGTGATAGAGTCGCCTGGCGTGTGGATGACTATGGGCCACCATATAAATATGTGTTCTACCGTGTCGGTTTTGCCCGAGATGCGCGACAGCAGACGGTCGTAGGGCGGCATGTTATCGTCCGGCGCACCGAAGACTGCCACATAGTAGTTGAACGTCGTGTCGCGGGTGGCGATGAACGGCCATCGGCCGCGCAACTCGGAGTCGCCGGGTATGCGCGGCCACTCGTCGATGGGGAGTGAGGCGTAGGTCGGGTCGACAGGGAGACTCGTGCTGCGGCGGTCGCCGTGGAATGCTGCGAAGCGTTCGGCGGTGAGGTGCTTCTCAAGCGGCTGCTGTACGATGTCGAGCAGCCACCAGGGGATGTCATCGTTGCGTATCACGTTGATGGGGAAGACGCCTGAGAATGGTGCACCCTCGTTGCGGACTGGCTCGAGCATAGCCATCTCCTGCTGATATTCGAGGTAGATGAGCATCTCGTAGCGGCACAGCTCGACGAGCCAGAGAGAGTAGAGCACTGCGAAAGTAGTCACTACGACCTGTCCTATACGGCGAGGCACACCGGCACATAGATCCGTCAGACAGTTGATGATAATGATGGCGGCGAAGAAATCCATGGGCCAGTACACGCGCTCGAATAGCATGAGCACCACCGGCATGGCGGCTCCCGCTATGGCTGCGGTGTATAGTGCGCCGAAGCGACGGAGGATGTCTCTCAGCGACAAGCGACGTCGCCACCACAGTACGCCCGTCGCTGCGGCGGCGAGGAAGAGCGGCGTTGTAGAGCTCGCTATCCGGGAGTACATGAAGTGGAGCTGACTGTAGTCGAAGATTTCCGCCTGCCCCTCGATACGGCCGAGGACTCCGCCGGTAAGGGTGATTAGCAGGGCGGCGGCGAAGAGGACACATATAATAATGTAGCGACGCGAAGGTCGGCGACGCTCGAAGATCGGCAAGCTGCACAGCCACGCAAGGAACACCACCGAGAAGCCCTCGTGCATGGCGCCCGCCAGGAAGGCCAGTACGCAGGTGCCTGTGAAGGCCGACCGGCGCATGGAGGGGAGCCGGGGGATGAGCAACATAAGGGTGCACAGCATGGCTGAGGTCCATACATAGTTGGTCTGGAATACAGTGGACTGGAAGAAATTGTACCATGGGAACAGAGTCCACATCGCCACTGCCGCTATGGCTGCGGAGGCCCCGGTGAGCCTATGTCGGAAATCGCCCGTCATGGCCATGAGAGCTACCCAGAGACCAATGAACAGGCCGCAGACAGCGCCGTAGGCAGTGTGGCTGAAAGCGAAGAGAAAGGCGATGATGTTGGCCAGACGACCGTTGATGAGGAAGAAGTGCTCCCGGATGGCAGTCAACATATCGCCGAAGGACTTGATGACAGGGCCGTCGCAGTACCAGAAACTGCCGGAGTCCTCGCCTACGGGAATGGTGAGATAACTCCAGTCGTCAATCAACAGGGGCACATGCAAGTCCCATACCAGGGCGCCGATGGTGGTGATGACGGCAATAGCGATGCCGGCGAGAGTGTATCGTTTCATATATAAAATAGAAAAAGGGCTGTATCTCCCGACAGAGCCCTCTAATAATCTACAATCTATAATAAACTGTTGCTGATTCCGTGCTTTGCGGAATTGCTGGCACAAAGTTATAAAATATTCCACACCTGTGCAAAATATTGTTTATTTTTAACCACCGAGGAGGGCATAGAGGGTGGAAAATTCGATGATGCGATTTTTCTCGCGGTAAAAATAGTGCTCAAGTGCTATTTTTTGCGTATTTTTGCAGCCGGAACAGATACCTCGCACTATGTCGACTTCGCACTCCACAGCCCATGGCAGTCATAAAGACCGCCCCTATCGCCTGGGCATCGCCTTCAGTGGCGGTGGCGCCCGTGGTCTGGCTCATGCCGGTGCACTGATGGCCATCGAGGAGGCCGGGCTCAAGCCTGACATAGTAGCCGGCGTGAGTGCCGGCAGCGTAATAGCAGTGCTCTACGCCGCCGGTATGCGTCCTATAGACATGGCCACCATGTTCGCCCGCAGCAATTTCCGCAAGCTCACCGAGTTGAGCTACGGCGGAGGCGGCATCTTCAAGATCGAACGCTTCGGCCGCTTCATCCTCGACGCCCTCGACAGCCTCGGCGGTATGCGTTGTATCGAAGACCTCCATATCCCCACATACATAGGTGTCACCGACCTCGACAATGCTCGCAGCGTAGCTTTTTGCGAAGGCGAGATACTGCCCCGTATGCTGGCTTCATGTTCTATCCCTGTAATATTCCCGCCCGTCAATATCAACGGCGTCAACTATGTCGATGGCGGAGTGCTCCGTAATCTGCCCGCGTGGGTATTGCGCGACAAGTGCGACACCCTCATAGGTATCAACGTGAGCCCCATTCTGCCCAAGAAAGAGCATAAGACCCTCGTCCAGGTAGCCTATAGGTCATATCACATGATGCTGAAAGCCAATCAAGTGGATGATATGGCAATGTGCGACGTGGCCGTGCAGACCGACGACCTCACCGACTATCAGGTATTCGACCTGCGTCATATCAAGCAGATGGTGGTGAGCGGATATATCCATACGCGCCGCGCGCTGGAGAAAGCCGGTATGTGGAATCCTTCAACTACTGATAAATCAAGCAAATGAATACACCCGTAGCCAAGCCCGTCATCTATCAGCTGCTCCCCCGCCTGTTCGCTAACTATTGCGAGGCCCCTGTGGTGAACGGTACCCTTGAACAAAACGGCTCGGGCAAGCTCAACGCAATCAACGATACCATACTGTCCGAAATCGCCGCCCTCGGTGCCACTCATGTGTGGTACACCGGCGTGATAGAGCACAGCCACGATGCAGACTACAGCCGCTACGGCATCCGCCGACACAACCCGCATGTGATAAAAGGCCATGCCGGCAGTCCCTACGCCATCACCGACTACTACGATATCGACCCGGACCTTGCAGAAGACGTTCCCGCCCGTATGAGCGAGTTCGAAGCGCTGGTGGAGCGCACGCACCGTGCCGGCCTCAAGGTCATCATCGACTTCGTGCCGAATCATGTGGCACGCGAGTATCACTCCGACGCAAAACCGCAGGGTATCAGAGACTTCGGCGACGGAGACAACAACGAGATGTTCTTCGCGCCGAACAATAATTTCTACTACATCACCCGTCAGCAGTTTGCCCCGCATATCGACCTTGGCAGCGGCGACGGCGCCTATGTGGAATTCCCCGCCAAGGCTTCCGGCAACGACTGCTACACCGCCTTCCCCGGCGTCAACGACTGGTACGATACCGTCAAACTCAACTACGGCTACGACCCCGGCGACCATTCCGAGCACTTCGACCCCGTGCCCGATACCTGGCTGAAGATGCTTCACATCCTCCGCTACTGGGCCTCAAAGGGTGTCGACGGCTTCCGCTGCGATATGGTGCACATGGTGCCGCTCGCTCTCTGGCACTGGGCCATCCCGCAGGTCAAGAGTCTGCGCCCCGACATCATATTCATTGCCGAAATATACGATATGGGTCTCTACCGGCCCTTCATCGAATACGGTGGCTTCGACTACCTCTACGACAAGGTGAATCTCTACGATACCCTCCGCGCCATCGAGACGCAGAATTGCTCGGCGGCACAGCTCACCGGCTGCTGGCAGGCCGTGGAAGGTATCGGCGGCAATATGCTCAATTTCCTCGAGAACCACGACGAACAACGCTTTGCATCGCCCTTCTATGCCGGCGACGCCTCGCGCGTGCTGCCCTCGCTCGTGGTGATCGCTACCCTGAGCACCGGACCGATGATGATATACTTCGGCCAGGAGCTCGGCGAGCCGGGCATGGATGCTGAGGGATACAGCGGACGTGACGGCCGCACGACCATATTCGACTACTGGAGTGTGGCATCAGTGCGCCGATGGCTCAACGGCGGCACTTGTGACGGTCGCCTCACACGCGCCGAGCAGCAGCTCCGCGAGTCGTACGCACACCTCCTCGGCACCGTGCTCCGTGAGAAAGCGATAGCCGAAGGCTCGTTCTTCGACCTGATGTACGTCAACCTCGCCAATCCCCACCTCAACCCACACCGCCACTTCGCTTACCTCCGCTATTGCGGCGACGATATACTTCTCATTGCCGTGAACTTCGGCGACTCCGACGATAGTCTGCGCATCAATATCCCCACGCATGCTTTCGAGTGCATAGGTATAGGCGGTGGCAAGGACCTTCAGGCGCTCGAACTCATCAGCGGTCGCGGTCCCGAAGCCAAGACCTTCCTGCCCGACGAGCCCTTCGAGACCCTCGTGCCTGCTCATGGCGCAGTGGTGTGGAAGCTGTCGGCAGCCCGCCTCAGCGGTAAGCCCGAAGCAAAGACAGCACCCGCGGACAAGGCTGAGCCGACGAAAAAGGCAGCCAAGGGCGCTGCATGCAAAAAGAATAAAAAAGACTGAAAAACCAACCTCATATATCATCCAATGGATACAAGCCTTCCCCCCTTCAAGATTTTCTCCGGTACCAAGTCGCAGTACATGGCCGAGGAAATCTGCAAAGAACTCGGTGTTGAACTCGGCAAGATGAAAATCGAGCGTTTCGCCGACGGCGAGTTCGAAGTGTCATTCGAAGAGTCCGTTCGCGGTTGCGAAGTGTACCTCGTACAGAGCACCTTCCCCAATAGCGACAACCTCATGGAGCTCCTCCTGATGATTGATGCCGCCAAGCGCGCCTCCGCCAAGTCGGTAGCCGCCGTGATTCCCTACTTCGGCTGGGCCCGCCAGGACCGCAAGGACAAGCCCCGTGTGTCCATCGCCGCCAAGCTCGTGTCGAACATGCTCACCGCCGCCGGTGTCGACCGCGTCATCACCATGGACCTTCATGCCGACCAGATTCAAGGCTTCTTCGACGTTCCCGTCGACCACCTCTACGCTTCGTCGGTGTTCATCCCCTACATCCAGAGCCTCAAGCTCGAGGATATGGTGATCGCCACTCCCGACGTGGGCGGTGCCAAGCGTGCCAACAGCTACGCCAAGTACCTCGATGTGCCTCTGGTACTCTGCCACAAGCAGCGCGCCAAGGCCAATGTCGTAGCCAAGATGACCGTAATCGGCGACGTGAAGGGCAAGAACGTCATCCTCGTGGACGATATGGTAGATACCGCCGGCACCATCACCAAGGCTGCCGACCTGATGATGGAGAACGGTGCCAAGTCCGTCCGCGCACTTGCTTCGCACGCCATCATGAGCGACCCCGCCACCGAGCGCGTCAACGACTGCGGCCTCACCGAGATGATATTCACCAACTCTATTCCCTACACCAAGGATTGCCCCAAGTGCACCATCCTCTCCGTAGCACGTCTCTTCGCTGATACTATCCGCCGAGTACACTCCAACCAGTCCATCTCCTCCCAGTACCTTATCAAATAAGGCTTAGAGCCTCATCCTTATAATATTGTCGTCACCGGTGCGCCTGTGAGGGGCACGCCGGTGACTATTGTTTCAACTATTTGGCCGTGCACACTGATTTTTTTTGCAGCACGACTGACTAAAAACACATAGTAATAGTCACAATGAACTACAGTAAATTTATCGCAGCCCTTATCATGGGCGCTTGCACCTTCCCTGCTATGGCCGAAGGCTATCAGGTCAACACCCTCAGCGCCCGCCAGAACGGTATGGGCCACACCGGTACCGCGCTCCATCTCGGTGCCGAGAGTATGATATTCAACCCCGCCGGCCTCACCACGGTCAAGGACAACGTAGAGTTCCAGGGCACATTCACAGGCACTTTCGCTCATGCAAAGGCTACCGTCGACGGTGCCACCTACGAGACTTCCAACGGTGCCTCCACACCTCTGGCCTTCAACCTCGGCTGGCGTGTATTCGACAACTTCGCCGCCGGCGTGAGCTTCTACACACCCTACGGCAGCGGCATCAAGTGGGGCGACAACTGGCCCGGTGCCGTCCTCAACCAGAGCGTCACCCTGAAGGCCTTCACCGTACAGCCCACCGTGGCATGGCGCATCATCCCCGGCCTCAGCGTAGGTGCCGGCGCAATGGTGACATTCGGTACCGTAGACCTCTCCAAGGGCCTTGTATCGCCCGGCGCTATGAACGCGCTCCTCGGCATGATGGGCAGCGACTACCGCTTCGACGCAACTCCCGCATCGGTGAATCTCAACGGCAAGTCCGCCACCACAGTTGGTGTCAACGTCGGTGTGCTCTACGACATCAACAAGAAAGTGAGCGTAGGCGCTTCCTATCGCAGCAAGATGACTCTCAAGGTGAAGTCCGGCGACGCCTCCATCAAGTATGCCAACGAGATGGCGCAGGCACTCCTCGAGAATCAGCTCAACGTGCTCGACCAGGCTCAGTTCACCGCCGAGATGCCCGCCGTTGCCGTCCTCAACCTCGGCGCAGCCTATCATCCTGCCGATAAGTGGACAGTCGCCGTCGATGCTCAGCTCAACTTCTGGAACGCTTACAAGCAGCTCGACGTAGAGTTCCTCAATCCCAGCCTCGAACCCTACGACCAGCACCTGCCCAAGCACTACAGCAATGCCTGGACCTTCCGCCTCGGCGGTCAGTACGACGTCACCGAGCGCCTGGCCGTGCGCCTCGGTATGATGGTGGACACCACTCCCGTCAACGACGACTATTACAACCCCGAGACCCCCGGTATGACCAAGATCAACCCCTCCGTCGGCTTCTCCTTCAGCCCCATCAAGTGGATGGCGATCGATGCCTCACTCCTCTATGTGGCAGGCCTCAGCCGCGACGGCAGCGTGACATATACCGATCTCCTCAGTGGCAATGATGTCAAGTTCGCTGCTCACTATGCCACCCACGCATGGTGCCCCTCTATCGGTATTCGCCTCAACTTCTGAGCACATATTGTTAATTAATAAAAAAATCAGCCGAAGAGCATGCTCATTCGGCTGATTTTTACTACCTTTGCTACTCAAAACAGTCTCGAGCACCCTAAATATGCAATTCAAAAAGCTATTACTCTTCTTGGTAGTCGTGTCCCTTATGAGCTCATGCGGTGAATATCAGCGAGTTCAGAAGAGCAACGACTATGACTATAAGTTCGAATACGCCAAAAACGCCTTCGAACAAAAGAAGTACGTCCAGGCGGCCACCCTGCTCAAAGACTGCATCACCGTGTTCAAAGGTTCCGATAAGGCTGAAGAATCGCTCTTCCTCCTTGCCCGCAGCCACTACGAGAACAAGGACTATCCCACCGCGGCAGTGTACTTCAAGAGCTACTACAGCCGCTATCCGAAAGGCAAGTACGCCGAAGCAGCCCGCTTCTACTGCGGCTACGGCTACTACCTCGACTCGCCCGAGCCCCAGTTGGACCAGTCCGGCACTATCGAGGCCATCGAAGAGCTCCAGGCTTTCCTCGACTACTTCCCCCGCAGCGAGAAAGTGAGCATCGCCCAGAATGCTATCTTCGAGCTCCAGGACAAGCTCACCCTCAAGCAACTTCAGAACGCCCAGCTCTACTACAATCTCGGCAACTACATGGGCAACAACTACGAGAGCGCAGTCATCGTGGCAAAGAACGCCATCAAGGACTACCCCTACTCGAAATATAAAGAAGCACTCGAATTTCTCATCCTCAAAGCTCGCTACCAGGAAGCGGCAAACTCTATCGAGGAGCGTAAAGCCGATCGTTTCCGCGATGTCATCGACGAATACTACTCCTTCATCAACAACTTCCCCGACAGTGCCAATCGTGACGAGGCCGACGATATCCTGAAGATCGCCCGCCGATATACCACCGATTGAGCCTCGGGACTTTCTCTCCAACCCGTTTATAAACAGTAATTCCACTAAGATACAAAGATGGACTTCAAGAAAAGCAACACCCCTCTGACCACTGTCACACGCGACATGATCGAACTGTCGCAGGACACCGGCAATGTCTACGAAACCGTAAGCATCATTGCCAAGCGCGCCAATCAGATTGCCGCACAGATGAAAAGCGAACTTGAGAAGAAACTCGCCGAATACGCTCCTCTGAGCGACAACCTCGAAGAGGTGACAGAGAACCGCGAGCAGATCGAAATATCCCGCTACTATGAGCGCCTCCCCAAGCCTACTCTCATTGCTACTCAGGAGTACATCGAGCACAAGCTCTTCTTCCGCAAGGCGATGAAATAATAGCACTCGCTTGCTATAGCACAACGAGGGTGTGTCCGGCCAAGGACACACCCTCGTGCGTTATGAAACGGCCTTTGAGTGTCGGCTCACATGTCGCATGGAAGCGGTCGCGTGCGTCGCTGCCACCATGGGGCTACACTTGAACTCGTGTCGTAAGCGACCAGCACAATAGACATATACGACGGAGAGCTTTTTCTACAATAAATCAATGTACGCTTTGCCGACGGTTTACCTTTAGGGGAGCGGAGTCGGCTACCGCCCCGGTGGGAAAGGTGACTGAAACTGTGGTGGGCTCTCCGGAGAAGAAGGCGGAGGAATCGGTGGTGGCAGTTCCGGTGGCTTTGGCTCGGGAGGTATGGGAGGAGGGGTCGAAGGTGGTGGTGCGGGTAGAGCCGGGACGCTCGGGTTGCAGGTCTTGATATAGGGGATGAATGCCCAGACCGGTTCGATGTTGATGGTATGGACGATGATGAACGGGTCGGGGGACTGGAGGGTATTGACTGTGCCGCTCAGGGCGCGATAGGTGGCCATGAGATGGCGGTATGAGGCTTCGTCGGCGTCCAGGAGGAGTGCGAATGTGATGTCGATGCCTCGGCAGCGGTCGGGGCGGGTGTAGGAGCCCAGGTAGATGGTGCCTTGATCAGCGGCGGTATAGTCGGTGAGATTGCGAGCCGCCAGGAGGCTTGGGGCGGCGATGTAGGCTTTGTGGCCGGTGACTGTGGTGCAGTAGCGGATGTACTGCACGAGGATGTGTCGCGAATCACGAGGCGGCCGGTCACGAATGATGATACGGCGCTGATAGCCACGCTGTCGCATGCGTTCGATGGGCGCGATGACTTCGGCCTCCCACTTTCGCAGTGGGCGACCGAGGTACTTCTCAAATGCGCGGGCGTATGGGAGCATGGATGGCTTGGCTTTTTAAGGCGCAAAGATACAGCCGCTTTGAGAGAAAAGTGACGAAAAATCCCCGCGGCGGGGGCTTTTCCCTTTCTTCCAGGCGCAAGGTGCGGCGCTGCCCTCTGCGTTCCTCTGCTCCTCTGCGCTCCCTCTGCGTGAGACTTTTTTCGTGCGACATTCGGGGTCGACCCCTGCAAGGAATAGGCTCACGCAGAGGGAGCGCAGAGGAGCAGAGGAACGCAGAGCACGGGGCTTTCGGCGCCTGTGCTCGGGGCGCAAGCGCCCCGCACAAGAGACACATATGGAAGGGCTCCGCGGGCT
>CAMWKV010000020.1 GCA_947174915.1 uncultured Porphyromonadaceae bacterium | reverse complement strand
GCCTTGATCGGCTCCTCCGCCTGCACCGGCGGTAAACCCGCCGATAAGACCGGGGATGCCTCTGTATCCACGGCAAAGGCAGAAATCATAGGTCACTTCAGCGCCGACTCGGCCTATCGCAATATCGCACAGCAGGTCGCGTTCGGCCCTCGCGTCCCCGGCACCGAGGCGCATAGGCAGTGCAAGGACTATATCGTGTCGGAACTCATGCGCTACGGCGTTGACTCCGTCCTCGTGCAGGAGGCAGAGGTGACAGCCTTCAACGGCGACAGGCTGCCTATCTACAACATCATAGCCGGTTTCAACACGAATCGCACGGCACGCCGTCGCGTCCTGCTCGTGGCTCACTGGGATACACGCCCCTGGGCCGACCAAGATCTCGATGTATCGAAACGTTCAAAGCCCATTGACGGTGCCAATGACGGTGCGAGCGGCGTGGGTGTACTCCTCGAGATTGCCCGCAACCTCGGCCAGCTCAAGCCCTCCATAGGCGTGGATCTACTCTTCGTCGACGCCGAAGACTATGGTCGGAATTCAGGCTTCGAAGACAACTCCGAAAGTTGGTGCCTGGGCACACAGTACTGGGTGAGCCACATGATTCCCTATCGCGAGGACAATTTGCCCTACTACGGCATACTGCTCGATATGGTGGGTGGCCGCGATGCCAAATTCCACTACGAGTATTTCTCTCAGCAGGAGGCTAGGACTCCCACAATCAAGGTGTGGAGCGAGGCCGAGCGTCTCGGCTTCGGAGATATCTTCGTGCGCGAAGTGGGCGGTGCTGTCACCGACGACCATGTGTTCATCACCAACGCCGGCATTCCTACCACGGACATCATAGAGTCCAACAACCCTGTCACCTCCTCCTTCAACCCCACCTGGCACACCACCGACGACCGTCTTGAGAACATTGACCGCCGCACTCTCGACGCAGTGGGCAAGACTGTACTCAACGTGGTGTACAAGGAAAAACCCTTCAGCGAGAAATGAGCAATATCGACAGCCGTCAGGCGCAGATTATAGACGAATTTTCCGAAATAGACGATTGGATGGACCGCTATGCCTGTATCATTGATATGGGCAACGAGCTGCCCCCGCTCGACGAGAAACTAAAGACTCCCGACCGCCTCATCGAAGGATGCCAGAGCCGTGTGTGGCTCGATGCCGAGCTCACGCCCGACGGCAAGGTGGAGTTCCGCGCCGACTCGGATGCCATCATTGTCAAGGGTATCATCTCCATGCTCGTAGATGTCCTCTCAGGCAGTACCCCCGATGAAATCCTCGACGCCGACCTTCACTTCATCAAAGATATCGGTCTGGCCGAGCACCTCTCGCCCACACGCAGCAACGGTCTGCTGGCAATGGTGAAACAGATGCGAGCCTACGCCGCCGCATTCAAGATGAAGACCAAGGCCTGACCGGACGGAAACGCTGCCGTACCGATGCCTCCTCAAGACGGACCGAGCTATCACTCCCTTCCTCTAAATTCTTATGTTGCAAGAGTTCAGTGAATACCTGCAGTCGAACCTCACCTTCGGCGGCGCCGCCACGTGTATAGTCTTCATCAAGCTGCTCACTGTGGCCGTGTCGGCTGTGGCCGGCTATTTCATCATAGAAGGGCTGCTGCAGATAGTACGCATCATCGTAGGAAAGACGCCCACCACCTGGGACGACGATATGTTCACACCCCGCATACTCCGCGCGGTGTCGCAGTTGGCTCCCGCCATCATCGTCAACTGGATGATACCCGGCTTCTTCGCCGACTCCTCCCGCTCTCTCCACTGGCTCACGGCAATCACAGCACTGTATATCGTATGGGCCGGCGTGCGCATATTCACCATCGCCCTCGACAATCTCTACGAGGCCTTCGTGAAGCGTCCTCGTCTACGTCCCTACGCTGTCAAGGGCATCTTTCAGATGCTCAAGCTCATACTCATAGCCATCGCCATTATCATCGGACTCAGCATCCTCATAGGCCGCTCGCCGACGGTCATCGTCACCACCCTCGGAGCCTCGGCGGCAGTCCTCATGCTCGTGTTCCGCGACACCATCCTCGGTCTGGTGGCTTCTGTCCAGCTCACTGCCAACAAGATGGTGCAGCGTGGCGACTGGATTGCCACCGACAAACATGATGCCAACGGCGAGGTGATAGACGTGTCGCTCACCACCGTCAAGGTGCGCAACTGGGACAACTCCGTCACCACCATTCCGCCCTATTCGCTTGTGTCAGAGTCCTTCCGCAACTATCAGCCGATGTCCGAATCCGGTGGCCGCCGCGTGGATCGCTCCATATATATCGATGTAAACACGGTACGCTTCTGTACGCCTGCCGAACTCGCCGACCTGGCCGCCGAAGGCTGGCTCGAAGGCCTCGACATCGATGCCGCCGCGAAGGTGGTCAATCTGCACCTGCTGCGCCGCTATCTCGAACGCTACCTCGCTACCGACGAGCGCATCAACTCCGGCATGACACACATGGTGCGTCAGTTGCAGCCTACACCCACAGGCCTGCCGCTACAGTTATACTTCTTCACCCGCACTACGGTGTGGACACAGTTCGAAGCCATCCAGTCCGACATCTTCGACCATGTCTACGCCATCGTACGCCGCTTCGGCCTCGCCATCTACCAGGCTCCCGCCGGCCGCGACTTCATCTCACTCCAACGGTAACCCACCACCGCAGCCCCGGTGGATATCTATACCTGTTTGTAGCCGGTGTAAGAATTACTGTGGTTACAAAATCTATTGGCAGGGAAATGTAGCCGGCAGGGGTGGGGATTCGAGATTTTTTTGTAATTTTGCGCAATTAATACCTTACCGAATAAAATGAAGATAGCTATCGTAGGCGCTTCGGGCGCTGTTGGTCAGGAATTTCTCAGTGTGCTCAACTCGTCCACTATGCCTGTGGATGAATTGCTGCTCTTCGGTTCGGAGCGTAGCGCCGGCACTACATATATGTTTCGCGGCAGCGAGACGGCTCCCGTGCAGGTGCTCGGCGCCGACCCGCATGCCTTCGACGGCGTGGACTTCGCTTTCGTCAGCGCCGGCGGCGATGTGAGCAAGGAGTTTGCCGGGCTCATCACGTCGGGTGGCGCACTGATGATTGACAATTCGAGCGCCTTCCGTATGGACGATGATGTGCCTCTGGTAGTCCCCGAGGTCAATGGCGACGATGCTTTCAAGGCTCCCCGCCGTATCATAGCCAACCCCAACTGTACCACTATCCAGATGGTGGTAGCTCTCGCTCCGCTGCATCGTGAGTCGCCCATCCGCCGCGTACATGTGGCTACCTATCAGGCTGCCAGCGGCGCCGGAGCCCGAGGTATGGAGGAGCTCCGTTCGCAGACGCGTCAGATTGCTACCGGCGAGGAGGTGACCCACTCCAAGTTCGTATCCCAGCTGGCGATGAATCTCATCCCGCATATCGACGTGTTCACCGACGAGGGCTACACCCGCGAGGAGATGAAGATGCACTTCGAGACGAAGAAGATAATGCATGCGCCGACTCTTGAGGTGAGCGCCACCTGTGTGCGTGTGCCCGTAGAGCGTGCCCACAGCGAAGCTATCTGGGTGCACACTGAGGCGCCCATCGGTGTAGCTCGTGCCCGCGAACTTTTCGCCGCCGCTCCCGGTGTCGTTCTTGTGGATAAGGCCGAGGCACTCGGTTACCCCATGCCTCTTGACGCCGCCGGCACCGACCCCGTCTATGTGGGCCGCATACGTCCCGATCTAGCCGACCCCTGCGGCCTGTCATTCTGGGCTGTGGCCGACCAGATACGCAAAGGTGCGGCTCTCAACGCCGTGCAGATTGCCGAGTATATCCTCGCACACCGCTGAGCCTCGAGCCCGCGACAACACCGGTATAACGACCGTACAAATAGTAAGCCATAGAGATGTAGCCGCATGATACTTCTGACGCAAGCCCTGGTGACACAACCGGTGCAGATATTCTTTATCGTGCTGGTTATCATCCTTTTTGCGCCGCTGCTGCTCAATAAGCTCAAGATACCCCACATCATAGGCATGATTGTGGCCGGTATCGTGATCGGCCCCTATGGCTTCAATGTGCTGGACAACGACTCATCCTTCGCGCTCTTCGGGCAGGTGGGACTTCTGTATCTGATGTTCCTCGCCGGTCTAGAGATAGATATGTACCACCTGCGTCTCAATCTGCGACGCGGTCTCATCTTCGGCATCCTCACCCTTGTGGTGCCACTTGTGATGGGAGTGCTGTCGAGTATGTATCTGCTTGGGCTTGACCCGGTTACGTCCTTTCTGCTCGGAGCCATGTATGCCTCGCACACTCTGCTGGCCTATCCCGTGGTGGCGCGACTGGGCATCACGCGTTCTCCGGCGGTAATAATCGCTGTAGTTGGTACTATCATCGCCGTCATCGGCGCCCTCCTCGTGCTGGCGGCCGCCGTGAGTGTTCGTCGCGAGGGCTACTTCAACATCGGAGCCATAGGTCTGCTCATGCTGAAGCTGGTGCTTTGGGTAGCTGCCCTACTGTATATATACCCGCGCATCACACGCTACTTCTTCAAGAAATATTCCGACAAGGTGCTCCAGTACGTCTTTGTGCTGGTGCTGGTGTTCTTTGCGGCCTGTACTGCGCAGCTCATAGGGCTCGAACCCGTGTTAGGTGCCTTCTTCGCCGGCCTGCTCCTCAACCGCTACATCCCTGTGGCCTCGCCCCTGATGTCATCCATCGAATTTGTGGGCAACGCGCTCTTCATCCCCTTCTTCCTCATCAGCGTGGGTATGATGATTAATGTAGGCGTATTCGGCGACACCCGCACCCTCGGTGTGGCGGCTATCATGCTCGTCGTGGCGCTCGCCAGCAAATGGCTGCCGGCCTGGATAGCGCAGCGCATCATAGGCCTCAATGCCGATAGCCGGCGTGTGATGTTCGGCCTCACCACGGCGCATACCGCTGTGGCTCTTGCTGTTGTGGCCGTTGGCTATAGGCTGGAGATGTTCGATGAACGCATCCTCAACAGTACCATTGCCGTCATCCTCGTCACCTGCGCCCTGGCACCACTCATCACGGCGGGAGCAGCGGCGCGTCTCAAGGTAGAGATGGTCGACAATGGCGTGGATTCCTCGCCGGCACCAAAGAATCAGCGCAACAACAATACCCTCATAGGCATCGCCAATCCTGTGACAGCAGCGCCGCTGGTGGAGATGGCTGTGCTCATGCGCAACACCCGCGGGACTCACCATTTCTACGCCCTGCATGTGCGCAATGACAATACGCTGAAGTCAAAGGCTTTGTCATATAACAGTATGGAGGCCGCGCGTAAGACCGGCGCGGCTGCCGACACGGAGATAGAGATCCTCGACCGCTACGATCTCAATACCGTCACGGGCGTCCTCAACGCTATCGAGGAGCGCGATATTACCGAGATTCTCCTGGGTATGCACCGCCGACAGACGGTGGTGGATTCTTTCTTCGGCGTCAAGGTGGAGCAGTTGCTGCGCGCCACCAACAAGATGATAATACTGTCGCGCTGCTTCATCCCCGCCGGCACTATCACGCGCGTGGTGGTGTGGGTGCCACCGGGCGCGCAGTACGAGACCGGTTTCAACCGCTGGGTGCGTGCCCTCTCGCGCCTCACACGTCAGGTAGGCTGCCGTATCATCTTCTGCTGTCCGGGCGAGCTACAGCCTCTCATACGCGGTGTGATATACTCCGAGAACTATGGCATACGCTGCGAATTCCGCACCACCGAGGGCTGGGACGATCTCATACTGCTGTCCAACACTATCCAGGACGATGACCTCTTTGTCGTCGTAGGTGCCCGCGGACAGTCCGTGTCGTATCATCCGGAGATGGCAGAGTTGCCGTCGTTCCTGCAACGATATTTCGCGCAACACAACCTGATGATGATTTATCCCGAACAGTTCGGTGAGGCACCGGTGCTCACCTCGTTCACCGACCCTCTGTCGAGCGACATCGGTGCGTCGCCCTCATCGCTGATGGTGAATCTGCGTCGTCTGTTCGGTCGTCTTTTCCGTGCAAAATAATTGAATCTTTGCCGACAGGTTCGGCTACCACTTATCGTAAATGAATCTGATAGAAATAGAAGATGTCCGCGACGCTCGCGTGGCAGTATATTCGAGCCTCACTGAGGCTCAGCTACGACATACCGACGCATCAGCTTGTAGAGGCGAGGCTGCCCTACATGCGTCTGCGGGCGCAGAGTCTGTAGGTACAGCGTCTGCGGGCAGGGGCGTGTTTATTGCCGAAAGTCCGAAGGTAATCCGTCTTGCCCTCGAGTATGGCTGCCGTCCCCTGTCGCTGCTATGCGAACGACGTCACATCACGGGCGATGCTGCCGATATAGTGGCGGCCCTCGGCGACTGTCCCGTATACACCGGCACCCGCGAAGTCCTGGCGGACCTCACGGGTTATACTCTCACGCGTGGTGTGCTGTGTGCGATGGAACGTCCCGTGCCACTATCGCCGGCGCAGGTGTGTGAGGGGGCGTCGCGAGTGGCGGTGATAGATTCGGTTTGCGATACTACGAATATAGGCGCCATCTTCCGCTCGGCGGCGGCTCTCGGTATCGACGGTGTGCTGCTGACTCCTACGTCGTGCGACCCGCTCAACCGACGAGCTGTCCGCGTATCTATGGGTACGGTGTTCAAGATGCCCTGGGGCTGGTTGCCGGCATCGGGTGGATACGAGGCGCTGGCAGAGTGCGGTTTCCGCACGGTAGCGATGGCGCTGACTGACGATTCGGTATCTATCGACGATCCTGTGCTGAAGGCTGAGCCGCGTCTGGCGATAGTTCTCGGCACTGAGGGCGATGGGCTGTCGGCACAGGCTATCGCGGATGCAGACTATGTGGCTCGCATACCCATGAGCCGCGGTGTGGACAGCCTCAATGTGGCTGCAGCTTCCGCTGTGGCCTTCTGGGAGCTGCGCAGAAATTGATACCCACAGGACTCGGAGCTCTGCATTAAGAGGTGGGGAGGATTTTTTCCGGGCCTCGGCGGATAAGGTCGAGCAGACAAGTGCAGGATTCGTCGTAACTCTTGCGCCACGAGGCTGACAGCTCCGGTTTGTTGCTCTTCCATACCACGGAGAGGACTCCGGCGGCGGCAGTGATTTCAAAACTGCGACGGAGCAGGTGTATGTTGATGTAGCGCGGGTCTTGGGCGAGATGAATTTCGATGATGTCGTCGGCAGAGGAGTCGTCGATATTCGTGTCGGCCACCTCGGGGGCTATGGCGAATATTAGTCCGGCAATGACGTCGCGGCATATACTGCGAAGCATGGCTTCGTGGGCGGTGCCGAGGATGGCTGGTTGTTCGGTGTCGGCGGTGATGTGTTCGGCGGCGCTGGTGGCGTAGACGCTTTCGAGGATGCGGTCGATGGAGAGGGCTATGGTGAAGTCGAGAGTGGTTGCCATGGTATGTGTGTTGTCCGGTTGATTGGTGGTGTATAAGGTGATGATTATATGGGGGCAGTGCTAAGGTCTTTTATTCTGCTGTCAGGTATAGTCGTGCGCCGGGATCGGTGCAGATGATGCTTGTGGTGAAGTGGCGCCGTATGATGCGGGTTGCGGAGTCGCGGCTGATGTAGAAACGCGAGGGACGGCAGAAATGCAGTACGAAAGTGAGGGCTTCGGAGAGGCGCATGCGGCGATTGCGAGCCATAGCGCGCTCCACATGTGCGGCGAGTTCTTCTACCTCGGCAGCTTTCTCTGCGTAGAGGAATGCCTCGTGGCCGTGGTCGTAGTAGGTCTTGAGCAGACGGCGTGCGGTGTCGTAGGATAGGTAGAACTGTTGGGGTCGGGCGGCCATTGCGCGGTCAATCAGTTCGGGCATAGTGAGGCCGCGGCGCGAATTGTGTGTACTTGCAACGATGCTAAGGGCATTGCGCAGCAAATCATTGTTTCTTGCAATTGTTATTGACTTCATGAGTGGATGTGTACAATTTTTATAATTGCAAAATTACAATAATATCAATCGCTTGTCAAGTGTTGTTGCAATAAGCTGAGGCAATGCTTACAATGGAATGTTGCTTAAGTGTTGCAGAGTGGTGACATAGCTGTGATGATAGGGGCATAAAAATACAGGCCGAGCAGCTCAAACTGCTCAGCCTGTGTAAGCTATAGCTTTTAACCATCTTTTTCCCGTCCTCGCGCGCTTGCAGTTTTGCAGGGGGCGAAAGCGGGCAAGGATCTTGACAGTGCGGGGAAGTGGCTCGCCCGCGCGGCGCAAGGGCTTATTTGATGATGACTTTGCGGGAGGTTCCGGGGAGGAGGTATAGGCCCGGCGTGAGGCGGTCAGCGGGGACTTCGATGCCCTGGAGGTTGTAGTAGCGAGGTGCGACGGGCACAGCGGCGTCTACGATGCTGATGCCACTGGCGTTCGTTACATTCACGGGATAGTAGCCGTACACATCCTGACCCTGCATGAGGACAATGTAATACTCGTCGGGGGCGAGAGTCGGCAGATTGCCGCTATAGTTCATCTCTGCGGCGGAGTGTGCGGGTATTGTAGCCGTCTCTGAGCCGAGGGCGGTCTGAACATAGAATAGCAGAGTGTCGTCCTCCTGCCCACGGGTGCACAGATATGCGTCGATGGTGCAGGTGCGGCTCTCGGGGTAGGAATTGCCCACGGCAACGATGAAATCGAAGTGCTCGCCCGAGGCTAAGTCCATGGTGATATATGGCTCGGCGACGGTGATGGCGCCTTCGTCGGCAGGGATGCTGATTGATGAGCCGTTGACCTCGAGATAGGTGAAGTCGGGGTAGCCGGCATTAAAGCGTATATCGTGCCAGTTGCCGTCGGTGACATAATACGCGGGATATACCTTATATAGCCCCGAGGTCAGCCCGTAGGGAATGGGTGTGTCGTACGAATAAGTACCATACCACGATTCGAGGTAGCACTGTGCACCGATGCTGTAGGTGACACTGCCGGTGGAGACGTTGACGAATTTTGCGCCTAATGTAAAGTTGGCTCCTTCGTCGGCCAAATTACCGAAGACGCCATTGTTGCTGCAAGCAAAATTCAAGCCATAGGCGCTTATTTTTACCACCAGCGATGATGTGCAACCGAGGTAGGGCTCGGGTGCCATGGACCCTTCTACGGGTCGGCGGAGATATAAGAGCGCCTGCTGCTGAAAGTTGAATCCGCCGGCACCGCCGCCTATACCGAGTACCTCCGGGTTGAGGGCCGATAGGAGGAAATAGCCGTCGGACATGCCGCTCCAGCCCCAGTTGAAGTGGAAACGGCCGGTGCCGTCGTAGCCGTCACAGACGAAGGCATGTGCACCGACGGTGCCATTGCCTGAATAGTAGATGGGGCCGAAGTCGCGCAGATTCTCGTATATCATCCGCGTCCACTCGTCCACGGTGAATACGGGGCGGTAGAGAAGTTCGGCGCCCTTGTCGTAGCCGAATTTATCGACCATGGCGCGGCGCACATTGGAGGATGAGGCGCCGGATGCTACCGGGCTGTAGTCCATCTGCACGGCGTAACCGGCTGATTGAATGAGTTGTGCCACGGCGTTGCCTTGCGCCCAGGTGTACGAGCCGGCGTAGGAGTCAAGCATATTGTCCCAATTGAACTTTCGCGCCGGTGCAGTGAGAGTCGTGCCGTTGAGTTCATAGGAGATTGTCGGAGTAGATGCCTGCGGCCATTCGTAGTATTTCATCACCTGTGCCATGGCCGTAGCCACACATCCGGCGACAGAGCGCTGTCCGTCGATGAGAGGACAGAGATTGTTGTACGGCGCTCCCTGATCCCAGGTGGTTGTTAGGAGCGGCCCGATAGCGGGGCGGTAGGATGCATCGCGCTTAGTCGCGGCGGTTTCTGTTTGAGCGGAGCCGGCGGGGTCGGTTGATGAAGCGTTTACGAGGCGGATGTTGCTGTGGCTTTCTCGCTCGCGCGCCCATTCAATCTCGCGGGCATATTCGCCGAGCCACCAGGTGAGTTGAGGCGGCATGTCGGCAGTGGTGGCGTCGGCGATGTCGGAGTAGCCGAGGAGTGCTTCGGCCATGTCATCGCCCCCCAGGAATAGTGTGCCTCTCTTGCCGGTGAAGATGTAATAGGCAGGCTCTCCATCGGGGGCATCGCCGGTGAAGATGAGGCGCGTGCCCTCGGCAGCCTCGGCAGCCACACGCGCCGGACCGTCGGAGCGCAGCGCACGGGCAAGTGCTTCGTCGGGAGTTAGGACAGCGGCGTGCGCTGATATTACAGAGCTGAGGATGAGGATAGTAATGAATATATTTTTCATTTTGGTCGATGTCGGGAGAGAATTGCGGAGCCGGTGCGCTAAGATTTCAGGGTGAGGGTGCCGGCGTCGTAGACGGCATAGTCGGAGCGGTTGATCCAGTTGCCGAGGATGACAAGCCGGCAGTTCTTGCCTACGGGTATGTCGGCGGGCACGTGGTGGTGGCCTATGATGATATAGCGTAGGTCGGGCCGCTCCTTGGCGAGAGCTTCGGCTGCTTCTGTCACGCGAGTGCGCGGGCTGCCGGAGAAAGTTCGCTGTTCGGATTCAGAGGGTTCCTCAAATAGCTGATATCCACCTCCTTGCTTTCGGCTGTGGCTCGACCATCCGTGCGCGAATGGGATAGTCCACCGCGGATGTATGGCGCTGTAGAGAGCCTGGCAGAAGCGGCTGCGGAAAAGGCGACGGATGAAACGGTAGCCGGCGGGCTGCCGACCGAAGAAGTCGCCGTGTCCGAGGAAAAATTCCTCACCGTCGATGCTGCGGAAGATGCCGGCACCTGGGGTGTCAACTACTTCGATGCCGATTTCATCGCGCAGATAGTCGCGCAGCCATATATCGTGATTGCCTGTGAACCAAATGATTCGGATGCCGTCGTCGGCCATGCGCGCCAGTTGTCCGAAAAATCGCACATACCCGCGCGGCACCACGGTGCGGTATTCGTACCAGTAGTCGAGGATGTCGCCGAGGAGGTAGACGGCCTTGGCGTCGTCGGCGATAGAGCGCAGGAAGTCCACCACGCGTCGCTGATGTGCATGCGTGTCGCTGATGTATGACGCTCCGAGGTGGATGTCGCTCAGGAAATATGTCTTGGTGCGGGTCATTAGAGGAAACCGAGCTCGAGTTTGGCCTCCTCGCTCATCATGTCCTGGGTCCATTCGGGCTCGAAGACTATGTTGACAGTCACTGCCGTGACGCCCTCGATGCTTTCGAGCTTCTGGCGTACGTCCTCTACAATGAAGTCGGCCATGGGGCAGTTCGGGGCTGTGAGGGTCATGTCGACGGTGAGAGCGCCGTCATCGGCCACGTCGATTTTATATACAAGTCCGAGGCTGTAGATGTCTACGGGTATTTCGGGGTCGTATACAGTGCGGAGGAGTTCTATGGTACGCTCCTCTATCTTGAGTCTTTCTTCGGGTGTCATACTGCAAAGTTAGCAATTTTATATCATCGGGCAAAGCGCATTTATATCATCTGGCAAAGCCCAGGGAGCTGTAGGCGAGGGCGGCAAGCGGGATGGCGAGGAGCAGTGGTGCCCACCAGCCGGCGAGGATGTCGAGCGCGAGTGCCGTAATGGCAACGCCAAGGGTGGCGACGGTGAGGCAGGAGATGCCGCGGCCCAGGTGCATGCGGTAGCGGTGGCGGAAGACGGCATAACAGATGAGCCAGTATAGACCGTACCATACGATGTAGGCTGCTCCCAGGCCGATGAATCCCCATCGAGGCCATGCTATGATGTTGGCCGCCACGTAGACGCCGGCGCTGAGGGCTTCGGTGACGACGTATGTACGTCCGTCGCCGCGAGCCAGCATGGTATAGGCCATGCACCACGACGAGGCGCGGAGCACGAGGCCTACGGCGGCGAGCCCTATGTAAGGCAGCACGGCTTCGAAGGCGTCGCTGTAGAGAATGCGCACGGCGAGCCCGCGCAGACCCATGAAGGCCGCCAGGATGGGCATGAGAAGGCACATGGCCACCTTGATTTCGTGCGATACCATCACCTGCGAACGGAGTCTGCTATGTGCTACAGCAGCCAGGCGAGGGTAGTATTCCATTGATATAGCGGTAAATAGCAGACCTACATAGGAGTTGATAAGGGTATATCCGGCCTGATAGAGACCTACGGCGCTCTCACCGGAGTGACGGTTGAGCCACGCGGCGAAGAAGTACGATGCCAGCAGGGTGACGCCGGCGCTGAGGGTCATGTACATGCCCAGAGCCAGGATAGGACGTCCGTCGGCCCATGCGCGGCGCAGGCTGCACGGAGTGTGTTGCAGCGGACGGCTGTAGATGTAGGAGAAAAGGGCGTTGGCGGCCGAGAAGGTGAGCAGCACGGGCACTACGCCGGCGAGGCGGAAGAACCATAGCAGCGGTACGGCAGTCACGGTGGCGGTGACGGTGGCCCACATTGTGCTCTTGGCAAGGGCTTTAAGCCTGTTGCTACCCTGCATCACGGCCCAGTTGGCGGCGGCGATAGCCGACAGGAGTACCATCGGCGAGAGGATGATGAAGCTCACCGTGTGTGTGCTGTCGCCGAAGGTGAGGCGGCTCAGCAGAGGGGCGAGCAGTGCCGTGGCCAGGGTACCTGCCAGACCGAGTATGAGTGCCAGTAGTCGCACGACGGCGGCCATACGGGTGGCGGACTCACTATCTGCAGCGCGTGAGAGGTCGCGGACAGAACTCTGCCGCAGGTTCAGTTGCGAGGTGGTGCTGAGGAAGTCTATAGTGCTGTTGTAGAGCGTGAAAAGACCTACGCCGGCTGGCCCGATCCATAGCGCTACGAGTTTGGTGCGCACCACGGAGCATAATATCCCCATCACCTGCACGCCGCCGAAGACGCCCATGGCACGGAGTACCTTGGCGGTGATGGATGAGGAATTGCTGCTCTGATTCATGATGAGTACGAGGCTGTGGCGGGCGACTGTAGCGGTGGGCTGGATTTAGGCTATGGCGGGCGACTATGGAGGTCGAGAGGCAGGATTTACTTGGCGCGGAGCCACAGAGCCGGGTCGAGTTTCTCGCGCTCACGTCGCAACTCGAAGTGCAGACGTGTGCGGTTGTTGTCGGTCGGGTCGGAGTAGATGGTGCCGAGGGTCTGTCCGGCACTCACCTGTTCGCCTTTGCGGACGCTGAGCGAGCCGAGACCGGCGTAGACGCTGAGGTAGTCGCCGTGGCGCACGATGACGATGTTGTTGAAACCTTTGACGACGGCCGTCGAGGTGACGGTGCCTGCGAAGACGGCGCGTGCGGAGGCTCCCGGCTCGGTGTCGAAGTCGATGCCATTGTTCTGTGTGGTCACCTTGGAGTAGGTCTGGTGGACATGTCGGCCGAAGTCGGATGAGATGTATGCCTTGCGGTCGACGGGCCACATGAGGCGTCCTTTGGCCTGCTCAAAGGATGCCGAAGTGACGGTAGCGCCCGGTGTCGACGGGCTCGTAGTCGGTTTAGTCTCCGGCTTTCGACCCGGCTGCTCGGTCTTTTCGGCGGTTTTAGGCTTGTCGGATTTGCTTGACTTGGTGGGTTTTGAGTTCTTCCCTTTGCGCGCGGCTTCAGCTTTCTTTGCCTCTTCGGCTTTCCTGGCTTCTTCGGCCTTTCGTGCCTCCTCGGCTTTCCTGGCTTCTTCAGCTTTTCTTACCTCTTCTGCTCGGCGGGCTTCCTCGGCTATTATGCGGTCGAGCTCGCGGTCGAGGTTGGCCACGAGACGTTTCTGCTCGTCGAGCACGCGCGTGAGGTTGCGGCTCTGCCGCTTGAGAGAGCCTACAACGGCGTCGGCCTGGTGCTTGCGTTCGGCGAGGATTCGCTGCTCGGAAGCAAGACTGTCACTGCTGGCGCGTAACACCGACTCGAGACTGTCGAGGCGAGCGCGCGAGCTGCGGAGCTGTTCGGATGTGGTCTTGATTTCAAGTGCCTTACGGCTCTGCCAGGAGTTGAGTTCGTCGAGCCATCGTGCGCGGCTTCGTGCCTGGCGGAACGACTCGGAGCTGAATATGAAAGCGGCATCGGATACTATGCGCCGCTGTCTGCGGGCGCTACGTAGGGCCCTGGCGTAGCTCTGGCGGAGGGCTGTGAGGCGTGTATCGGCATCGTTGATGCTGTCGGAGAGAGCGGCGCGGTGTCGGCGGAGAGCAGCGAGGCTCGCAGCGAGGCGGTTGGCATCGAGGTCGCGCTGACGAATCTCGCCCTCGAGAGCTTGTAGGTTGGATAGTTCGCGACGCGTCTGCTCCTCATTGGCAGTGAGTTGGCTGCCGGTACGTTTGATTTTCTCGGCCGCCGCACGACGTTCTTTCTGTATGGCCGTAGATGAACGACGCGGCGTAGCGGCCTCGCTGCCGGCAATAGCCACAGCTATCCAAAGGATAATGAGGACGATACGTCGCATTTTATATAGTAGTAGGCAGTAGTGTACTTAAGTGCTTACACCCTCTTGCCGGATGAGCCGTCGCAGGCTTACTTCTTGGCCTTGAGCTTGAAGCCCATGTAGATGCCGTCGTAGCTGTTGAGGAGTGACGACACGGTATCGAGGGTGGAGATATTGAGCACCGATGAGAGTTTGGTGAGTATCTGTATGAGTCGTGTGGCGTCGAAGGTGAGGGTGAGAGTGTTGCCGGCTTTGGTGGCGTGAGCGCTTACTTTGCCCAGGGGCACCTTGCCGAAGGCGCTGAAGTTGAACACGAGTTCATCCTTGTCGTCCTTCTCGATTTTGCCTTTGAGGGGCACAGAGCCGAGTTTGAGCTCGAAGTTGTGCTCGGCGTCGACAGTGAGTGTAGTCTTGTTGAATTTGAGCTTTTCGTAGTAGGGTTTGAGTTTGCCTTCCACTACGGCGGAAGCTCCTGCGCCACCGATTTTCTTGAGTGCGTCGTCGCTGCTGAAGGTCACTGCGGGAGCAGAGTAGTCCCATTCGCCTACGAGGTCGTCGACGGAGAATTTGCTGTTGCCCAGCACATTGCCGAGAATGCCGCCCACAGCGTCACCGATACCGGAGCCGCTGCCGGAGGTTGAGGTGGAGTCGCCTTTGAGAGCTCCGAGGATGCTCGACGGGTCGAAGGCGTGAGCCGAGAATGAGCCGGCGAGGAGTGCGGCGCCGACGAGGGTGAGGACTTTCTTCATAATGTGAGTAGTATGATAATTAGTAGATTGACGTGTGGGTGCTTCGTGTTCGTTTTGCTGGTGGAGGCTTTACTTTTCGACGGTATCGAGGGAGAAATCGGTGTTGATTTCCTGCATGTCGTGCTCGTGGTCGTCGGAGATTTCAGTGTCGATTCTCTCCCAGATTGAATTCTTGGACTTGTACTCGGGGACGATGTGCTTCATCTCGGCCACTACATCGTGGTTCGAGCCGTGGTTGAGGGCATCGTGGAGGCGTTCGAGGTGTTCGAGTACATCCTCATATTTATATGTACGCACGCGCGCAATCATGATTTTTTTGTGGTGTGTGGCGAGGGTGTGTTCGCGTTCGTTGAGCAGTTCCTCGAAGAGTTTCTCGCCGGGGCGAAGTCCGGTTTCTATAATCTGGATATCCTCACCGGCACGGAGACCGGAGAGTGAAATCATGCGTACGGCGAGGTCCCAAATCTTCACGGGCTGGCCCATGTCGAAGATGAAAATCTCACCGCCTGAGCCCATGCAACCGGCCTCGAGCACGAGTGAACATGCTTCGGGGATGGTCATGAAGTAGCGTATGATGTCGCGGTGGGTGATGGTGACGGGACCGCCTTGCTCGATCTGACGGCGGAAGAGAGGTATGACAGAACCGTTGCTGCCCAGGACGTTGCCGAAGCGGGTGGTGATGAAGCGGGTGGATGGAGAGTCGGAGGTGTTGCGCAGGTGGTAGAAGAGTGACTGGACGTATATCTCGGCGATACGCTTGGAGGCGCCCATGACGTTGGTGGGGTTGACAGCCTTGTCGGTGGAAATCATCACGAATTTCTCGACGCCGTATTTCACGGCGAGGTCAGCTACGTTCTTGGTGCCGAAGACGTTGGTGATGATGGCTTCCTGCGGATTGCGTTCCATCATGGGCACATGTTTGTATGCGGCGGCGTGGAACACATAGCGGGGACGATACTTCTCGAAGGCTTGTTCGAGACGGTCGCGGTTGGCCACGTCGGTGATGACCATCTGTATCTTGAGTCCGGGGAACTTCTCCTGAAGCTCGAGCTGCATGTCGTGCATTGGCGTCTCGGCTTGGTCGAGAAGGACGATTTCGTAGGCTTCGAAGGAGGCGAGCTGACGCACGATTTCGCTGCCGATTGAACCTGCGGCGCCGGTCACCAACACTGTCTGCTTGCGTATGACGGAGCGGAGGATGGGGTTCTCGGTGCGTATGGGTTCGCGGCCGAGGAGGTCCTCGATGTGGATGTCGTGGACGTGAGAGGACAGGCGCGGCATCTGCTTGGCGTTGACATCGAATTCCTCTACCTGGTTGAGCATCAGCAGGTGTATGTTATTGCGGAGGAAGATGTCGGCGGTGCCGCTACGCATGAGTTCGAGCTGAGTGGAGAGGAAGAGGAGGGTGTCGCACTTGTAGTATTTGAATACCTCGGCCACGCGGTCGGGGTCGAAGGGTATGACGGGGATGCCGTTGACAGTGCCGTCGACTTTCTTGTCGACGAGGCTCAGGAGTGCCACCGGGTCGAAGCGGCCTTCGAATTCGCTCTTGAGGGCGGAGGCCAGGAAGTAGGAGTTGATGGCCGACCCGAGGACGATGATGCGTTTCTTCTTCTGCGACATGCCTACGGTGGCCAGATATATGTACTTGACGGACAGGCGCATCATGAGCATGAGGGCGAATACCAGCGCTGCAGTGATGATGATGGACCAGATGCTCAGATATGGCGTGCCGGTGAAGATATAGCATATACCGCTGATGCCGCATAGGAGGGCGGAGGCGAGGAATACGAGCAAGACGATACGGTAGATGTCCTCAATGGCGGAGAGGCGGATGATATAGCGGCTGGTGCCGAGGCCGAAGGCAAGGGCGCCGTAGATGATGAATTCGGTGAGCCAGCGGGCGGTGTCGGTGTAGACCCAATCGGTGCCGGCGGAGGGGTGTGAGAGGTTGAATGCTATTGATATTGCACAGCAGAACGCGATGATGAGCAGGTCGGCGATAAATACGACCCATTTTGGCGTAGGTTTTTCAAGGAAAGCCTGCATAGGACGGGACTCTGCCAGCTTCTTGATCAGTTTTTTCGTTGTATTGCCCATAATGTGTTAACTATCCGTATTGACGACGAAAGTACACGTCCCGAAGGGCGTGCGAGTAGCAGAGTAGCGAACAATAATGTGGCTATCTTTGCATATTTTTTGCAAAGATAGCCATAAATATCCTATCGGCAAAAATAGTGTGAAAAATATTTGCCACGATAGAGCGCCGGGATAGTCTTGCTCTCAGAGGTTTTTGCGGAGGAAGCGTGCGAGTATGAGGCGGTAAATGCCGAAGCATATCAGCGAGATGCCTATCCATAGCCATACTGCTGTGCCACCGACGATGGGCCCGGAGATGAACATCATCACAGTGACGATGCATGTCACCAGCGCGATAATCATGGCGATGAAACTATGGCCGCTGAGGGCGGTGACGAGGCAGGTCTCGCCAAGGCTGGTGATGGCTACTACCATGAGGAGGATGCCGGTGATGAAAAGGAAGGTCTGGGCCAGGGAGTCGGCGGGGAGGACGAACATCCATACTGCACCGATGATTTCAAGGATGCCCAGCACGAGGCTCCAGCTCCAGTTCGGGCTGATGTTGTGTGTGAAGGCGGCGTAGCCCAGGTTGAGGATACCTGAGAATAATATGAGGGCAGCGAAGAGGTAGGCGAAGGCGATAATTGAAGCTGCCGGGCAGCACAGGGTCCATATTCCTAAGGCGATGGCGATTAGACCTGAGATAAACGGCGAGAGCCATAGCTTGCCGATGGGTGTGCGTTCGGAATTCATTGTCTTAGATTTTTAAGCATTGACTTTAAAACAATCGCGGAGGCGGAAAAGTTCGCGCAGGACTGATTTTTTTCGAATTGTCAGAAGAGCTTGAAGTTCAGACCGATGCCGATGTAGGGCTGTGGGCCTGCGGGGGTGAGGCCTATGCCGGCCTGGATACCTATGCCGAGGCGGCGCGGGTAGGTGAGGGTAGTGCTACGGGTGAATACGAGGCTGTCGAGCGCCGGAGCGTAGCCGCTCACATAGGCGCGGTAGTCGACGCCGACGTAGAGAGCCTGCTGGCGCGGCAGTTCGATATCGAGGCTGTCGATGAGTGCCGACAAGTTCGGCATGGCGGCGATGTCCGCCATAGGGTGCAAGGGCTGTGCGGGTAGTATATACGGCTCAGCGGACGGGACGCTGTCGGCGACTGCCGCAGAGGATGGCGTGGCCGGACGGATTGCGCTGCCCGGCACGCGGACGCGTACCACGCCGACGGTGCAGAGGCGTTCGACAGGCGGCGTGCGGATGACGATGGTATCGGTGACTGTCTGCGGCTCACGGATGTGTGCTGTGCGGCCAAGGCTGTAGCCGCACATACCGATGAACAGAGTTCCGAGGCCGATGAGTGGCAGAGAAAGACGGTGTCGGTACGTTTTCATGGGAGAGAGTAGTATTTTGCTATCGCGTCGATATGCAGACGCGCGATGGTAGCTATGCCGCTGTCGGACAGGAGAATCTTGACGTCGGAGCGATTGTCGTGGAATAGATTCTCGGTGAGGACGGCGGGGCAGTGAGTGTCGCGCACCATGGCCAGCGACGCGCGCCAGAAGCCTTCGGCCGGCGTGAGGCGGTTGCCTTCCAGCCCATGCCTGTGCGCCTCGGTAGTGAGCAGCCGGGCAAGCCGGCAACTGTTCTGCGATGCCTTCGGTGCTACGAAAGCGCACCAGCCTCGGGCGTCACTCCATCGGCTACCGTCACCGGCAGCGTTGCTGTGGATGGAGATGAGGATGGCGTCGGGATGGGTGGCGGTGAGGGCGTTGACGGCGGCTGTGCGAGTGCGTAGCGGCACGTCTGTCGCCTCAGGGACAAGCAGATGGTGATCAATGCCGCGGGCTTGGAGGCCGTCGGCTATGGCAGCGGCGATGCGGCGGGTACTCTCCCATTCGTGATAGAGCCCGTCTGGACTACTCTTGCCGGGTGTGGAGGCGCCGTGGCCGTTGTCGAGGATGACAAATGGTTTCATCGGTGTAATGTTCTTGTAATCTATAATAAAAATAATTAATACTTTTGCAGACCTGTTCCGGTGGTAGGGATATTGTGCTAAAATGGTAATGTGCTGATGATTAGTGGATTCGGTGTCTGTGCCTTTCGGTTGCAAAGTTATAATCGGGCAGTATGGAAAAGTATGCGAAAAGTTCAACTGTCGGAATAATAAGGCAAAAGTGCTGCAAAAAATGTTTTAATAGCACCTTATTCAACGGACATTCGCCTACGTTTCAATTAAATTCACCACTTATGAAAACTATTGCAACACTTTCGATACTTGCGCTGAGTACGATATTCAGCACTGTTGTAGCGGGCAACATTGTGGGCGAAACGGATACCACTATGCCGGCCCCTGTCGAAATTGCCGACAGTACTATATACGAGTCCTCCGCAGTCATGGCTGCCCCCGACAGCACTATATACGAGTCTTCCGCCGTCGTGACGGTCGCCGACAGCACCATATACGAGTCAAGCGAAACAATATCAATTTCGGACAGCACAGAGGCGACTCTTGCTGCGATTGTTACACTCAGCTCGCAGCCGCTCACACCCTCGATGGCGCACCTCGACACCTCTGCCGATGCGTTCATGAGTAAGTTGGGAAAGAAGGCCACTCCACCTTCTATATATAGTCTTCCGGAGAGCTGGACTCTCTCGGCTCCGAACTGGCACCGCATGTGGATCAACACCGCCGTACTCTCCGGTGCATTCGTCGCTACACTCTTCGTGCTCGAACTGCTCCCCGAGGATGCTACCGCCTGGAACCGTGCCACTCTCCAGCAGACCCCTTTCTATGAGCGCTGGTACAAGAACGTCTTCGTCCGCGGACCCGAGTGGGATCACGACAATCCTATCTTCAACTATGTCCTGCATCCCTACGCCGGCGCTGCCTATTTCATGTCGGCTCGCTCGTGTGGCTTCAACTACGCCCAGTCTCTTCTCTACTCAGCATGTATCTCCACTATCTGCTGGGAGTATGGCATCGAAGCATGTATGGAACGCCCCTCGATTCAGGACCTTTTCATTACCCCCGGCGTAGGCAGCCTCATAGGTGAAGGTTTCTACCGCATCAAGCGTCATATCGTGCAGAATGGCTACTGTCTCCTCGGTTCGCCCGTCCTTGGCAACGTCGTCGCCTTCCTCATCGACCCGGTCAACGAGGTTGTTAATCTCTTCCGCGGCAGCGACACCCGTGGTCTCTATCCACGCAAACACAAGGGGCACGAGGTGAGCGGAGTGTTCATGCCCACCATAGGACGCGGCCGTTTCGGATTCACTCTCGCCGCCACTTTCTGAAGGCTTTTTGGGTCTTGTTTTCACTTTTTAGCAATTTAAGGCGCGGATTGTAAATAAGTGTCAAAAGGAAACATACACTCCTTCGTTATACCCGCTTTTCGCCCCTATAGATACCCTATTCTTGCATTTTTATCGCCATATTGTGACAAACATGATACGGTGGTGACATATATTTTACAATTTAGCGACGATTCGGAGAAAAGTTTTTTAGGGTATTTTTTGTAAAAATATTCTTAGTACATTTGCGTACTCAAAATTCCAAAAACAGCAAAAACAGCTTATCCGAATCCCGCAAATCAATGCATCGCCATCACTGCATACATCTGTTCATCATCTCGGTATTGTTGGTGCTCATCGCCGACAATTGCAGCCGTACAACACGCTCCGCTGAGCCTGAATTCACGAAGACGGAGATGACGATGGCGCTCGATTCACTCTTCGCCACCATCTTCACCGACGCTAACGCCCCCGGTGCGGTGGTGCTCGTGATGGATCACGATTCGATAATCTACAACCGCAGCTACGGCATGGCGCGCCTCGATGTCAATGTCCCTATGACAGACACCACGCTCCTCAATGCCGTGTCGGCCACCAAGACCTACGTCACCGCCGGCGTCCTCAAGCTCTGCGAGCAGGGACGTCTGAATCTCTCCGACACCCTGTCCAAGTTCTTCCCGGACTATAACCCGCGAGTGTTCGGCCGCATCACTCTCCGCCATGTACTATCGCACACCTCCGGCCTCCCCGACATCCGCCCCAAGGACGATGCCGAGTGGTCGAAGTTCGTGAATACATTCCCATCCGCATTCACCTCCGGCTCCGACCTCGCCCTCTACGGTGGCGACAAAGAACTTACAGCCTTCTTCCAGGCAGTAGATACACTTCATTTCGAGCCCGGCACTGAATTTAACTACCAGGATATCCCCTATCTCCTCATACCCAAGGTGATAGAGGCTGTTACCGATACAGTCTTCGAAGACTGGATGCGCAAGAATGTGTTCGAACCCGCCGGGCTGCGCAACGCTCAGTTCTATAACCCAGCCAAGCCCCACCGACGCATGGCACACGGCTATGCTCCTGCCTCCGAGGTGCGCAACGAGAATGTATTCCGCAGCTCCGACGGCCGCTGGGACGAGTGCGACTATGGAGAGACACCCTTCTTCAGCACCCGTGCCGACCACGGTATCTTCACATCGCCCAAGGGCTTCATCCGTTGGATAAGCTCTCTCTATGGCGGCAAAGTGATATCCGAGGAATCCCTCTATATGTGTACTGCCGTAGCGACCCACACGCAGAATCCCGAGATACAGTATGGTCTGGGCATGTATGTCCAGGATGTGGACTGGATGCCACGAAAGGCATTCCATACTTCGGTCAACGGCGGCTTCTCAGTCTACGAAGCAGCTTTCCCTCGCCAGCAACTCTTCTACTTGATATTTGCCAATCGTCCCGATTGGAACCGTCTCGAGACTGCTCTGAAAGTCGACAGCATCCTTCTTCGCTACAATGTACTGACGGAGCGCGTTCCTGATTGATAATCAACATTTTTCTGCCCCATTCCTCCGATGCACAAATTACCCTTTGCGCTTCTGCTTCTTGTCGCCCTGAGCGTGGTGTCCTGTCAGCACGCTTCGGATTCCCGAAATACCTTTCAGGCTTCCGTCGATTCTATCTTCGACGACATTTTCCCGGACGACGAACCCGGCGCCGTCGTTCTCATCGCCAAAGGCGACTCTATCTATTACAACAGAGGTTTCGGTATTGCCGACCTCAAGGAAGATATCCCCATGACGGATACCACGCTCGTCAACATTTGCTCGTTGTCGAAGCAGTTCTCCGCAGTTGCACTCCTCAAGCTCGAGGAGGACAGTATCCTCAGCCTTGACGATGATATCGTCAAATATGTGCCTACCCTCCGCGGTGGCCAGCAGTATCACAAGGTAAAGCTCAAACACTTGCTGAGCCATACCTCAGGCCTGCCTGATATGCGTCCGCGCACAGAGGAGGACTGGGAAGACTATACCCGTGACCACTATACACGCTTTGCTTCGTGCCGCGACTTCAAGCTTTATGGCCTCGCCAATGAGTCCACGAAGTACCTCACCACCATGGACTCCCTCAACTTCGAGCCCGGCACGGCCTTCGCCTACGAGAACCCCCCATATCAGCTCATCTACCGTGTGATAGAGACTTCCACCGGACGCCGGTTCATGCCATGGATGGAGGAGAATATTTTCCGTGGCAACGGCCTTCAACATACGTTATATTATGATCCTTCTGTCGACCACGGCCAGTTCTCCCACGCATACCGTCCTACTCCCGACGATGATAATCCGTATGGCAACTACCGCAGCGACGATGGCCGATGGGAGGAATACGACTACGGCGAGTCCGACTTCTTCGCCACAAAGCCCGACGGCGGTGTATACACTACAGCCCTCGACTTCTACAAGTGGCAGCGCGATCTCTTCGGTGGCAAAGTCTTAGGCGAAGCCGCTCTCAAAAAAGCTATTACTCCTGTCATTGAGACCGATGAACCGGGCATCTCTGTTGCGATGGGCTTCTTCATCAAAGAACAAGCCGGCAAACCGAAAAAAATATATCACAACGGCACCAATGGCGGCTATAAGGTCGCAGGAGTATACATTCCCGAGAAGGATATTTACTATCTCGTCTTCGCCAACCGTCCCGACTGGAACCGTAAGGCAGCCCTCGATGCCCTCGACGCCGTCCTCGCCGCCCACAACTGGCTCGGCGAATAAGCCAACCTATACATCAACTAAGACCCCGCTACTTATCAAAGGCCTCTGCGTACCTCTGCTCCTCTGCGCTCCCTCTGCGTGAGCCCCTTCAATCCAGGGCGGCAATCGTGGCGCTGCGAGAATTTGTCTCACGCAGAGGGAGCGCAGAGGAGCAGAGATACGCAGAGAGCATTGCTGTCT